>JBBQJF010000028.1:0-25657 GCA_038325665.1 Dehalococcoidia bacterium | reverse complement strand
CATCGCTGCCGTCACCATCAGAGTGTCACCGGACTCAAAGACGTTTATCGGCACGCTCTGGGCTTGATCCGTACCGCCCTCGCCGCGACCGGCGAAGGTGAAACTCTGGTCCATCAGGCGGCTCATCGCCTCGCGCAGGCTGGTAAGCTGATCAAACGGTTCCCATCGACCGGACATCATGATCCTCCTTCGATAGCAGGATACTGGCCGCGGGTGCGGAATCCCGCGCCATCTTCCTCACATAAGTGTAGCGCTCTTGCCTCGTGCTGCCAGCACAATCGGAAGTATTCGCCAAACATCGATCCGCTACCGTCGAACATATTCCCCGCCGAGAGGGTAAAGTGATGCCGCCATCCGCCTCTGACCGCACTCCAGACGCCGCCACGATCCGCACCGAGGAACGCGAAGCGATCCACCGGCTCGCGCGGTCTGTCGCCGCCGATGCCGCCCGCGCCAACGGCTTTCGGGAACAGGCCGACGTTTCGGCCAACTTCATCGATTTTATTCTGGGACAGGCGTTCGCGGCGCGGGACGCCGAACTGGAGCAGATCTCGCGACGTTCCACCCCTGATACGCCCGAACGCGAGCGGGGTGTATAGGAGCAACGAGACGACATGTAGCCTGCCATGACACACCTGGACTCCCCAGCCCCGTTTCCCTGGGAGCCACGAGAGGCGATAAGACAACTGCCATGGTAGTGGCCCCTGATTGGCTCTCTGGTTGACGAGTCCAGCAGGCGGTGCACACAATACGCCAACAGTTGCTATGCGAGTGGGACTTACGGCGCACATCCGGGCGTGCTGTATACTTGTCACATTCGTGTAATGTTGGGTGGGTATCATGGTTGAACCGGCAATGTAACGCCGGTACGGCAGATGAGGGGAGGGGACCAATGCAAGGTACGGGGCGAGAGCATCGGGCGGCGCGCGGGCTAGGGCTGAACCGGCGCGGATTCGTGCGCGGGGGCATCGCCGTTGGCGGTGGGCTCACGGCGGCATGGTTGGCCGCCTGCGGCGGCGGCGATACGAAGGAGGAGACACGAAGCACGGCGGCCCCCGCGGCCGGCGCGGGTAGTGCGCCCCAAACGGCGGCCACCACCGGGCCGGCGAAGCCGACCGGTACCGTGACCATCGTGCAGGGCGTGGACGCGAACACGCTCGATCCATCGTTCGTCAACGCGACGCCAGAAACGAATATCAATCTCCATATGTTCGACACGCTTCTGTGGCGTGACCCGAAAACGCTTAAGCCGGTACCGAGACTGGCGACCGAGTTCAAGAACGTCGATCCGCTGACCTGGGAGTTCAAGCTGCGACCGAATGCCAAGTTCCACGACGGCACCGCCCTTGATGGCGAGGCGGTCAAGTTCAGCATGGACCGGTACGCCAAAGAGAAGATCGGCGAGAAGGTCGCGGTGCCGCGCATCCGCCGCACGATGTCGTATGACAAGGTCGAGGTGGTCGACGCCACCACCATCCGCATCAAGACCACGGCGCCGTCGGCGGTGCTGCCCGATATTCTGACCGGCATTCCCATGGTGTCTCCCGCCGCCTACCAGGATGAATCGGCGGACAACCTGGGCAAGGTACAGTCGAAGCCCGTGGGCAGTGGGCCGTGGAAGTTTGTCGAGTGGCAAAAGGACCAGCGGTTGGTGATGGAGGTCAACCCAACCTGGTGGGGACCGCCGGTCGCCTTCGAGCGGATCGTGTTTCGCCCGATCGGCGAGACCTCGACTCGCATCCTCGCGCTTAAGAACGGCGAGGTCGATCTGATCGTCAACGTCCCGCCGGACAACGTGGCGGATGTGGACAAGAGCGATAAGGCGCGCATCTCCAGCGTGGAGGGTCTGCGCAAGATCTTCGTCGGGATGCGGACTGACAAGCATCCGGCGCTGGGCGACAAGCGCGTGCGCCAGGCGATTAACTACGGTCTGAACTGGGACGCGATCAGCAGGGCGCTGCTCAACGGCCAGGGCAAGCGCATGAAGACGTTGATGAATCCCCCCCACGAGTCACCCGACGCCAAGGCATACACCTACGACGTGAATAAGGCCAAGTCGCTGCTGGCCGAGGCCGGTTTCGCGAACGGTTTCAGCATCGACATGCAGGCGCCCTCCGGCCGCTATATCAAAGACAAGGAGATGGCGCAGGCCATCGCCCAAGACCTTGAGAAGATCGGCATCAAGGTCAACCTCCAGGTGCTGGAGTGGAGTCTGTACGCCGGCCAGAAGCTCACGAAGAATGGCGAGGGTCCCGCGCCGCTGTACTTCGTCGGCCTTGGCGCGCCGGTGAACGGGCAGGACGAGGCGTTCTTCCTGCATAAGGACTACGGCCTCGACTTCACCGGCTGGCAGAACCCCGAGTATCTCCGCATGTTCGACCAGCTTAAGGTCGAGCTGGACGAGAAGAAGTTCCAGAGCATCCTCAACGAGATGCACAAGATCGTTTGGGACGAGGCGCCCTGGCTGTGGATCTACAACCAGGTCGACTTCTACGGCGCCAGCAAGAAGCTGGTGTGGGAGGCCCGTCCCGACGAGCGCATCGCCATGTTCGAAGCGCAGTGGAAGGCGTAGGAGGCAACCGGTAGGCGGCAGAGTGTGGGGGAGGACCAGAGTTAATCGGTCCTCCCCCTGATCGACCGCCTCCTGCTGGCTGCATCGATCATGACGACATATATTATTCGCCGCCTGCTTCAATCGATCATCGTGGTGATCGGGGTCACCCTGCTCGTCTATATGATCCTGTTCCAGACGGGTGACCCAACATTCCTGAGCGTCTCGCCCGACGCGACCGCGGACGAGATCGCGCGGGTGCGCCATCAGCTCGGCTACGACCGGCCATGGTTTGTCCAGTACGGCGACTTTCTCGGCGGACTGGTGCGGGGCGACCTCGGCACCTCGTTGCGCCAGCAACGGCCAGTGTTTGACATCGTAACGGAGAAACTGCCCGCCACCCTCGAGCTGACCGTGGCGGCGCTGGCGCTGGCGCTGGTGGTGGCGATACCGGCCGGTATCGTATCCGCGACCCGGCGCAACTCGATCTGGGACAATCTGGCGATGCTGGGCGCACTGGCGGGCCAAAGCATGCCGGTGTTCTTCCTCGGTATCATGCTGCTCTACATTTTCGGCGGGCAGCTCGGCTGGTTCCCGATCGGCGGCAAGGGACAGGGGGGCTTCATCGACGAACTGCGCCACTTGGTGCTGCCGGCGGTGGCGCTTGGTTCGGTGTCGATGGCGCGGAACACCCGGCTGATGCGCTCAAATCTGTTGGAAGTCCTCAGCCAGGATTACATCCGAACCGCGAAGGCCAAAGGCCTGAAAGAGTACCGAGTGGTCCTGGGCCACGCGCTCAAGAACTCGCTCATCCCGGTCATCACGATCATCGGCCTCGATTTCAGCGTGCTATTGGGCGGGGCGGTCGTCACGGAAACCGTGTTCGCGTGGCCTGGTGTGGGCAGTATGGCAGTCAAGGCGATCGGCCAGCGCGACTTCCCGGTCGTTGTTGGCTCGGTCACGATCTTGTCGCTGTTGTTCGTCTTCATCAATCTGCTGGTCGATTTGACGTACGGCTACCTGGACCCGCGCATTCGGTATGGGTGACCACACCGGGGGGCGGCCAATCCCCTGCCCCTTCCCCGCGCGGGAAGGCGAGACGCGTGAGCGCCCGTGCGCGGACGAGACCGAACTCCATGGCTGTATCGCCTTCGTTGTCGCGTGCTCCAGGGAGATGAAGGACCAGGGATCCACCGGCAGCGGCCGGGGGCGTGGCGACCGAAACGGCCCCACGGCACGCTGTTCCATTGAGGAACGGTCGCGGGACATCCCTACTTTTGTATGACTGGAACCTCCTCCCGATCATGGAGGAGGCTGGAACAGGTAAGGCGCAATGGCGGCGGAAACCACGATTTCGGCGTTATCGGCAGCAGAGCCGGCGCGACGGCGGCGGGCGCCGCGCTGGGTGCGTAGCCTGCTGCGGGCCCGGCTGGCGACGGTAGGTGTGATCATTCTCGCGCTGGTTGTCGTCAGCGCGCTGGCCGCGCCGCTGCTCGCGCCACACAACCCGCGCCGGGGCGAGCTGATGGACAGCAAGCTGCCGCCGATGTGGTCAGCCGGTGGGATGCGCGCCTATCCGCTCGGTACCGATATGCTTGGTCGCGACATCTTGTCGCGCATGATCTATGGCGCACGCATCTCGCTGGCCGTGGGCTTCACCGCGGTGGCGCTCGCGGGCGTGCTGGGCGTGACCATCGGATTGGTATCCGGCTACTACCGCGGCCGTGTAGACGATATCATCATGCGGCTGGCGGATATCCAACTCGCGGTGCCCTTCATCCTGTTCGCGATCGCCGTGCTGGCCGTGCTTGGCCCGGGGCTGAAGAATCTGGTGCTGGTGCTCGGAGTTACCGGCTGGGTCACGTACGCGCGTGTCGTACGCGGGCAGGTGTTCAGCTACCGTGAGAAAGAGTTCGTCGAGGCGGCGAAAGCACTGGGCGCCGGCGACTGGCGCATCATGTTTCGCCACATCCTGCCCAATACCTTCGCATCGTTGATCGTGATCGGTTCCTTCGCCGTGGCGGCGACGATCCTGACCGAGGCGGCGCTGTCTTTTCTCGGCCTCGGTGTTCCCCCATCGACGCCGACCTGGGGCGGTATGGTTGCCGACGGTCGTGAACAGATCCTCAACAACCGCTGGTGGATGTACATCTTTCCTGGCGCCGCGATCATGCTCACCGTGCTCGCCATCAACGCCGTCGGCGACTGGATGCGCGACTTCCTCGACCCCCGGCTACGGCTGTAGGAGCGTGAGCGCCGTTCGTGAATCGTGTTTACCGCGAACCTCCTCTTTCCGAACCCTACACCCGGCCGGCCACGAAGGGGCCGTCTCCCAACACCCAACACCCATCCGGAGTTTGACATGGCCACCTCCCGACCCGACCGCGCGACGGTCGTGTATCCCGAAAGTGACGGCAAACCATTGGCGGAGACGCAGTTGCACGGCGCCGAGATGGTCCGCATGACAGAGACTCTGGAAGACTACTTCGCGGACCGGCCGGACGTGTATGTCTGGATGAACATGCTCTTCTACTACGAGGAGGGCAACCCGCGGGCATCGGTCGCCCCGGACGTATTCGTGACCATCGGCGTGCCCAAGGAGCCGATGCGCCGCATCTACAAGGTCTGGGAAGAAGGCATTCCGCCGGCCACCGTGTTTGAGGTGACCTCTCCCTCCACGCGCATGGAGGATCAGCGCCGCAAACGTGCGCTCTACGCCTCGATGGGTGTGCAGGAATACTTCATGTATGACCCCATGCACGAATATCTCCGACCGCCCTTGCAAGGCTACCGCCTGGACGGCGACGATTACCAGCCGATCATTCCTGGCGCCGATGGTTCGCTGATGAGCGAGGCGCTGGGACTACTGCTCATGCTTATCGACGGACAACTTCGCTTCATCGATCCGCGAACGGGCACGATTGTCCCCAGCCGTCCGGAGCGCATCGCGGCCGAAGCCGCCCGCGCCGAGGCTGAGTCCGTCCGCGCCGACGCGGAGACTGCCCGCGCCGAGGCGGAGACTACCCGCGCCGAGGGCGAGGCAGTGGCGCGGCGCGCGGCCGAGGATCGGTCAGCCACTGACGCGGCCGCGCGTCGCGCCGCCGAGCAGCGCGTGGCCGAACTCGAGGCGTTACTCGCGCGGCGCGATCACGAGCAGGGCGGCACGGCATGATCATCACGCTCCACCGGCGCGGACGCGCGCTGGCGTCCGCCGCGCGTGCGCGGCCGGCCTATGGTCGCGAGGGCTGCGCTGCCTGGAGAACGGGCAGGGTTAGCGCCAGCAATTCATTGAGGCTCGCGACGTCATCGCTGCCAGCGGCGGCTCTCGGCGCGTAGGGACAGCCGCGCGCCTCGTACCACATCAAGCTGTCGCCACACTGACGCGAGTGCGCCGCGCCAAGCGCATGGCCGATCTCGTGCAAAACAGTCGTGGATTGCGCCTCGGGGCGCAGCCGGTCGAAGCCGGCCGGGTTCAGCGATATCTGCACCGTGCCGACCCAGCACGTCCCACCATTGCCATCCAGCCGGCATCGCTGGCCGGCCTGGTCGAAGAATCGGGTGCGTCCAAGCACCGCGCGTGACCGCGTCACCGGGTCGCGCCTAATCAGCACCTTCGGCTGAGATGCGGGCGCGTCGCACATGGTGTCATCGCGCACGACCTTCCAACCTAACCCGGCGGCGCCGGCCTCTGTCCATCGTTGGATCGCCGCCTCGGCCGCGATCTGGGTCCCCGTGTCCATCAGTCCGCACACGGCAATCGGAACGAATGGAGCGGTCAGCCAGAAGGCGCCGAGCCACGGCACATTCGCTGCATCGCCGGGGGTGGGTCCGGGCAGCGCCGCCGCGCGTGTCACATCGGAAACGATGATGTCCCGAGGCATCGGTGGCACGGGCGGGCGCGGCAGGTAGATTTCATTGTTCACGATCACCGCGAACGTGTTGAGTTCGGTGATGCACCGCCCATGGACGGTGAAGCTCATCTCCGACGTGCCGGGCGGCACGGCGACGGCATAGTCCACCCCGACCGCGATCACGGCATCGGCCGCCAAAATCCGTACCGTGACACGGGACAACTCGGGTACGTCTGCCAGCCATAGTCCCTCGGAGTCAGTTGTCATCGAACCGCCGCCGAGCACCACCAGCGATACACCAGACGCGGGTTCATAATCGCTGTCACGCACGATCAAGCCGCCGATCTGGCATGCCGTGACGGCGCTCGCATCCGCCGCGCGCCGGGGACCGGCGTCCGCGCCGGCGGCGTGGGCGACCGGTGAGAGGGCACATACAACGACGGCGAGTAGGGGCACGAGCATCCGGGACGGGCGGCGGGGCATCATCATGCTCCTCGTTGGTAGTCCACCATCCACGCGCCGTCGCAACGGGTGCGAGCAATGCCGGGACCATGGGAGCCGTGCCCCAACTCTAGTGCAGCGGAGGAGAACACACAAACGCCGGGGAGCGTTCGCTTACGTGGGGCCGCTGCTTCGCATGCGACCGCGTCACGTTCAATGCACGTCAGCGTTCAGCCATCAGCCTGCTGGTTCACCGTCAGGATAACCCGCCATCAGCGTCCGCGCCCGCGCCATGGTCACGGACCGGGGCCGCGCGGTCAGGGGCCGCTGACGGCTGACCGCTGAACGCTCACCAATGCACGTCCGTTCGTGAGGACGCCACTCAGGAGGGCGCGGCCTGACTGCCGCGTGGCGGCGCGAACACGACCAGCAACGTCAGTCCGGTGGGATAGTCGCGGAAATGGTGTGGGATGCTCTTCGCCACGAAGATCACGCTGCCGGGTCGTATGGGCGTGACCTCGCCCGCGATGTCGATCGCGCCCTCGCCATCGAGAACGTGGTACACCTCGTCCTCGGTGTGCGGGCGCTGTCGGTCAGGCTCACCGGGGTCCAGGCGATAGATGCCCGCGCTGAGAGAGTCGCGTACGAGAAACTCAAGGTACGGCTGGGCCAGGGCCTCGCGTTGCGCGAGCAGGTCGGCGTGCTGGAAGACGTCACTCATTCCTCATCCCCGTGGCGAAGCGTCCAGCGGTCGGGCGTCGACCCAGGTGCTCTGGTAAGTCGCGCCGCCGCCCATGTCGGCGAGGCGGTCGGAGGTCAGCACGTTGAGCGGCCCGCCGCTTAGGTACCGCGCCCGGCCGCGATTGCCCTCGACCACCACCATCCCCGGCCGGGTATCATCGCTCACCCGCGCGTGCAGCCCCACATGCCCGCGGTCGTTGAACAGCGCCACCGGGTCGCCATCACGGATGCCGCGCGCCTCGGCGTCGAGCGGGTGCAGCACGCACGAGGGCCGGCCCTGGCGGCGTTGCAGCGACTCGACGCCGGCAAACGCGGTGTGGTGCTGAAAATGGCCGGGCTGAGTCAGCAGCCGCAACGGCCAGCGAGCGAGCTGCTCGTCCTCATCGGAATCAGGCGACCACTCGGGCAGCGGCGGCAGGCCGTCCGCCGCCATCGCCTCCGAGTAGAGGTGCGTGAGCGCCGGGCCTTGGTTAATGTACGGCAGCTTGACCGGGCCGGCGCCGACCAGCGTCTCGACGTTGAGGCCGGCCGACGGGCCGGATGCCCCGGCCAGCGCCGCGCCCATATGCTCCCGCGGCGTTCGGCTGAATACGGGATCGGTGAGGCCGAACCGCTGAGCCAGCGCCTGCGCCAGCCACAGGTTTGAGCGCGACTCGCCGGATGGGGCGATCAGGCGCGGCCCGTGCTGCACATAATACGTCCCGTAACTTCGATACAAGTCTTCAGTCTCGACCGCGGTGCAGGCGGGCAGCACGATGTCGGCGAACCGGGCGGTGTCGCTCAGGAACGGGTCATGAACCACGGTGAACAGGTCGTCACGGCTCAGTCCGGCCACCACGCGCGTCTGGTCGGGGCAGGTGACGGCCGGGTTGTTGGCGGCCACGAACAGCGCCATGATCGGCGGGTCGCGAAGCTCCAGCAATGAGCGGCCGAGCAGACTGTGATTCACCGCGCGGACCGGCCGGGGCAGCAGGTCGGGGCGGCGGAGGGCATTCACGTCGAAGCCCCATATCGGCGTCGTTTCCAGCAATGCGCCGCCGCCGGGTTTGCCCCACGCGCCCACCAGCGCCGGCAGACAGGCGATCGCGCGCACCGCCATACCGCCGCCAGTGTTGCGCGACATGCCCATGCCCAGCCGCACGAACGGTGCCCGCGCCCGTCCGTACAGATGCGCCAACTCCTCGATGTCGGGGGCGGGCACACCGGTGATTTCGGCAACCCGCTCCGGCGTGTACCGCGGCAACGTTTCATCGCGCAGCCGCTCGAAGCCGGTCGTCGCGTTCGCGATCGCGTCCATATCGCAGAGACCATCACGCACCAGCACATGCATCATGCCGAGCGCCAGCGCGCTGTCGGTCCCGATGCGGGGAGCGATATGCAAATCGGCGCGACGGGCGGTGCGCGTGCGATGTGGGTCGATCACGACCAGACACGCGCCGTTCTCGCGGGCATCGTCGATGAACGGCAATAGGTGAACGTTCGTGGTGACGACATTCGCGCCCCAGCACACGATCAGGTCGGACTCCGCGACCGTCTCCGGGTCGCTGCCCGCGGTGTGCCCGACGGTGTATTCCCAGCCCGCTTCACAGGTGCTATCGCAGACGGTGCCGGCCAGCATCCGGCTGGCGCCGAGAGCATGGAATAACGGCGCGAACGCGGCACGATTGACGATACCCATATGACCGCTATAGGCATACCCGAGCAGCGCCTCCGAGCCGTGCGCGTCGATGATGCCTTGCCATCTGCCGGCGATCTCATCCAGCGCCTCATCCCAGGTCATCGGCGAGAACTCACCCGCGCCCTTCGGTCCCGTGCGGCGCAATGGGGTCAGCAGCCGCTGGGGTGAGTGGACCCGCTCCGGGTAGCGGGCCACCTTTCCACACAGGAACCCGCGGGTGAATGCATGGTCGGGGTCGCCGGCCACCTGTATCAGCCGTCCCTCAGACACGGTTGCCAAGATGGAGCACTGGTCGGGACAGTCGTGCGGGCAGACCGTGCGGATGATCGTCTCGGGCATGGCACTCTCCGGCGTGTGGGTGGTCGAGGGTCACGATGCCGATCATTAACGATTGTCGCGCGCCGGCAACGGGCGGACGCTCTGATCCGCCAACTCCACGGTAGCCGAGATCGCGCGTACCGCGAAGGTCCAGGCGCGCATCAATGCCGGCGGCGATTGGTCTACCACTGTCGGGCGGGCGTTTGGGGGATCAGTGGAGACGGTGTAGGGATTGTCCCGGATGGGGAGGGTATCCACACCACGCAACAATACTATCTGGAACGATCACTTCACCGGAGAATCATCCCATGCCGATACTCTTCCGCGTATTCCATTTCCCAGCACGATATCGCGCGGGCCGGCGTGGCACGGCCGCACTCCTGCTCGCGGGCGCCCTGTTCTCGGCGGGATGCAGCGGTTATCAGCTCGAACTCCAGCCGACCGGCACCCCCGGGCCGCTCGGGGTGCGCCAGATTCCGGGCCAGACCGCGACCACTGACCCGGTCGCACTAATCGCCCAGGTCGCGCGGGCGGCGCTCGGTACAGTCACGCCGGCCGGCAGCGCCGCGACCGCCGCGCCAGCAGAGGTGGCGTCTTCAACAACAAATACGGCGGCTGCCGCCAACCCGGCCGCGGCCGCGCCCGCCGCGGCCGCGGCCGCTCCCGCGACGGGTGGCAGCGGCGTGGCGCCCGCGGCGCCAGTAGCGGCACGCGCGGCGTCCGCCGGGTCATCGTCGCCCGCGCAGCCTGCCGCGCCGCCGGTCGTGAGCGGCGCCCCCGCGGCCACACCCGTGTCCGCACCCCCCAGCGGTACGGTTGCGCCAACCCGCGCCCCGGCGGCCGCGCTCCAGGCCGGCCTGCTGAGCGGCAGTGGGATACCGCTCCCGTCCTATACACCGACCACGACCGCCGTCGCGCCGATGCGCGCCACCGCCACACCGTCCGCGCCCCGACGCGCCGTGGAGACGACACCGGCTCCGACGGCAGCCGCGACAGTAGCGCCCATGGCCGCGTCCACACCCAAGCCAAGCACCGGACCCGTGCAAGTCTTCCTGCCCCAGGGCGCCAACGACTTCCTCTATGTCGGACCGACGCAAGCGGTCGATAAGGCGCTGGCCGGACTGGCCGGCGGATACGAGATCGTATACTTCGCGGGAACCAGCGGTCAGGTCGCCTACCGGCCGGGTCTTGACGCGGCGCCGGTGCTGCCGAACAACACACTCGTGCGCATCGCCATGAAGAAGCCGATGAGCTTCGTCATGTACCCGTAGGCGTGGGGATCGACGGTTCGCCCGGTGAGCGATGCGGCATGGGTGTCGCGATCCCGGCCGTCACTCGCCGCTGGGTTTGGCCCGCACCCACGGCAGGGCGGCCGAGATTCTGGGCAGAGCGGCCTCGGCGGCGGCGCGGCCGGCAGCAATGAAGCGGCGGCCATCCTTGAAGTTCCGCAGGCCCCAGCCGCCAGCCAGGTTTTCGAATGCCGGCTCGATCAGAATCGTCGCGGCGTTGGCGGTATCGGTGACGATTTTGCCCTGCATGGTTTCAATCGAGCGGGAGATCGCCGCGATTACCGAAAGCGGCCGGCCACTGGCCGCCCCCGGACCATCGCCCGCCCGCGATTCAAGGACCGGCCCAGCCGGGGTCGGGCGACCGGCCAGCTTCACCGCGATCACGGTATCCGCGCCCATATCGGCCGCGATATTGCTTGGCACCGGGTTCAGTAACCCGCCGTCTACCAGCATGTACCGGCCCATACGCAGCGGCGGGTAGATACCGGGGATCGACATACTCGCCAGCACCGCCGGCCATACCAACCCCCGGCGAAACACGACCTCTTGCCGGGTCACGATGTCCGCCGCGATGAACGCCACCGGCAGGCGCAGATCTTCGATCCGCGTATTTCCCGCCACACGCTGAATGCCGCCGCGCAGGCCCGAACTCGAGAGCAGCGAGGTGGTTGGCACTGTCAGCCGAAACGCCGCCGAGCCAAGCTCGTCCATCACACGCGCCGCTTGATCGAGGGTGTGACCGGTGGCGATCAGGGCCGCGACCGCCGAGCCGATACTCGTCCCCGCCACGTAATCCACCGCGATTCCCGCCTCACCCAGCGCCTGCAACACGCCGAGATGCGCATAACCCTTGAGGCTGCCCGCTCCCAGCGCCAGCCCGACCTTGAGGCCGGTCAGATCACGCGCCGCCCAACCGGCAACGTTTCCGGCCGGCGTCCCCGATGGCAACAGGCCGTCGCGCATCGCCTGCTCGTCGGCCGCGGTGAGCGCGGGCACACGCAGGATGCCCTCCTTATCGGGGCGCGGGTTTCGGCGCGGGTCAGCCCAGCCGCGGATCGTGTGACCGGGCGTCCCGGTTGTCGGCCCCTCGGGGTCGCGCCGGCCGGCGATACGCACCGTACGAGCAGCCACCCCGGCCGGCACGGGGCCGCGCAGTTGCACCAAGATGTGCTCATAGGAGTGACGCAGTTCCTCCATCGTCGCCCCAAGCGCCTCCGGCGCGAACGGCCCGACCGGCGGCGCGATCATCACATCGGCGCGGGGCGCGGCGAGCGTGTGGCGCCCATCCTCGCGCCGGCCGTGGGGACGCGGCGTCGCCTCGATGCGCTGAACGGCGGCCAGATCGGGATGCGGCTCGTCGCCGGTCAGTACCAGCAGCAGCGTCGGCGCGCGAGTGTGCCAAGCGATGCTGCACGCGAGCGCGTAGCCCAGCAGCGGCGGCGCGCCGAAGTCTTGGAGGGCGATCACACGCCCGGCGGTATCGCGTAGCACCCGCCGGTTGGAGCGGTTGAGTCGCTCGGAGAGGATCGCGCCGAGGTTGCGGTAGATCTGGGGATAGGCCGCGGCGCCGCGATGGAACTCACTCTCGCTCAGGACCAATACATCAAGCGCTGTGGCGGCGCGCACCGTGGCCGCCGCCGGCTGGCCGGTGAACACCGACATCTCACCGAGGGTCGCGCCCTTGCCGACGCTGTTGATGCGGTGCTCACGGTTGTAGCGATCGGTGATGAACACATCGGCGGCGCCGCCCTGGATCACGTAGATCTCACGCGGCGCATCGCCCTCGGCAAGCACGGTTGATCCGGCCGGAAACTGCCGCCCCTCCAACCGCCCAAGCACCGACTCGAGCGCATCGGCTGATAACCCGTCGAAGAACGAGGGTTCGTGCTCGCGCACTATTTGCCTCCGGGGGACCGCGGTCACGGATCGAGGATTGCCGGCGGCGCGGCACGCATGGCTCTCACCGCCCGCGATGAATCACAACCGGATCGCTCTCGCCCAGCATTGTCAGCAGATGGCAGGCAAGAGGCAAGAGGCAGGAAATTGATATGCCTCGGCCGCGTGTGGCAGCCGGCGCACGGGCGAACGAGGACTCAACCGCCAAGGACGCCAAGAGCGCCAAGGGCCGCCAAGGAGTATGAACGGGATAGTTGACCAGCGACACACGGCCTATATCATCCCTTGGCGTTCTTGGCGCCCTTGGCGTCCTTGGCGGTTCAAACGCCGTGGATGACGATTGGAACCCCATGGAGGTTTGACCCGCGTTAATGCGCCGCGCTAGACTTCCGGCGATAAAGCAACAGGGGGCAGCGATGGCATACGAGCATCTTCTCTATGAGCAGGCCGGGCCGGTGCTGACCATCACCCTCAACCGGCCGGCACAGATGAACGCACTGTCGCGAACGCTGGAGGCGGAACTGCACGTCGCGCTCGACGAAGCGGACGCCGATGACAGCGTGCGGGTGATAATCCTCACCGGCGCGGGCCGCGCCTTCTCGGCGGGGTACGACATCTCGGCGGGCGAGGGTGGACGGGGGCCGCGCCAGCCGTCGGGGGCATTCCTGCGCGACTGGTGGAAGAGCTCGATGCGCAATCCCGGTTACATGATGCACATCTGGCAGCTCTCTAAGCCAGTGATCGCCGCAGTCAACGGCTGGTGCATCGGCGGCGGGCTGTGGTACGCCCTCGCCTGCGATATTACCTATGCCAGTGACCTGGCCGTGTTCGCGCAGCCGGAGGTCCGCCAGATATCGAACTCCAGCATCTTGTTCGCCGCCCTGGTCGGCTGGAAACATGCCCAGCGCTACACGCTCACCGGCGACCATTTCGACGCGGCGGAGGCGCTCCGTATCGGTGTCGTCAATGAAGTCGTCCCCCACGATGAACTGATGGACCGCGTGACGACGCTCGCGCTTCGCATCGCCCGCGTTCCAATGGACTCGATTCGTCTGAACAAAGCGATCACCGTCTACGGTCTCGAAGCCATGGGTCTCCGCAACGCGCTCAACACCAACGCCTTCCTCTCCGCGATTGTGCAGGCATCCAACGACGGTCCCGAGGTGGAAGCGATGCAACAGGCGCAAGAGGAGGGCGGCCTACGCAAGTTCCTAGAGGTGCGCGACGGCCCCTTCCTCCCCGAACCGTTCGGGCCGCGCGCCCGTCCGCCGCGGTAGCCTGAGAAGGAAATCTCTACGAAATCGCCAAGGACGCCGAGGGCTGATGGTGGGATCATATCCCTGTGAAGCAAACCATCACCCTCGCCATTTTCCTTCGCGGCCCTCGGCGCTCTTGGCGTCCTTGGTGGTTCAACCCCCTCCCCTTGCCACTGGCGCGATCTCTGTGGCGGCGCGCTCTATCGCCGGCTGCTCGGTGAGCACGAGGCGCTCGGCGAACCAGGCGATCAGGCGCTGGTCATAGTCGAGCCGGTTGCTGGGCTTGCCGGAGGTGCGCATCATGTGGTTCTCTCCGGGGTACCGCACCAATACGGTCTCGACACCGAAGTACTTCAGCGCGGTGAAGAACTCGTCCGCCTGCGCCGGGTTGCAGCGCAGGTCGGCCTCGCCGTGCAGCATGAGCAAGGGCGTGCGGATGCGATCGACGTGGCTGATCGGCGACTGACGCAGATACAACTCCCGCTTTTCCCAGGGCGAACCGGCCATCTCGGCGTAGCGCGGCACGTTGAGGTCCGAGTAGCCGAAGTGTGTGTAGAGATTGGCCGTGCCCGCGCCCCACACGGCGGCCGCGAACCGGTTGGTCTGACTAATCGCCCACGCGGTCATGTAGCCGCCGTACGAGTAGCCGGTGACGCCCAGACGCTCCGTATCGATCCACCCTTGCGCGATCACTTGATCGACCGCTGCCATCAGCTCGGGCAGATCGCGTTCGCCGCGACCGCCGTGGAGGTAGCGGGCAAAGTCCTCGCCCCATCCGGTGCTGCCGCGCGGGTTCATCTGCAACACGGCGCAGCCCGCGCTCGCCAGCGCAAGCGGGTAGGAGCCGCGGAAGGCGTGGAGGAATGCCGCGTGCGGGCCGCCGTGGATATCTAGCACCAGCGGGTAGGCGCGACCCGGCTCCATGTCGAGCGGCTTGATCACCCAGCCCTCGATCGTCGCGCCGCCCGCCACGGGCACGCGCACCGCCTCGATCGCGGGGAAGCGCAGCTCGGCCAGCAGGCCGTCGTTGTGGTCGGTGAGGCGGCGCTCGCCGGAGCCGTCGTGGGCGGCGGTGTACACCGCGGACGGGTGCGTCGGGTCGCTGATGGCGCAGGCGAGCGTGCCGTCCTCCGCCACCGAGAATGATTCGACCGTGCGCTCCCCTCCGAGCAGACGGCTGAGCGCGCCGTCCGCGGCCGAGATGTGGTAGAGATGCGTGTCAGCGCCGTCCTGGATGCGCACGATGAGGGCGCCGCCGTCATTGGTCCACACGATGCGGGCGGGGGGCGCTCCCGGATTAAGTGGACCGGCCTGGAGGCTGAGATCGAGCGTCGGGGTCACGTTGCGCGGCTGCCCGCCGCCCGCCGGCAGCAGCCATAGCGCATGCACCCGTCCACCCAGATCACGGGTATCGGTGTGTCCGACGAAGGCGATCGTCGCGCCATCAGGCGAGATGGTCGGCGCATTGCACGGGCCGAACCCGTCGGTCAGCCGTCGCTCTCCGTCCGGCGCTCCCGACGTGCCGGGGCCGCGGGCCGCCACCATCCAAATATCTTGCCCCTGATCGCGATCGCGCGTCTCGTGGCGGGCGGAGACGAACACGATCGATGAGCTATCCGGCGACCAGGCAATCTGGCTGTTATCCCATTCGCCCTCCGTGATCTGCCGAGGCTCGCCGCCGGTGAGATCGACGGTAAAGATATGCAGGTGGCTGCCGTCGAAGAAGCCGCGTCCGTTGAACTTGTGCTTGAGGTCGGTGATCACGCGCGGCGCGGAGTTGGCCTTGTCGGGCGGCGTGCCGCCGACGCGTGATGTGACGGCGATCGCTGCGCTGTCCGGCGACCAGGCCATTTCCTGGACACCACGCGCGAGATTGGTTAGTTTGTGCGCCTCACCTCCCATGGCGGGCAGAACGTAGAGCTGCGCGGGATCGCCGGCGCGATTGGATGTGAACGCGAGCCAGCGACCGTCCGGCGACCACCGCGGCTGCCCTTCGCTCCTCGCACCCGATGTAAGCTGCCGCGCGCCACGTCCATCCATCGCCGCCAGCCAGATCGCGGAGCGGTAGCCATCCGCCTCCCGGTCAATCTCGCCCGCGACGTACGCCACCTGCCCGCCATCTGGACTGACCTGCGCCTCCGTCACCGTCTTCACCCGAAACAGATCCTCAACCGTGTAGCCACGGCGCGTGTAAGACATTGGGCAATCTCCAGGACTTTGTTTTGAACCGCGGAGACGCAAAGGGCGCGGAGACGGACGCGGAGCGGGTCTTATGATAGGACGATGCGCTTGATGCCGTGGGTGAGGACGTGAACGTTGAAGTTGATCAGTAAGCCGAGTGAGCAACCGGTGACGCGAAGATAGGATAGTATCTGAGCGGAGTGAATGGCGAGCAACGCGTCCACCGCTTTTAGCTCCACGACGAGCCGGCTGTCCACCAGCAAATCGAGGCGGCCATCCCCAACGCCATGCCCTTTGTAGTCGAGGGCGATGATAGGCTGCCGCACGAACGGAACTCCTCGAAGCTGTAACTCCACACACAGCGCCTGCTCGTAGACGGATTCCAAGAAGCCCGGCCCGAGCACACGATGCACCTCGATCGCGGCGCCGATCACCGCGTGACTCAACAGATTCATGCTGTCATCAGGTTCTGCCGTGCGCTTCTGGTTGAGCCGCCTGCTTTCGATCTGCACCGCTATTCACCTCCATCTCCTCCGCGTCCGTCTCCGCGCCCTCCGCGTCTCCGCGGTTAACTACTCATGGCGTGTTGGCGGTTCATCGTTGCCGCCCGGGGCCGTACAGCGCGCGGCCGGGGAACGCGCCGGTGAAGGCGCCGTCGCGGAGAGTGAGCCGGCCGTTGACGATCACGTCGCGGATACCGGTGGCGTATTGGTGCGGGTCGTCGTAGGTGGCGCGGTCGGCGACGGTCGCCGGATCGAACACCACGATATCGGCGAAGGCGCCCAGAGCGATCCGGCCGCGGTCGGTGAGACCGAGATTGTCGGCGGGTAAGCGGGCGAGGCGGCGCACCGCCTCGGACAGAGTGATCGCGCGTTCCTCCCGGACGTACTTGCCCAGGAGGCGGGCGAAGTTGCCATAGGCGCGGGGGTGGGTGGAGCGGGAGACGAAGGCGCCCTCGGCCGCCATCGAGGCGGCATCAGAGCCGAGCGATACCCATGGCTGCTGGAGGCCGAGGCGCACGTTCTCATCGGACATCATGACGTAGGCCGTGCCGATGCGTGAGCGGTCGCGCATGACCAAATTCATCAGCGTCTCAATCGGGTCCGTGCCCTCCATCCGGGCAGCCACGGCCAAGCTCTTGCCCTGGAAGCGGCGCAGCGCGGGATCGCGGGTCTGGAGGATGAGGATGTTGCCCGCGTCACCAGCGTTGCGGTAGAGGTTCTCCCAGCCGTCGTGCGTCGTCTCGATCGCCGTGCGAATCTCGGCGCGGACCGCTGGATCGGCCAGACGCGCGAACAGCTTTTCCGGGCCGCCCTCGTGGAACCACGGCGGGATGCAGTTGGAGAGGCCGGTCGCGCCGGCGGTGTAGGTGTACATGTCGGCAGTGATCGCCAGGCCGGCGGCGCGGGCCGCATCGATCCGCTCAATCGCCCGCGGCATCAGCGGCCATGCCTCACGCCCACCGGCTTTGAGGTGATAGACCTCGGCGGGTACTCCGCTCTCGCGGGCGATGCGTACCAGCTCGTCGATGCCGTCGAGCAGCCCCTGGCTCTCGTTGCGCATGTGCGAGATGTACTTCCCACCGTAGGGCGCGGCCGCGCGGCACATCTCGATCAATTCACCGGTGCTCGCGAAGAATGCCGGCGGGTAGATCAGCGACGAGCCGATGCCGAGCGCCCCGGCTGCCATCTCGTCACGAACTAGTCCGCGCACGGTGTCCAACTCGGTGGCAGTCAGCGGCCGGTCATCGAAGCCGGCGACAAGCGTCCGCAGGGTGGTGGCGCCGATATAGGAGGCGACGTTTTGGCTCACGCCTTTGCGCTCGGCATACTGCAAGTACCCGGCGAGCGAGGTCCACTCGACCGTGTAATCGAGCGCCGGGTCCATCTCTTGCAGCCGGCGGCGGCTCTCGGCGTCGAGCGGCCCCATCGAGAATCCCTCGCCGAACACCTGGGTGGTCACGCCCTGCATCAGTTCGGAGAGCGAGCGGCCGTCGTGCAGCATCGTGATGTACGAGTGGCTGAGCATATTGATGAAGCCTGGCGCCACCGCCATTCCGACGGCATCGATCACCGTGCCGGCCCGCGCGTCGTCCGTCGCGCCGATCATGGCTACCCGGTCGCCGTTCACCGCGACATCGGCCGTGTATGGCTCGCCGCCGCTGCCGTCATACACCGTTCCGCCGCGCACGATCAGGTCGAAGGTAGTGTTGCTCATGACGTCATGCTCCTCTCACGCGCCCCGCGAACCGGCCTCGACCGGTGGTCTATCGCGCACCGAGGCGGCCAACGACCCGATGGCTGGGGGCACGATCATGACCCGCGTCGCGATCGCATATCTAGGATGAATGCGCCATTGGGCGGCGGTCCATGCGCCGCCCAATGGCGCACCTGCCTCATCATACGCGGGCCGCCGGATTGGGAGCACAACCGGTCGAACGTGCAAAGCACGGACGCGCGACGGGGCGGTAGGATAGCCGGGTGGTTGAGCCATGATTTTCTCGAACCACCCTGGGGATTTGACGGTACACTAGGCCAGCCCGTCGCGTGGTGCGCGGGTTATGGGGAAATCATGATGAACGCTCGCGGGTTCCATCATCTTCACCACGACGCACCGGCGACGGCGGAGGCGGTGACAGGTGTGGCAGGTGTATCGCCCTGTACCGCGACCGCGGGGAGGGCCACGTCTAGCCGCACGTCACCAGTAGGTCGGCCATGACTCGACCGAGCGCGCCGGCTGGTGAACGCGCGTCCGTGATCATCCGACCGGCGTGGATCGGTGATGCGGACGGTATCGCCCGCGTTCATGTCGAAAGCTGGCGCACGACGTACCGCGGCATCGTGCCCGACGACTACCTCACACAACTCTCGGTCGCGGCGCACGTCCAGCGCTGGCGATCGAGCTTGCAGAGTCACCGCGCCGGATGGTGCACGTTCGTGGCCGAGGATACACTGGTTGGGATTGTTGGCGTCGCGGCTGGCGGCCCCGAGCGCACGAATGACCCGGTGTACGCGGGCGAGTTGTACGCCATCTACCTGCTGGAAGACCACCAACGTCGGGGCGTTGGCCGCGACTTGACCGCGGCAGTGGCGCGCCAGTTGGCAGACGGCGGCATGCGCGCCATGCTGTTATGGGTGCTCGCCGGCAACCCCGCGCGACGATTCTACGAGGCATTGGGTGGCCGGGTGGTGCGCTCGCAACCGATAGAGATCGGTGGCGCGACACTGGGGGAGATCGCGTACGGCTGGACCGACACCTCATCTCTGATCGATGGAGCCGTGAACCAGTAACGCCGCCGGCACGCGGAAGGGGATACACCAGCCTATGACGAGCACGTCGCGAGGCCAAGCGGAGGGACTGAGGTTGGTTCTCTACAGCGTGCTGCCGCCGGCCCTCGGGCTGCTGATGGAGTGGGCGAAGCGGCACGAGCATCGTGTGCTGTTGCTGATCACCACACCGGGGCCGGCGGCGCGACGGAGCACGAGTTATCGCGACATCGTGGCGATGGCGCCACCGGGGCAGGAGATCCTGATCACCACCCGCATGAAGCGCACCGTTCCGATCATCGCCGAACTGGCGCCGGACCTGATCGTCTCGGCGTCGTTTCCCTACCGTATCCCGCCCGAGGTGACGGCCATCCCGCGGATCGGCGCGGTCAACCTTCACCCCTCGCCGCTGCCCGCCTTTCGTGGTCCAAACCCACTGCGCCAGTTCTACGAGGACGCGCCTGAACTTGGGGCGACCCTGCACCGCACCGAGGAGGGCTTCGATACCGGCGTGATCTACAGCCGCCAGGCGCGGCCCATGCCCGAGGACATGTCGATGGAGAGTCTTGTGCCGCTCTGGTTCGACGCGATGAGCGCCGCGCTGGAAGAGGGAACGCGTCGCGCCATCCTGGGCGAACCGGGCATCCCACAGGATGAGCGGCTGGCGAGTTACGGTGGGCCGTTCAGCGAGGATGAGCGGGCGCTGGACTGGAGCCTCCCCGCTCGCGCACTGCAACGGCGCGTCACCGCTCTCGGCTTCATGGGCGGTGAGGCGGCCCGCGCCGTCATCGATGGGAAGTCGACCACGGTTCAACGCGTGACGCCGTTACGAGGCGTGCCCTCGCCGGGCGCTCCGGGCCAAGTGCTCGCCCGTGCCGCGGGAACCGTGGTTCTGTGCTGCGGTGATGGTGTCATTCAGGTCACCACTTTGGACACCGACGAGAGCGTCGATGGACCAGTCGATTGAGTGTTCCACGACCGCGCTCCGCCTTACCCGGCGTGGTGCTGGCGCACATACGCGCCGTTTATAAGGACCGGCGCACCATCGCTCGCGTTGAGCGCGCCCGCCAGTTCCACGTCGCCGGAAAATCCACGACCGATTAATTCCTTGCCGGAGCCGCACTGCCTGAGCGCGTCCATTAGCGTATCGCGAAACCGTAGAAAGGCGTGCTCCGCGAGCGCCGCCTCGGGCGAGCGAGCGCCCGCGAGATGGTGGATGATCGCGCCCGCGCCGAGCAGGTCTTCGAGCGCGGGGCGGAGACTGCCATCATGCCAGCGCTCGCCGGCCGGGATCACGCTGATGCGCGGCCCTGACCGCTGAGCGGCGATCGCGACCGCGCCGGCGTTGCGGAGACACCCCGCGAACGTGGGCAGGCCGCTCGTCGCCAGCGACAACGTCGCGCCATTCGGTGAGGGCAGCACGAGGCGCGTGCCGGCGGGGATGCTGGTCAAGGATGCTGGTGAGAGTGAGTAGCCAGTGGGAGCGGCACGCGTGAAATTCGCCAGCGTCGCGTCGAGCGAGCGCGAAAACGTGGTGGCTGATTCGTCCCGCCAGCGGTAGGGGTAAACGGTGGCGCCATTGCTCGTGGCGATATCGACACAGGTGGTAAACGACAGCACATCGACGATCACCACGGCGTCGCCGTGCGGCAGCAGATCCGCCAGCCCGGCGGCGCCCCACTCACATCGCACCGCGAATTCGCGCTGGTCGAACCACGTCATCGGCGCCTCACGCGGACGCGCTCTCCCGATACTGGCGCACGTCTGACCACTTTCATCTCGTTCGCCGTCGTACGCCAGAAGCCCCGATGTTCGTCTTTGCCCGTTCGGCGTGGATGCGGGCACGCCCCAGGAGAACCCGATGGGTCGCCGGGGCTTGCCGTCGTCGAGGCGACTCGCCCGCGCCTTCCCTGATAGTCCGTGCTCCCTCGTCCCGGCGGGGAACGAGGTCGGGGGGCACATGGCTCCGCCGCTCACGCGGAATCGACTACTCCCGCCCGCGGTCCGCGGCGCACGGCGCGCTCGGCAGCGGTAGTACGGTGGCTGCAGAGCACACACACGGCGGCGACACGCGCTTGGGCGTCAAGTGGTTCGGCACAAATGGCACATTGTGGCAACATTGGGAGCCTCCTTGATGAGCGTTGACTGATGCGCATCCATGCGCGTTCACGCGGTACTGTCCCGACTATACGGCGTTCGGGCGACGACCTCTGCTACAGATGCGTCATGCCGGTCCAAAATTCTCGAAGGCAGCCGGCATATGCCAAATGGCGCCGCACGGGACAGATTTGCCGGGGATGCTGTCAGTATCAGTGTGCGTGTGGCGGATCATCCACGGACGTTAGTACAGATCGCGCACTGTACGCCGGGCCGGTAACGGCGATACCTCGGCGCCGCCCGCGCGGCGGATGGCCGGCGATGAGACGGACCGCGCCCCACCTCGTACCGGCGTGAGCGCGCCGCGCAGCCAGGCGGCGGCAATCCGCGCGGGTGGCGCTGGTCGCGGTGTTGCGACCAAGCTGAGCAGCAGGCGAAGCGCTGTCGTCGTAGCCGGCGGTGACGCGGTGGCGGCCGTCATGATCAGGCGCTCCAGGTGCGAGGCGGGCGGCACCGCCGACAGCAGGGACGTGCCAACAAACAGCGGCACGAGAGTCGGATCCCAGGCGATGCCCGCCGGTGCTGGTACCAGCACCGGCCCCTCACCGCGCGCTAATGCCGTGGCGGCCGCCCGCGCCAGCCGGCTACCCGAGCGCAACGCCCAGGAGATGCCTTGGCCGAACGCCGGGTCGGAGTGGAGCGCGGCATCCCCCACCGCGACAAAGCCGCACCGCGCGGGCCGTCGCACGACGTTGCGTAACCCGCGCACCGCCACCGGGTCAGACACGAACCGTGCATCGCGCAGCCGCTCGGCCATGCCGGGATAGCGGCCCAGTTCATCGAGCATGCGCCGCGGCCACTGGTCGCGCGGCCAGCGTTCCGGGGGTGCGACCACGCCCACGACGCGCAATCCGTGGTCGGCCGGTAGCATCGACGCCGAGCGTCCATGGTCGTGAAACGCCTCCAGACAGGGGCGCTCCTCGCGCGGCACGCCCGCGAGGTAGCCGATCAGCGCGATATGCCGGTTCGGGAATACCCGCTCGGGGAGCCGCGCCGCCCGCGCCAGCCGCGAATGTCGCCCGTCCGCCGCCACCACCAGCCGCGCGCCGATCCGCCGCACATCACCGTCCGGTTGGCGCGCCCGCACTCCCATGACCACGCCGCCGCCGCCAATCAGGGCGTCGATGCTCCACCCGACGCGCACCTCCGCCGCCGGTTGCCGGTTCACCGCGCCAAGCAAAATCGGATCGAGGTACTGTCGTCGCAGGCTCAGCCCGTACGGAAACCGCGGCCAGCCCGCGGGCAAGGGCGCATGGATCGGCACACCGTTGAACAGCAGCGAAACACCCCACCACCGTTGCGCCCCGGCCGCCTCGACCTGATCGAGCACCCCCAGTTCGGCCAGCACGGGCAAGCCGGCGGGCATGATCGCATGGGTACACAGCCGCGGGTGCGGGATCTGCCCACGTTCGAGCAGCAGCACGCGATAGCCGTGTCCGGCCAGAAGCGCCGCCACCGTGCAACCCGCCGGACCCGCGCCGGCCACCACCACGTCCCACCATTCGTCCATCACCATTCAGTATATCGACAGGGCCACGACCGTCCCGGCGTGGATAGCGTACACGGCCGCTCTGACAACATGGACAGGAAGAACGGTTCTCAACCGGGACAAGAGAGGAAGGCGCGACCACCCATGTGCCGCGCCGTGATGCGTCCCGTTCACGGTTAGCGAGGCGTCGCCACCATGTTCCAGGCGCGCCGGCCGGTCACGCGCTATCGGAGATACCACACCACCACCGTCAGCAACAGCGCGGCGAGCGCGGCGGACAGCAGCCACGGCAGCATCCGGTCCGCGTGGCCGAGCGGGGTGTGTTCGAGCCGCTCGACTTCCTCCATGGCCACCGCGGGCGGGCAGACGCGCAGAAACCACCAGACGGCGATGCCGGCGACCAACAGATCGTCAAGCTGCCCGATCACCGGGATGAAATCGGGGATGATGTCGAGCGGCATCGCCAGGTAGATCAGGAGAAGGACCAGCGGCGCCCGCGCTCGCCACGGCACCCGTGGATCACGGGCGAGCCGCGCGGCCAGCCGAAAGCGATGCGCGACCGGCAGCCGTGCCGTCCGCTTGACCACGAGACGCGCGGATGCCGGCGGGGCGGCCGGGTCGCGCACGTCGCCGCTCACACCAACTGCTCGATCCATGCCTCGGCGCCGCCGTCTTGCAGCTTGAGGAAGCCGATCGTGCCAAGGGAGACATCCATATTGCGAGGGTAGACGGGGCTGCCCGGATTCACGAGCAGCACGCCCTTGAAGGTCATCACATCGGCGACGTGTGTATCACCGTGGACGATGATGTCGCACCGGCCGCCAAAGTGCCGGTCCATGATCGATTCGAGCGTGCGGTGGGGCGGATACTCCGGCAGCGCGATATCGTGGGTCAGCCCGATGCGAAACCCCTCCCACTCGACGACCCAATCCTCCTTCAGTCGTGGATCCTCGGGACAGAGCGGTCGTCCGCCGCTGCCGTTGTCGCCGTTACCCCGGCACGCGTAGACCGGAACGCCCACCCGCTGCTCCAGGTGGTCAAGGATGCGCACCACATGAAGATCGCCGCCGTGCAAAATCGCCTCGACCCGCTCGGCGATGAAGCGGTCATAGACCTGCGGCCAGATATCAACCCCGGCTTCCGGTATGTGCGTGTCCGAGATCAATCCGATCAGCATCGTCACCTCCTTAACGAACGCACCATACCGACCCCGCGCGATGGGCACAACGAGGAACGCCACACGCCGGTCCTCACTGACCTCGCCCGTGCCCAGTCCCCCGCGGCCTATGACCCATGCCCTGTACCCGTCCCCCGTCGCCTATGCCCTCCGTCCTCCGTCCTCCGTCCTCCGTCTCCTCGTTGCGCCCACGTTTTGTCGCGTGCTATCCTGGGCAAGTAGTACGTATCCGGTCGAACGAGCGGATGGCTCGAAATCCAGGAGAGACGGAAGAAGCACGAACAGATGCTTACGAAGGACAGAAGAGACACGATCATCGCCGATTATCAGGCTCGCGAGGGCGATGTCGGCTCAACCGAGGTGCAGGTCGCGCTGCTGACCGAGCGTATCACCCAGTTGACCGGTCATCTGCGGGAGCACATGCACGATCACCACTCCCGTCGCGGCCTGCTCAAGCTGGTCGGCCAGCGCCGCCGGCTGCTCGCGTACCTGAACAAGACCGATGTCGAACGGTATCGTACGCTGATCGCCAGGCTCGGCCTCCGCAAGTAACGGGGGCCGCGCCGTGTGCGGCGGGATCGGGGGAGTACGGGAATAGGGAAATGCAGACATGCGCCACCCATGGGTGGGTATGTCGCCGTTTCCGTATTTCCGTACCCCCACCTTCCCCCATGGGCGCCGGGCGCACACCAGCCGGCCATGTCACCCCGCTCTCTTGGCATGGCCCACCGGCGCAGTGATGAGACAGCCGCATCCGTGATGGCCGTCACGCCGCGCACCCGACCGTATCCCCGGCGTCGCGACCCCGCGCTGGACGCCGGGCGCCGGCCGTGGCATACGTGTCGCCTCATTGCGCGACACACCGCGACGGGCTGCATCACGATCGCCCCCGCTTTGCGCGCGGCTCCCGTCCGCGTGGGCGACCGGTATCGCGGGCTTCAGGCCAGGAAGGAAAGAGATAGAGGATGGTACAGGAATTCACGAAGGAATTCGGCGGCAAGACACTCAGCTTTGAAACCGGCAAGCTGGCCCAGCAGGCCAATGGCGCCGTCGTCGCCCGCTACGGCGATACGGTCGTGCTCGCGACCGCGACCAGCACCGGACGTCCGCGCGAGGGCATCGACTTCTTTCCGCTAACGATTGACTACGAGGAGCGGATGTACGCCGCCGGCAAGATCCCCGGCAGCTTCTTCCGCCGCGAAGGACGCCCCGGCACCGACGCGATCCTCAGCGCCCGCCTCACCGACCGACCGCTGCGACCGCTCTTTCCCAAGGGCTTCCGCAACGAGGTCCAGGTGATCATCACGGTGCTGGCGGCTGACCAGGAGAACGACCCCTCCACCCTTGGCACGATCGCCGCGTCGGC
>JBBQJF010000027.1:0-25667 GCA_038325665.1 Dehalococcoidia bacterium | reverse complement strand
CATATTCTGATGCAGATGAACGGCCCACTTGGGTGTGCCCGTGCTACCCGAGGTGTGTAGCCAAAACGCCACATCGTCGCTGATGGTTGGCGCGGCAGCCAACTCAACAGAAGCTGACGCCGTCAGCGCGTGGAAGTCATGCTCGCCGGCATGGGGCGTTCCCGCAACGAGCAGCACATGACGCAGGAAGGGCATTTCCGCGCGTCGCGCACGCAGCGGCTCCCACAACGCTGCACTCACGACCAGCGCCCGTGCCCGACTGTCGTTCAGGAGGAACACCTGCTCGCTCGGTGTCACCGCGAAGCTGACCGGCGTCGCGACCGCGCCGATCTTGATCGCGCCGAAGAAAGCGGTCACGAACTCCGGGACATTTGGCAGCAGCACCGCCACCCGCTGCTCCATCTCGACGCCGAGGCCGCGAAGCGCCGATCCCACCTGATTGACGCGCGCCCGCAACTCCGCGTAAGTGAGCGTCTCGTCCTCCTGGACATAGGCGATGCGCGCGCCATGCTCGGCCGCGACCGGTCCGTCGATGTACTCGACCGCGACGTTGAGATCGCGCGGAACTCGGACGGACGGAACGGCGTGCGATTGGATGGTGGTCATGACGGGAGAACTCCTGGGCTACCCCTGCCCCCGGTGCCAAGGGGGTGGGTATTTCGCCGGCGGGTACGCCACCGAATGTGAAAAACCATCGGCAGGACCAGCGCACGGCCTTAGAACTAGATCGAGCGTCGCCACTACGTACTACTGAACAGGGGACGAGCGCCGGGAGTTAGGTTCGCGCTTCAATCCAGCCCGGCTCCCGCGCCAGCGCCACGACCCGCGCGTCATCGGCGGGGGTAGGCAATACCTGCCCGAGATGCGCGGTGTAGGCGACCTCGTCCAGTTCTTCGCCCGCGACGCTGTGACGAGTTTTAGCATAGCGGCCGATCGCGCGATTAAAGGACGGGTGTGGCAGCCGCAGAGGCGGCGCGTCCGCGGGCAGGTACTTGTTCAAGTCGGCCAGCAGCTTCTCGCACTCGTCGATGTAGAAGGCGCGGGCTGCCTCGTTCAGGTGCGATGGATCGACGGGCGCGTCTGTTTCGCCTTCGTCGTATCGGCCTTTCAATCCCCAGACGTAGCCCCATTGCGCCGAAGACGAGTTATCGGTGCCGAACAGGTCGAAGCAGGCGGGCACCCACTTGTTCAGGTACTTCTGAATCAGCGCGGGTGGCACGATTCTGGCGCGCACGATCCGCTTGAGGCCGGTGTGACCGGTGCCGAGATGGTACGACTCTTCCTTGAGCATCGGCCCCATGCTGCGCGCCAGGGGCGCGAACGCCGAGTGGCCCAACATACGCAGTTGGAACTTGCCATCCCGATCTTGGAACTCGGTATAGACGAAGAAGTCGAGCCAGTGATTAACCTCGACATTGAAGGCCGCCAAGAGACGCTGCTTCTTGGTCGCACGCCGCGCCAGCACCTTTTCCGCCTCAATCCGACCGGACGAGCCGAAGTGGTTTACGAGCAAATAGCTCATCTGCCAGCCGTGCCTCATCTCTTCGGTCATGATCCGGCCGATCGAGCGGAGGTCGTACTCGCTCGGCGCGGAGAGAATTAAGCGGCGCTGCTGCTCGACCGAGGCGAATTCGGTGTCGGCCTGGTAGACCACGTAGTTCAATAGAGCGTCGCGGATGCGCTGGTCGGGCACGTCGCGCAGCCGCTCCCACTTTGGTTCGCCGGCGAACGCTCCGAACTCGATCTCGGGCGACACCAGATTGCCGAACTTGGCGTCAAACCGGTAGTCGCCCACGACTCCAGGGTCAAGGTCGATGTCGTGTTGCCAGGCATGAAACAAATCGACCCAATCATCGAACGTCGCGATACGCGCCATGACCCCCTCCCGGCACATCCATGGACCAGCGCCCGCCGCGCACCCCTCCAACTCGCCCCGATGCGAGCGACCCGAGCACCCTACCTAACCCCCGGCCCCAACCTCCAACACCTATCATCCAAGACCCCTACTGCCCGGTGAACCGCGCCACGCCCTTATCGACATACGACCGCAGGCCGGCCGCCGCGTCGGCGCTCTGAAACAGACGCTGCTGCAACTCGCGTTCGAGGGCAAGCGCCTCGGCCAGCGGGATCTCACCGCCGGTCTGGACGGCGCGCTTGATACTGCCGACGGCACGACTCGCCTTGTTCGGCGGCACGAACTGACGTGCGTAGTCGCGAATGTCATCCCAGTAATCATCGGGAGCGTACACCTCGTTGACGATACCAAGCTCCTGCGCCTCCTCGAACGACAGCATCCGCCCGGTAACCATCAGGTCAATCGCGTGTGCCTTCCCAACGAGCCGGGTCAGACGCTGAGTGCCGCCGGTGCCGGGCAGCACGCCGAGGTTGACCTCGGGTAGACCGATGCGGCCGGCGTCGCGCTTCGCGAGGCGAATGTCGCAGGCCATCGCGATCTCAAGCCCGCCGCCGGCGGTGTGTCCATTCAGCGCGGCGATAACCAGCTTCGGCGTCTGCTCCAGGCGCATGAGCGTCTCGTTGGCGTGGAGGCAAAAGTAGTACTTGAACGTCGGGTCGGCCTCGGCCAGCATGGCAATGTCGGCGCCGGCGGAGAAGAACTTGTCACCGCCGCCGCGTATCACCAGCACATGCGCGGCCGGATCCATGCGTAGCGCCAGGATTGCTTCATCCAGCTCGCGCATCATCGCGTAGGTATACGTATTGGCGGGCGGATTGTTCAGCTCAATCACTGCAACGCCGTCGTCAACGGAGTACCGCACCAGTTCACCCACCATTGGCCGCCCTCCCTCGCTCCACCGTACGGTAGCATCGGCCCACCACGATGTACAGCGATGCACATCATCCGTCAGCCTCCCCGTTTGTCACGGCCCGACCACGCGGCTAGACTCACACAAGACAGCAGCGCCGTTCCCCATTGCGCATCACCAAGGGAGCCACTCATGCCCCGTCAGGGCGCCACCGCCCCATGAAAAGTGGCGGCGCCCCCATGATCGATCACCCATTTCCTATCACCGATTCTCAAGGGAGTGCTAACGTGACTTCATTCAATCGCACGGGCACGGAATCTCGCGCCGCGTCGCTGGCCGAGACGTTCCTCCGGCCATTCATGAAGCTGGCCTCGGTGCAGCCGGGCGAGCGCGTGATCGACTTCACCCCGGGAGGCGGCGAGGCGACGCTCGAAGCGGCGTCGCGCAGCGGTGAGGCCGGCGAGGTGCTGGTGCTTGAGCGCGAATCGGCCGCGTCCGATGGGGTGGCGGCGCGGGCGCGGGTTCTCGGACTCGGCAACGCGCGGTCATCGACCATGGATCCGGCGCGGCTGGAGTTGCCTGACGCCTACTGGGACGTGGTGCTCTGTCACTTCGGCCTCACGGACCTGGTCGATCCCGAGGCAGCGTTCGACGAGGCGAAGCGCGTACTCCGCCCGGTCGGCCGCGTGGTCGTCTCCTGCCTGGGCGATCGCGAACGTTGCCCGCTGGTGACGATCTTCCTTGATGCCGTCGCCGTCCATTTTCCGGCCGCGAAGGGCGAGGCGCAGCGGTTGTTTCGCTTTTCGGCGCCGGGCAAGCTGGCGATGATGCTCGCCGCACATGGCTTCGAGGATGCGGTGCCCGAGCGGCTCACCGAGTGGATGCCGTTCCGTGATGTCGATGACTACTGGGAGACCATGGCAACCACCAGTAGCTTCGGCCACTACGCATCCGACCTGTCCGAGGATGCCGTCGCGTCATGCAAAGCCGAGATCGAGCGCAAGACGCGCTTCTACAAGCGTGGGACCGGCCTCGAACTCAAGGTCGAGGTGATCATCCTCGCGGCGGTCAAGTAGGCGGCTCAGACGGGCCTGCTACCGTCCCCGCAGCCGCGGGTCGAGGTAGTCGCGCAGGGCATCGCCGAACAAATTGAAGCCGAAGACGGCGGCAGTAATCGCGATGCCGGGGAAGATTGCCATCCATGGCGCGCGCACCGCCTGGCGTTGCGCCTCCAGCAACATGCCGCCCCACGACGGCTCGGGCGGGCGCACGCCCACGCCCAGAAACGACAGTGACGCTTCCGTGAGAATTGCCTGCGCCAGCGCGGCGGTGACCAGAATGATGTACACCGACGTGACATTGGGCAAGATGTGGCGAAAGAGAATGCGCGGGGTTTGCGCGCCGATCGTGCGCGCCGCCTCGACGTACAGCGCGCTTTTGTGGGTGAGCACCGCCGAGCGCACCACGCGGGCCGAGGTGGGCCAGGTGACGATCGCCAGCGCGATGCCGACGTTGCGCGGATCGCGGCCGAGCGCGGTGGTTACCGCCAGCGCCAAGAACAGGGCCGGGAACGCCTGGAAGCTGTCGACCACCCGCTGGACAAAGAAGTCGACCTTGCCGCCGAGGAAGCCGCTGAACAGGCCAATCACCAGTCCAACCGAGACACCGGCGCCGGCGGCGATCGCCCCGACCTTGAGCGAGATCTGGGCGCCGTGAACCAGCCGGCTGAAGATATCGCGGCCCTTGTCATCGGTGCCAAGGATATAGCCGGACTTGCCCGGGCTGGTAAATACGTCTGCCGGGTGGAACTCCAGCGGGTCGTACGGCGCGATCAGCCGTGCCGTCAGCGCCGTCAGGATGAGTATTAACACCATCACCGCGCCGACGGTGCCGAGCGGCTTACGCCGGACGAAGTTGGAGACGAAATGCAACGCGCCACGGTTGCCACGGCGGGGCTGATCGAGAGACGGGATCGTGCTTGTCGCGGTTGTCATGGTCAGTCATTCAGCCTGATGCGGGGATCGATCCAGCCGTAGAGCAGATCAACTATCAGATTGAGCACGGCATACACGCTCGCGATCAGAACGATCACGGCTTGCACGACAGGATAATCGCGGTTGCGGATTGAATCCACCACGTAGCGACCAACCCCCGGCAAACCGAACACGCTCTCGGTGATCACGGCCCCGCCCAGCAGCGTGCCGAGCTGGATCGTGGCGAGTGTCACGACCGGAAGCAGCGCGTTGCGGGTGGCGTGGCGCAACACCACATTGCGCGAACTGAGACCTTTGGCGCGCGCCGTGCGGATGTAGTCCTCGCGCAGCACGTCGAGCATGGTTGAGCGCGTCAACCGACTGATAATCGCGGACTGCGCGTACCCCAGCAGCGCGACCGGGAGCCAGATCTGCTGCAGGTTGGTACCGAGATCCTCCCACGGTTTGGAGAACCCCGGCGGCGGCAGCCAGCCGACGTACTTCGGTAGGATCAGATTGCGGACCAGCGTCTGGATCCAGAACACGGGCAACGCGATGCCGAGAATGCTGAATATGCGGAGGAAGTAGTCCGGCGCACGGTCCTGAAACACCGCCGATAAGATACCTACCGGCAAAGCGATCAAGGTGGAGAGGAGCACGGCCCCCAGCGCCAGTTCGCCCGTGACGGGCAGCCGGCTCTTGAGTTCGCCGGAGATCGACGCTTTCGTCAGGAGCGACGTGCCCGCGTCAAGCCGGACCAGCCCGCCCACCCACTTCACGTACTGGATGTGCAGCGGATCGTCGAGTCCGAGATCGCGACGGTATTGCGCCTTCTGTTCCTCGGTCACCCCCTGCGCGCCGCCGAGCGCGATTTCCGCCACGTCGCCGGGCAGCGCGCGCATAATCACGAAGATGATCAGCGATACGCCGATCAATGTGGGGATGAGCAAGAGTAGCCGCGCGGCGATGTAACGCTGCACCTGGTCCCCCGGCTCCCTTCTCCGCGAAGGAAGAGAATTGTTCGCGCTCGCGGCCTGTAACCTACACCCCGTACCCGTTCCTCGCAAGCGGAGGGTGGGCGACGAGCCGCCTACACCGCGGCCCCGTCCGCCAAGAGAAAGTACACATGCGGCCTCCACTCGCGTTGCAGCCCCGCCCCGGCATGACCGGGGGTCGCGGCACGGGTGGGCCAATCCGTGCGCCTTGATCACTCGGAGAGGCGACAAGGGTCTGGTCAGCCATGTTCGCGGGCCACGGCGCGTCCGGGCAATCCCACGGGTCACCCGGACGCGCCGTGCGCTACGGCCGCAGCCATGCCGCCTCCATGCGGCGGTTGGTGTACAGCGACTGGTGGAACTCGAAGTTGCGCACGGACCGGTACTTGGCGAAGTTGAGGTTGTAGAAGTACAGGTTCGTGAACTGGTACTGCGACATCGCCTGCCGCTCCAAGTCCTGTACCGCCTTCTTGCGTTCCTCAAAGTCGAGGATCACCGACTGCTTGTCGTACAGCGCGTCAATCTGTGGGTCGTTGACCCGCGACCAGTTGCGCGCCGCCTTGCCCGTGCTCAGCGCCACCTCGGAGAAGGTGGCATCGGGATCGTCGATGTTGATGCTCACGGTCCACGGGCCGATATCGAAGTCGCCGCGATTAAGCACCGGCTGAGCGGTGGCGGTGTCGGCCAGCGTCAGCCGCACGTTGATGCCGATCTTCGAGAGTTGGTCTTTGACGAACTCGGCCATGTTTTTGAAGTCGGTGCGGGTGGTCGCGTTGGCCTCCATCGGGGTGGTCACACCCGCGGCGGTGAGCAGTTGCTTCGCCTTCTCGATGTTGGGCTTGTCATAGCCCTCGTACTTCCGCAGCTCGGCCTCGGGAATCGCCCACACGCCGTGCGGCGCCATGTAGCCGCCGCGCCGCGCGCCGCCCTCACGCACGACCTTGATCGCGGCGTCGCGGTCAATCGCGAGGCTAATCGCTTGACGAACGCGCGGATCGTCGTACGGCTTGCGGGTCGAGTTCGGGAAGACGAGGTCACGAGTGAAGCTCGGCACCTCAAAGGTATCGACCTTATCGCCCAACTCACTCTTGAATCGGTCGAGGTCGGACTTGTTTAGGTTGCCGTAGATCATGTGATACTGGCCGCCGCTGAAGTTCGTGAAGGCGGTGGTATCATCGGGCAGGATGAAGAACTTCAGCCCGTCAAGATAGGGTCGTCCGGCGATGTGATACGCCGGGTTTTTCTCCAGCTCGACCAGATTCGAGCGCTGGTAGCTCTTGAGCTTGAACGGGCCGGTGCCGTTGAGTTTGCCACCGGCGCCAAGCTCGCCATTCGCGGCCAGCTCCTTCGCCGGACCAATCGCGAAGTAGTGACTCCCAAGGTTCATCAGGTACGACGGCGTCGGCCGGCTGAACTTGACGCGCAAGGTGCTCGGGTCGGGCGACTCGATGGAGTCAACGGTAGCCTGGGTGCCGGCGCGGGCGCTGGGCTTGCCCTGGGCTGGCTTCTTGATCCAATCGAGTGTCGCCTTCGCGTCCTCGGCGGTGAAGTCGGTCCCGTCGTGCCACTTCACGCCCTTACGCAGCGAAAAGACCAGCGTGTTCGGGTCGGGCTGCTCCCACTTCTCCGCCAGGTCAGCGACGATATCCTGCGGTGTCGAGCCGGGCTTGGCCGGGTCGAACTGGACGAGCTGGTTAAAGACCGGCGCGGTCGGCCACACTCCCGTGTAGGTGGTGGTCTGGTGGATATCGAGGTTCGGCGCCGGATCGGTGGCGGTGCGCTGGCTGATGATGCCGCCCATCCGGGGCTGCTCGACCGCCGCGGCGCCTGCCGGACCCGTGCCCGAGGCGCCGGGGGCGCTCGACCCCTCGTCCTTCTTTTCGCCGCCGCCGCAGGCCAGGGCAAACGCCCCTGCCAGTCCGGCGCCAAGTGCGCCCACGCGCAGGCCCGCCCGCCGGCTCATCTGCCGCCGAAGCGACCGTGTCCAATAATCATTCTCACCGTGCATCATCCCCCTCCTCACTCGTACCGCCCATTATACCGACGGACCATGCCTGCCGCATGGCCGCTCGGAGTACGTGGTGGGAAAGCGGGCTACTCCCATCGATCTGTGCCCGGCTGTGTCGGGGCAGACCGGCAGCGACGAGGGCGTGACGCGAACAACTCACATATGCCTATGTCCCAGCCGAATCCGTTGTCGCGAATGCATCGCTCATTTGCCGCCCACGAGCAGGCGGCGGACAGCGCGGGCGAAGTCGTCAAGCGAGCAAGCGCGACGAGCTATACTTATGAGGTAAAGAGACGCAACGCGGAGGGCACAATGACGATGGATCCGGTAGCACGCCCGCCTAGACACGGTCCTGAGATGGAAATCGAACATCACGCGAAGGACGTCAACGCGACATGGGAGACATTTCTGCGCGCGGCTGGCAGTGTAAGACTCAGCGGCCCGGCTCCGTCGTGGAAATTCCTCGACAAGGCGCCGGGGGATTGGCTCGCCGTCGATGCCCGCGACTGAGCATTCTTTCAACACGGTCGATCTCCCGGTACATCTCTATGTCGACACCGACTTTCTCATCGCCTGCCTGATCGCCACGCAGCCACACCACCAACGCTGCTCGGATTTCATGGTGCGGCTGCTGCGGCGCGATTCCACGACACTCTACCTGTCATCGCTATCCTGGATGGAGTTGGCCCATTTCGTGCTACGCGCTGACTTTCGTGATCGGCAGCCACCCGATATTCGGCGTCAATACCGCCTTGACCAGTGGGAGAACCCAGACGTGCGAACGGAATGGCTGTTCACCATGATCTCTCGGGTAGAGGCCATGCTACAGCCGTTCGATTGGAATGAGTTGTCCCTAACCTCGCGCATCCGTCGGACGGCGATAGGGTATATGGCGGGCCACAACCTCGGCGCTCATGACGCGGTTCACCTTGCCAGTGCAGTCGCGGCAGGCGTGGCGGACCTCGCGTCGCTCGACCGCGGCTTTCGCCGCGTCGAGGGCATCAATTTGTGGAACGATCGAATCCACACGGCGCCGCCGGTTTAAGCGAACGTCAAAATGCTCATACGGCCAGCAGCCGTGGACAGCCGGAGCTATTTGCCGCCCACGAGCAGGCCGCGAACGGCGCGGGCGAAGTCGTCGGCGGACTGCTTACCGATCAGGGGGGCTGACTCGGCGCGCACAACCTCGGCCAGCCACATCATATGCTCATAATCGACCCCCTCCCACGGCATGCCTTGCTTGCGGCAACCGCGCCGCAGGAACTCCTCGGCCGCCGGGCCGACGTACTGGCGCGCGATCTCGACCACTTTGGCCCGCACGCCGTCATCGGGTGAGGTCGGCGCCCCGGCAATCGCCCGCACGAAGGCGATCGCGCCGGCCGTGCCAATGACCGCCGCGCCCTCGGTACGAATCGCGTGTGCGAGCGGCTCCAGCCCGTCCGGCTCGATCTGATCAAGGTCACACGCGAAGCGGGTGCGGCATAGCTCGCGCACGAAGGTTTCGCCGGCCGGTCCGGCGTGGCGTCGCGCCGCGGCGACGATTTGGGCTGCCATGACGGCGGGGCGGCTGTTGGCGGAACGCGCCACCGCGGTCTGCACCGCCCGCGCGGCTTCCTCACCGAGAAGGGGCAGGGCGTCAACGCGGGCGGCATCCGCGATCATGGGAAGCGTGGTGCGATCGATGATGTCCAACTCGATGTTCAGCTTGCCGCATACCGCACGCAGAAACGGGTCGGCGGACGGCCCCATGACACGAGAGACGTTGCCGATCACCCGACCCGGGATACCAGCATCCACGTCGGTGAGGAGCTGGATGACATCGGCGGCCAGCGCATCGGAGGCACTCTGCCCGAGGAGCGGCCCGGCGTCGGCCTGGATCGCCTTGAGCAGCGCGGTGAGTTGGTGGTACTCGATCCCTTCGAATGGCGTGTTTAGCTGCCTGACGCACACATCGCGCACGAACCCGCCGGCTGTCGGTCCCAGGTGCCTTGAGGCCGAATCGAGCATGCGTCTCTGAAGCGCCAGCCCGATTGTGACCATCGCATCCCCCGGCGGCCCCCGCCGCATGGTACCGGCCGTCCGTGGTCACCGGCCTGCCATGGCTCGCGATCGTGCCGAATCACGCTACCTGATCTATCGGCCGCCGCCCGCGCCGTCATCATAGCCGGGGATTGCCGGATTCCGGCCCACCGGTACCTGGGATGGGTGATGGGTAATGGGTGTTGGGGACGAGGGACGGGGACGGGAGACGGGAGGGAGGAGGAGAGTTCGACACCCGACATCCAACCCCTATCACCCATCACCCATCCCGCCACTCGCCGTGGCGGAGGAAGCGCGCGGCGGCGAGGGTAGCGGTGGCGCCGTCGCCGGCGGCGGAGACCAGTTGCCGCGCCGATTGCTGGCGGATGTCGCCGGCCGCGAGCAGACCGGGGACGGCTGTGCGCATCCACATGTCTACCGGGACGTGACCGGCGGCGTCCAGTTCCACGATGCCGCCCAGTAGGCTCGTGTTCGGGCGAAGACCGACGTAGATGAACACCCCGGCGACCGGCAGCGTCTCGTCACCACCGGCGGCGCGCAGCCGTATCGACTCAACAGTCTCGCCGCCATCGATGGAGGCGACCGTCGTGTGCCACCGGAATCGAATTTTCGGTTCGGCGCGGGCGCGCTCCACCAGAGTCCGCGCCGCGCGAAGCTCGTCGCGCCGGTGGACGACGGTGATCTCGGAGGCGATGCCGGCCAGATATAGCGCCTCGTCCATCGCGGAGTCGCCGCCGCCGACCACCGCCACCGCCTGGTCGCGGAAGAAATCGCCATCGCACACGGCGCAGTACGACACGCCGCGACCCTCGAATTGCTCCTCTCCGGGCACGCCTAGCCGCGCCAGCGTGGAACCGGCAGTGACAATCACGGCGCGGGCGCGATACGTCTCCGACTCGGATTCGACCAGCAAGGCGCCGTCCGTGGCCCGCAGCCGGAGCGCCTCATCGAACACGACCGGTAGGCCGGCGTCCATCGCCTGTTGCGCGATCAGCGGCGCTAGTTCGTAACCCTTGATACCGCCAGGGAACCCGGGGAAGTTCTCGACGCTATCGGCGTTGATGATCTGCCCGCCCGTGCCCATACGCTCGATCAACACCGCGTCGAGCCGCGACCACGCGGCGTACAGGCCGGCGGTCAGCCCCGCGACACCGCCTCCGATGATCGCCAGTTCCACGTCACGCATTGACCACCCCCCACGTTGCAAGGTCGGGCGACTTGTGCGGTTCGGAGCGCACGGGTCCGCATCCACGCGGGACGGGACAGGATATGCCCGGCTGACGACTACCACGCATGGCGCGGTAGAGGCGACCTGATGGGCCGCCGGCGATCGGGGTATCGCCGAGCGGCGTGCCAGACGACGCGCTAGACGGCATCGAGCGGGAGCCGCAGGCGCACCGTTGTCCCCGCGCCAGGGGTGCTCTCGACCACACATTCGCCGCCGAGCAACGCCCCGCGCTCCCTCATGCTCGTCATGCCGAGCGTGCGGCCACCGCCTGTCCGCGGGCGTGCCGGGTCGAAGCCGGCGCCGTCGTCAGTCACGGACAGCACAATGTCAGAGTTCCCAGCGGCGATGCGCACGGCGACATGACCCGCGCCCGCGTGCTTCGCCACGTTGTTCAGCGCCTCCTGTGCGACGCGAAAGACCGCCTCCTCGACAGCGGCCGGTAGACGCCGGTCGCCTTCGACAGCCAGTTCGACCCTTATCCCCTCGCGGGCCTCGAATGCGGCGACGTGGCGGGCGAGGGCGCTGGCAAGCCCCTCGTCCTCGAGGGCAGCGGGGCGCAGCTCGAAGATCAATGCCCGCATCTCCGCCAGCGCGTTACGGGACAACTCACTGAGCCGGTCGATGCGCTCGCGCGCACGGGTAACGTCGCGGTCGAGGATGCGGGGCAGCGCCTGAGCGATGAGCGACATACTGAACAACGAATGCACCACCGAGTCGTGCAGCTCGCGCGCCAGCCGGTTCCGCTCCTCACTGACCGCGAGCCGGCGCGACTGTTCATACAGGCGGGCGTTCTCCGCCGCCAGCGCGACCGATCGCCCGATCGCCGCCGCTACTTCCAAGCGGTCCGGCGCGATGCTGAGGTCGGGACCGAAGAGCGGCACGGCGGCGAAACCAATTGTACGATCCGCCGCCACCAGCGGGATGTCGATGTACGCCGAAAATCCGATAACCCGCTGCATCGCCTGTTCGCTCGCGCTCAGGTCATCAAGGTCGCGGACCACGGCCGGCTGATCGGTGCGGAGCAGGGCATCAAGGCGCGGGAAGTCGGCGACCCGCACGGGGGTCAAGAGGTTAAACGCCGCGCCCGCGGCGGCATCCGGTGGGTCGGCGATAGCGCACACGGGTCGCAATTCGGCGCCGTCATCGCTCAACATCCAGATGCCGCAGTAGCGCTGTTGCAGCGATACGGCAATGCAGCCGGCCGCGTTGCGCAACACGTCATCGAGACGCAGCGATGACGTGACGGTGCGGGTAACGTCGAGGATGGTGGATGCCTGCTCGCGCGCCCGCCGCTCCGCCTCAAACAAGCGCGCATGTTCAATCGCGACGCCCGCCTGGTCGGCGAACGTCTGCGCCAGCGCCATGTCGTCGGCGCGATAGCGCCGTACCCCGTCGTGATACAGCACCAACGACCCCAGGTAGTCCGCGCCCCCCCGCAGCGGGAGGAACAGCAGCGAGCGGAACCCCTCACGACGGATCGCGTCCGACAGTGGGCCGAGCGCCGGCGAGGTCTGAGCATCCTCGATATAGATAATCCGGTCCCGCGTCAGCGCCGGCTGTGACGCGCGAGGCTCGGCATAGTAGTCTCGAACGCGCGTCAGATATTCCACTGAAAGATTGCGCCACGCGACACAGCGCATCCCCGCCGTGACGTCAGCGTCGGAGCCGCCGGTAGACTCGGGCGCGCCAAGGAACAACGCCGCGCGGTCAGCCTCGAACACGCCCATCGCCAGATCGAGCGCGCGTTCGAGCGTTGGTTGGAGATCGAGCGAGCCGCTGATTGCGGTCGCCACTTCCTGAAAGGCGCGCGTACGCCGCAACGACCGCTGCATATCCTCGTATAGCCGCGCGTGTTGGATGGCGACGGCCGCCTGATCGGCGAATGTCTGCGCCTGGGCCGTCTCCTCGTCCGTGTAGCGGCGGACGTGATCGTGATAGAGCACGAAGGTGCCGAGCATCCGTCCACTGTGGCGCAGCGGCAGGAACAACTGGCTGCGGAAGCCCTCGCGCCGGCTGGCGGCGCGCAATTGCGGCACGAGCGCCGCCGACCGCGCATCCTCGACGTAGATGCTCCGCTCCACTTCGATGGCGCGCGGCGCGTCCGCGCGGCCGTAATAGTCGTTGACAGCGGCCATGTACTCGGCCGAGAGGTTGCGCGCCGCGGCGAAGTTGAGCAGACCGGTTTCCGCGTCGGCGAGATAGAGCGCGGCGCGGTCGGCATCAAAGACACTCATCGCCGCGTCAAGCGCGTACTCCAGGGTCGTACGCAATTCCAGCGATGCCGTCAGGGCGGTGGCGACCTGCTGAAACGCTCGCGTGCGCTTCAGCGACCGACGCGTGTCGGCATAGAGGCGGGCGTTATCCAGCGCGACGGCGACCTGGGCGGCGAGTGTCTCAAGGACATTAATGTCCGCGTCGTGGAATGCGTTCACCCGCGCCGCCTGCGCGTCGAGTACTCCAAGCATCCGCCCCCCGACCTGAATCGGCACGGCCAGTTCCGCCAGTGCGCCGGCCACGGTGCGGAAGTGGCGCGGATCGCCGCGCACATCGTTGACCACCAGCGGCTGACCGTTGGTGGCAACCCAGCCGGTAATGCTCTGGAGATCGTTCACGGAGACGCGCATGCCCACCAACGCCTCGTTGCCCAGCCCGCTGGCCGCGTCAAGCACCAACTCGTGCCCCTCCTGGTCCAGCAGGAGGATGTTCAGCGCATCGTAGCCGAGGTGCTCGCACACATACGTCGTGATCTCGGGCAGCAGACGCTCGCGCGTCAGCATTGCCCCCAGCCGGCGACCGACCTCGTTCACCGTTTCGAGTTGTCGTGCCCGCCGCCGCTCGCGGTCGAGTAAGCGCATGCGCTCGACCGCGATACCGATCTGGCGGCCGATGCTGACAAGCAGGTCGAGGTCGGCCGCGCCGAAGTCGGTCGTGGTTCGACTCAGCGCCACCATGGCGCCCACCACCTGCCCACGCACATGGAGGGGGATGCCAACGTAGGCGCGGATGCCCTCCTGCTTGACCTCGGGACGGTGGTCGCCGTGCGAGAGGTTATTCACGATCACGGCGGCGTTGGGATCCGAGGCGAGTATCCGGATCGTCTCGCCCGGATCGGCGGCAAAACTCGCGGCCAGCTTCTTACTGACGCCGCGATGAACGGCGAGGCGCAGACCGGCCACCGGGTCGTCAGACAGCCATACCCCGCCGCCATCAACGCCCCTCACCTCCAAGACCGTGTCCAGGGTGACGTCAAGTAGGCTCGTCAGGTCCGGCGCCGCACTGATCGCGGTGAGGATCGAATCGAGCATAGCCAGCCGGTGGGCGAGCGCGACGTGGGCGGCGTTATCGACGGTCGGAAGAACGGGGTTCACATGGATTCCTTGGTGTTCGTTGTCGGCGCGCCACCATCCTAGCAGACCGGATGCCGACAGAACGCTGGTCCGCCCCGGCGGGTGAGAAGGTGCGGTCCGATAGGGGTACGAAAGTATCCTCGCGCGCCACCCCGCGCACGGGTGTAACACCGCGGCGACCGTGGCACACTGGATTCAGGATGTACGATTTGGATGGTGCACTGATGATTGCAAGTTCTATCCGAATATTGGTAGTCGACGATGCCTCTTGTGTGCGCGACGCGTTGACGATATTACTCGACACCGCGGGCGACATTGATGTGGTGGGAACCGCCGGCAACGGCCATGATGCGATCCGCCAGGCGCGGGAACTCCACCCCGATATCGTGCTGATGGACCTGGAAATGCCGGAGATGGACGGCTTTGCCTGCACGGAACTGATCACCTCGATCGGCCTGGCGGCAGCAGTGGTGGTGCTGAGCATCCACGACGACCCCGCCAGCCGTGCGCGTGCCTTCGCGGCCGGCGCGAGCGCGTTTGTTGAGAAGTCCGGCCGCCCCGATGACCTCGTCCAAGCGCTGCGCGCCGCGCGGCGCTGACCTCTACAAACCCAACGCGTCCGGCGACTATGCCACGGAACAGACGCTCATCGAACCGCGAGCGCCGCCAAGGGTTTTGACAATCTCTCCGTCGCCCCACCGGGACGGGGCGGGGGTAGGTTGGTTCACCGGAGGTACAGTCATGGTACGAGTTCGATACCGCGGCGCGCGCCGCACGGGTTGGTTGACCATGGGTGCGGTGCTTCTCGCGGTCAGCATGCTCTCGGCATGCAGCGGCAGCGAGGACGGCGGCGACGCATCGCCCGGTGGGTCGGTGGCACCCGTGGCGAATCAGTCCCCGCCCGCAGATTCATCCGCGACCACATCTCGGCCCGAGTCCGGCGCGGGCGGCGCCGTCCGTGGTCCGCACTGCGCCAACCTGACGGTCACTCCGGCGCAAACCGAGGGTCCGTACTTCACGCCCGGCTCGCCCGAACGCACCTCACTCCGCGAACCGGGGATGGTGGGGACGGGGCTGGTCATCAGCGGCCAGGTTCTCACTACTGACTACCAGCCGGTGGCGGGCGCGCGTGTCGACTTCTGGCAGCCGGACGACGCGGGCCGGTACGACAATACCGGCTACACCCTACGCGGCCACCAGTTTACCGACGATGGCGGCCACTACCGACTGGAGACCATCGTTCCCGGCCTGTACCCCGGTCGAACGCGTCACATCCATGTGAAGGTCCAGCCGCCCGGCGGCGCAGTCCTCACGACGCAGCTCTATTTGCCGGACGAGCCGGTCAACACCCGGGACCGGGTCTTCACCGATACCACGGTGGTGGCGGTGGTTGAGCGCGGCGATACGATAACCGCCGCTTACAACTTCGTTCTGCAGGATCGTTAACCACCGCCATTCCGCGTCCCGCGGCAGAACCGGCGGTGGCGTCCGCCCCGCGCGACCACGCGTCACAACGGATGTGGTCGCCCGCGCGTTCGTCCCCTCCGAACGCCGGCGCGGACGCTCGGACCCGAGTGGGCTGCTTATCCTCCCGTGCGCGCATATGATCGAACGCCTCGCCTGCTGTTCCCCCCCGACGAGCTAGGCCCGACTGTGTTGAAATGGAAGCGGACCAGGCGTGGCGGCGGAGCGGGATGGATGACTGAAGTGGCGATCCGAACCGAGGCGTTAACCCGCGACTTTGGACCGTTGCGGGCGGTGGACGGTGTGTCGCTGACGGTGCCGGTCGGCGCCATCTTTGGCTTTCTCGGTACGAACGGCGCCGGCAAGACGACGATGATCCACCTGCTGCTCGGACTGCTGGAGCCGACGGCCGGCCGCGCTGACGTATTGGGATTCGACACCCGCACACGCGCGAACGAGATCCGTGAGCGCACCGGCGCCCTACTCGAACATCCCGGACTGTACGAACGCCTGAGCGCCGAGGATAATCTCGACTTCTACGGCCGGGTGTGGCGTATCCCGCCGGCGCAGCGTCGCGCCCGTACACGGGAATTGCTCACCCACATGGGCTTGTGGGAGCGACGAGGCGACAAGGTGGGCAAATGGAGCCGCGGCATGAAGCAAAAGCTGGCGGTGGCCCGCGCCCTGTTCCACCGGCCGCCGCTCGTGTTCCTCGACGAGCCCACGGCCGGCCTCGACCCGGTTGCCGCCGCCGCCCTGCGAGACGACCTCGCCGGACTGACGGCGCGTGAGGGCGCGACCGTGTTCATCACCACGCACAATCTGCCCGAGGTCGAGAAACTGTGCACTCTCGTGGGCGTCATCCGCCGGGGGGAGTTGCTGGCGGTCGGACACCCGGATGAGTTGCGCGCTCGCGCCGGCGGCTTTCGTGCCGAGGTCATCGGGCATGGGTTCGGTGACGAGGCGCTGACACGACTACGCGCCCGGCCCGAGGTGGTCGCTGTCGAGGTCACGGACAGCCGCCTCGTCCTCGACCTCAGCGGTGACATCAGCATCGCGCCGCTGGTCACCCTGCTCGTGGACTCGGGCGCACGGATTGAAGAAGTACGCAAGGGCACCCGCAGCCTGGAGGACGCGTTTCTCGCCCTAGTGGAGGAGGCGCAGTGATCACCGATGTGTGGACCGTGGCGTGGAAGGAATGGAAGGACTTCATCAGCCAGCGCGGAAGTCTGGTCGGTGTTCTGTTCTTCGTGGTGATATTTGGCATCTTCATCCCATTTCAGAGTGGGCGGGCATGGGTGGATTCGGTCGGGGGCATCTTCAACCTGGTTCTCGTGCCGATCTTCCTCGTGCTGAATGTCATTGCTGACGCCTTCGCCGGGGAGCGCGAGCGGCACACGCTTGAGACACTATTGGCCGGCCGGCTCTCCGATGCCGCCATCCTGTTTGGCAAGATTCTGTCGGGGGTCGCGTATGGGTGGGGGTTGACGCTAATGGGAATGGTCCTCGGCCTGACCACCGTCAACCTCACGGCTGGCGGCAGCGGGCTACTCCTCTTCCCGGCGCGCGTGGGCATCGGCAGCGTCGTGTTCAGTCTGCTCGGCGTGTGGTTGGTCGCCGTGGTCGGCGTGTTGGTGTCACTACGCGCCGCCACGGTGCGTCAGGCGCAACAGACGCTGAGCATCGGCATCATGGCGATCGCGTCGCTCGCCCTGCTCGGCTTCGCCGCGCTGCCGGGTGGCATCCGCCGCCCAATTGTCGATTTCATGCGCGACGCCGGTCTGACGCGAGTAGTGCTCGGCGCCGGCCTTCTTTTGGTCGCGCTCGACATCGCCGTGCTACTGCTGGTCATGGCCCGGTTCCGGCGCTCCCGCCTCATCCTGAACTAAAGACCGGCCGCGCGCCTCACCCGGCGGCGGGCGGGAGCGCCGGGGTCGCGCGCCGTGCCTCCCACTTCTGCTTCTGCTCCATCCGCGCCCGTTCGTCAGCCGGACGGTAGCGGCCGAGGACGTCACGGGCGAGATCCTCGAACGTGCCCGCCTCGACCGCAGCCCGCGCCCGCTCCATCAGTCGCGTGAGGAAGCGGATGTTGTGTTGTGAGGCCAGACGGTAGCCGAGCAACTCATCCTCCCCGAACAGGTGACGCAGGTAGGCGGCCGAGAACTCGGCGCAGGTCGGACAGTCGCACTCGCGGTCGATCGGGCCGAGGTCGGCGGCGAAACGCGCGTTGCGGATGCTCACCCGGCCGTCGGGGGTGAACAGGGCGCCGTTCCGGCCGAGGCGGGTGGGCAACACACTGTCGAACATGTCTACACCGCGACGTACCCCCTCGATCAGGTCTTCTGGCGAGCCGACGCCCATCATGTAGCGAGGCTTGGCCACCGGCAGTGGCGCGACACTCGCCTCCAGCATCGGCCACGTCAGCGCCTTGCCCTCACCGACGCTCAGACCACCGACCGCGCACCCGGCCACGTCTAAACCGGCAATGTACGCGGCGGAGGCGCGCCGCAGATCGGGGAACATCCCGCCCTGACAGATCGCGAACAGAGCCTGTTCACTCGTGTGCGCGGCCACGCACCGCTCGGCCCACCGGTGGGTCCGCTCGGTCGCCTGTTCAGCGGCCGCTCGGTCGGCGGTCGCGGGTGGGCATTCATCGAATGCCATGATGATGTCGGCGCCGAGCGCGGCCTCGACTGCCATCGCCCGTTCGGGCGTCAGCTCGTGTTCGCTCCCGTCGCGGTGCGAGCGGAACACCGCGCCGGCATCGGTCACGCGGCGCAGATGGCCGAGACTGAACACCTGAAATCCGCCGCTGTCCGTCAGGATCGGCCCGTCCCAGCGCATGAAGCCATGTAGGCCGCCGGCCGCCGCGATCAGGTCAACACCCGGCCTCAGCATCAGATGGTACGCGTTGCACAGCACGATCTGAGCGCCCGCCGCTCGGACATCGGCAGGGGAGAGCGCCTTGACCGTCGCCCGCGTCCCGACCGGCATGAACGCCGGTGTCCGCACCAGCCCGTGCGCCGTCTCCAATGTGCCGGTCCGGGGTCCGCGCTCACCGCGTTCGAGGGTAAATCGAAACATCGTACGCCCAGTATACGGAGCGGCTCGCGTTCGCCGCGAGTCCACCCCAAACGTGCGGCGGCTAGCCGAAAGCGGGGGCAGGCGCCGCATCCCGGCACTCACCGGGGTGGCGCCGGTCGAAAATGACTGACACTCGGTCACGAGCCGGCGTCGTATACCACGGAAAGCCATTCCGAGACACCCCTGGGGCTGTGATATACTCGCGCGGGCGCGAGCCGCGGTAGAAAGTTGCCCGAACCGCGAGCGTGTGTCACGCCCTCGTGAGGTGAGCATGGAGGGAACCATGGTCCTCGGCGCCATAGCGGCGATAAGCTGGCCGTTCGGAAGCTGGCAGAGGTCAGCCGTGGTTGTGCTGGCGGCGCTGATCACCTACCTCGTGGTCTTGTGGCTGCTGACGGTCTGGTGGACCTTCCGTGACATCCGCGAGCGCACGCGCGACCCGTTTCTGCAGGCCGCGGCCGTGTTTGTGGTGCTGGTATTCACTCTGCCTGGTCTGTGGTTGTACCTGATTGGTCGCCCGCGCGAGACGCTCTCCGAGGCGTACGCGCGCACCCTCGAAGAGGAAGCCCTGCTGCAGGAACTCGAGGATCTGAAGGCATGTCCCACCTGCCGCCGGCGCGTGACGGACGACTTCGTGGTGTGCCCCGTGTGTCAGACACAACTCAAGGAGCCGTGTGTCCGCTGCTCCCGGCCGCTGAGTTACTCGTGGGCTGCCTGCCCGTACTGCGCCGCTCCACGCCGGGGCTACCTTCCCGAGCGCCCAGCAGTCGCTCAGACCGAGGCCAACCTCGAGCCGGAGGAGCAGACTGTAACCATTCCACGGCCACGCCCGGCGCCGCGCACGCCGGCTGCCCTCGCCACCACCCGCACCGAATCCGAGCCGGTTGAGCAGGTGTAGACGCCCCGCCTGCATCACCGGGCGCCATTCCGGTCGCGTTGGCGCCCGGCAAAGCGCGAGGCGATCCGTGCGCTCCGGGGCGCTGGCGCACTCGTGAATGCGCGTGTGGGAAAGCCACCGGGTCTGAAACATGCAGGAACACGAGAAGCGCACGCGGACAGCCGCGCTGACCGTGACGCCATGTTCTCCGGATGCTGGACACCACTGTAGAGAGAGTGACCGGTCTGACGCGGCGTTATACCCCGAGGCCCGCAAACGTCTCCATGCTGCCGTGCTCGCGCAGCAGTTCCATCATTCGTTCGAGCTTGCGCTCTCCCGCGAATCGCGAGCCGGTGAAGACATCCTCGAGCAAGTTGACCGCTTCTGGTGTCGTGGCGCGGGTCAGCAGCAGCGGCACTTCCTCCCCGGCGGCGCGGTCGATCGTGTACGGGCTGGGCGGCAGGCCGCCCGTGAGGATCAGCAGGTCGGTCTGACTGTGCAGCGCCGCGAGCTGGAGGTCGGTCTTGTCGGAGCGGGCAATCACGGCCTTGCGTCCGCGTCGAGCAAAGTAGGGCTGGCCGGCATCGACCGTCACCGGATTGACGAGGATATACTCGACCGCCTGGGTTTCATCCGGCTCGCCCAGGATTACCTCGGCGTCGAGCCGCTCGATGATGTCGCCCACGGTCGGCGAGTACAGCGTGCGGTCTTCCGGCATCACCGCGATCACCGGCACACCGGCGGTGTCGAGCGCGGCGCGGGCGGCGGCGATCTGCCGTGCCGGAACCGCCGTCAACACGACGCCGCGCAGCCGGGCGCCGAGCGCCGCCGCCGCCTGGTGAAGCGCGTCAGGCGACGCGGCGGGGTTGCCTCGGATAACCAGCACGACTGCCGCGTCAAGCTCCTCCGACGCCTGGCGCGCATCCGCCCCGGGATCGGCTTCAAGAAAGAGCAGTTCCACCGGACGTGCGCCGTCACCCGCGATCTGCCGTGCCTCGGCCACCGTCACCGGTTGGCCGCCGCGCCCGCGGGCAAAGGGCAACTCCGCGAACGTGCGGGCATCGGCGGCGGCAGCGGGGTCCGAGCGGTCGCCCAGCCGCAGCGCAAGCACCCGGCGGCCGTCATAGGCGAGCCGCAGCGCGATCGCGGCCAGTGCGCCGGTCTTACCGGCGGCAGGTTCGGGCGACACAAACAACACGGTGTTCATTCAGCAACCTTTTGTGACTCATTTCACGCCGACAGTATACGAGATGCAGGGGAGACGATGAAGAACAGCGACCGCCGGCCGCGCCATGATCACTCGATCAGTCCCGACGGATCACGCCCGACCCGGGCTGTGCATCGGTGATTCGGCTTTCGTATTATGGGTCACGGGTGTAGACTCAGCCGAGGGCAGGCGTCGGGGCGGTCCCCCCGCCCGCGCATCGTGGCGCCCCCCGGTGTGCAAGACCGGCGTACTCCACTACCGGACCGGGGCCGCGCGCCTAGTCCCGTGCGTACCGGCGGCAATCTTCGACCCCCCTCGCGGCGACGCCATGTCCACAGCCGGCAGGGAGTGCGGGCGGGACGCCCAACTCCGGTCATGGAGAATAGTTGTGCTCCTTGACATTTGGTGCGGTCAATTCAATATTGTCGGCGGTCAGGTCCAGGAAGAAGGACCCTTCGTCGGGATCTTCGAGGGCACGCGCCAGGCGTCAGGTGTCGGTGTGTACCTGGTGGTGGAGCCTGTCGGGCCGGCCCCGCCGCGTCTGTGCGACGAGGTGATCGAGGTGATCGCCCACGCCTTTGGCACGCCGGAGTCCGGTCTCACGACCAACCTATCCCGCGCGGTGGCCGCCGCTCATCAGCATGTCCTGGAGTGGAATCGCACCCACGGCGGCGAACGCGCCGCCGGCCTGGGATTGAGTTGTCTCGCGATTCGTGGCGGCGAAGCGCTTCTGGCTCAATGCGGCCCCGCGCTCGCGCTCGCCCACACCGGCGGCCGGTTCCAGTTCGTGGCGCCCTCGGGCGACGACAGCCGCCGCCCGCTCGGAGCAGGCGACCAAGCGGCACCGGTGTTCACCCGGCTGCCGGTGGAACCGGGGGATGTCATTCTCCTGACGTTCAGCGCCGCCGACCGGTTGATTGACCGTGGCACCTTGATTAGCCTGGTCAATGCCCCGCCGGATGAGGCGATGCCCGCTCTGTACGTCCGAGCGCGAGACGCGGAGTGGTTTGGGGCGCTGTATCTGGCCGCCTCGGTCGCCGCGGCTCCGGTCGAGCCATCGATGGCGCCATCGAGTCAGCGCGCCGCCCCCGAGCCGCGACCGCGGCCACGCCAGCCGGCAACGCGCGATCAACAGCGGCCGGAGCAGCCTCGTCCCGCACCAGCGAGCGCCACGCGTGGCGGGGCAGTCCGGTCCGCGCCCCGGCAGACAGACCGCCCGTCTCAGGGTGGGTCACGGAACGGCTATGAGCCGGGAGGGAACTGGACGGGGGGTGACGCCGGCGAACCACGGCGAAGAGTGTCGATGGGCGGGTTGGGTGACGGGCCGCGCCTGCCGTCGCAGCGAACAATCATCTTCATCGTCTTTGTCGCGCTGTTACTGCTCCTGCTGCTCGTGGCCGTCCCGGCGTGGGCGCGGCGCGGGACCGATGAACGCTATGACGATCTCCTGCGCTCGGCCGACGCGACCATCGCTGGCGCCGAGGCGGAAGCGGACCCCGCCCACAAGCTGCGACTGTTGACCGCCGCCGAAACCGATCTGGTCGAGGCTCGCGCGATCCAGCCCGAATCCAAAGAAGTGAAGGATCGACTCAGACGGGTGACCGGCGCGCTATCCACCATCGACGGCGCCCGTGAGCCGGCCGAGGTCGCCGATCTCGCCAATCTGTCCGACGCGGGCGTCACGCCCCAGACCGCCGTGCAGCTGGCAGTCGGCGACAAGGTATATCTACTCGATGTGGCCGCCGGTAGGGTGCTCGCCTATGCTCTCGACGGTGATACGCCGACGGAGACGGTGTTCCACGAGGGTCAGGCGATCGGCCCTGAACGCACGGGCAAAGCGCGTCACCTCGTGCTCGTGCCCGATGCGGCGGGCCGGCCAGGCACACTGATGGTGTTAGACGGCAACCGCCGGCTGTTTTTCCTGGCGGCGGACGGCGCGTGGCGTGCGACGCCGCTGCCGGGCGCCGAGGCGTGGAAGGCGCCGACGGCGATTGCGGTGACGACGAGCGCGCTGTACGTGCTCGATGCGCCGGGCGAGCGCATCTGGCGCTATACCGGCACACCCGCCGGCTACGACGGTCAGCCCGAGCCGCTCGTGACCCGACCGTCGCTCCGTCAGGCCGTTGACCTGTCGATCAGCGCTGTGCCGGTGGTCGCCACGGGCGACAGCCGCCTGCTGCGCATCGTCGAGGGGCGTGATGAGGAACTGCGTCCCAGTGCACTCAGCCGTCCTCTGTCGGCTCCCTCCGCCCCCGTGTTCAACCCGAGCGATGGACTGCTGTACATCGTTGATCGCGGCAATCGTCGCATCGTACTGCTCGAGGCCACCGGCGCGTTCGCGGGTCAGATCGTCAACCGACGCTTCGGCGCTCTGCGCGCGCTCGCCCTCGACGAGACGCGCGGCACGATCTACGCTATCAGTGGACAGGCGCTGATCAAAGCGTCGTTGCCACGGTGAACGCCCCCCATGCGTGTGCTCGGCATCGAAACATCCTGCGACGAGTGCGCCGCCGCGATCGTTGAGGACGGCCGCCACATCCGTGCGAACGTCGTCGCCACGCAGATGGACTTGCACGCCCGCTACGGCGGCGTGGTGCCCGAGGTCGCCTCACGCGCGCACCTACGCACGGTGATTCCGGTGATCCAGACGGCGTTGGAGCAGGCGGGGCTGGGCATGGACGGCATCGACGCGGTTGCCGCGACGTACGGTCCCGGCCTCGCCGGGGCGCTGCTCGTCGGCTTGAACGCGGCCAAGGCGTTTGCATATGCCCGCGATCTGCCGTTCATCGGCGTCAACCATCTCGAGGGGCACATCTACGCGAACTGGCTCCGCCAGGACGGCCAACCGGCCGAGGATCCCGAGCTTCCCGCGCTGTGTCTGGTCGTCTCCGGGGGCCACACCGACTTGATACTGATGGAGACGCACGGCGACTATCGCCGGCTTGGGCGCACGCGCGATGACGCGGCGGGGGAGGCGTTCGACAAGGTGGCGCGGCTGCTGGGCCTCGGCTATCCCGGTGGTCCCGTGATCGAGCGGATCGCGGCGGGAGCGCCGCGCGGCGATGTGCGCTTGCCCCGCGCGTGGCTCCCTGGCACCGCCGACTTCTCATTCAGCGGCCTCAAAACGGCCGTGCTGCACATGACCCGCGACCTTGATCGCCCCGGCGACGCCCAAATTGCCGGTGCGTTTCAGGATTCGGTCGTGGATGTCCTGGCGGAAAAGACGGCCCGCGCCGCCCGCGAACATGGCGTGCGTCAGGTGCTCTTGGCGGGCGGGGTGGCGGCGAACGGCGCCCTACGGGCCGAGGTGATCAAACGCTCGCCCGTGCCGGTGCGGTATCCACCGCCTCAGTTGTGTACGGACAACGCAGCCATGATCGCCGGCTGCGCCTTCTTTCACCTCGACCGGGGCGAGCGCGGCGATGTCTCACTCGACGTACAGCCGAACCTCCGCTTCGTCTGAACACCAGGGAGCGCCCCTCGGCCGGCGCCGGCCTCAATCCACCAGCAGATCGACGTGGAGACCCTCCGCGATCGCCAGGGCACGAGCATAGAGCCGGAGTTGGTCGAAGGTGGTCGAATCCGCGAGTTCGGCCTGGCGGTGGCCCAGATCAAGCTCGTTGAGCACGAAGTCGAGGAAAGCGCGATGACTGATCAGCGCATCCCGTGGAACGGAGAAGTGGAACCCGCCCGACCGGCTGGGAAATGCGAAGAACATCATCTCGATCAACTGATCCGTGGTCACCGCCGGGGCAGCCTCCACTGACGACGACGTCCGGTCCACGGATTCCACCTCTACCGGCCGCGGCAGCTCGAAGAAGCGAATGCCTCGACCGGCGACCTCGCGCATGCGCCGCACGCGCGCCCCATCCACCGGCCCTTCATCGATCCACTCGACGAAACTGCGCGCCGCCGACGGCTCCGGCGTTTGCGCGATGGCGGACGCGCCCGCCGCCAGATACCGTTCCGTCGGGGCGTCAATCGGGTATGTGATCCGTCCAAAACAGCCGACCGGCTCGCCGCGAACATTCGCGGGGCATGTGTCACAGTCTGCCGTGAATTCGATCAAGCGGTTGCTCTGGCGACGTAGGTTGCCGATTGTCACCATCTCGATGTGATCGCGCTCCGGTCCGCGCACCACCCGCGTCCAGAACTCCTGCTCGCCGCGGCGGCCGGCGGTGGTGCGCGTCGCGTCAAACGCCGCCCGCGCCTGGACCAGCCCTAACAGTGTGTCGGCGCCAAGCATCTGCTTGGCCTCGCACGCGTAATCCACGCAGAAATCGATAGCCATGAACTGCCTCCGCACCCGTACCGTGAGTGAGTCCTGCATCGAGAGCGCACCGCGATGGCGCGATTGTACAGGTTTGACATGATATTGCCGGAATCATCGGCGATTACTGCAGTAACTTTATGCAAACCTCGTGTCGGGCCGGGTAAATCTTCCGAATCAGCGGCGATCAGCTGGGAGAATCGCTCAGTGTGAACCATGATAGACGGGCCGCGTGACGCGCGGTTGCCGGACACGGACGCGGAACCGCGCGTCTCACGGCGCCGATCGCCGGTCGCTCCTAGCCGGTGGATATCTCGTCAGCGACCCACGAGCGCGCGGTCGCGGCGGTGCACATCAACACGGCCGGCGCCAAGAGAAAGGCCAGATGGATGGACAGTACAGGGGTCTT
>JBBQJF010000026.1:0-26473 GCA_038325665.1 Dehalococcoidia bacterium | reverse complement strand
TGTTCATGCGCAACGTGATGTTCATCTCGATGGTGATCGGCGTGGTGTTCTACTATCTGCTGCCCGCCGCCCCGCCGCGCTTGCTGGCGCTGCACGGCCATGACCTCGGCTTCGTCGATACCGTCTTCGGCGGCAATACCGCTGTTCGCTATGCTCAGCCATCGCGCATCGTCAATGAATACGCGGCGATCCCCAGCTTTCACTTCGGCTGGATTCTGATGACGGCGATGGCGGTAAGGGCGAACACGCGCGCCCGCGCGTTGCGGGGCGCATCGGCTCTGCTGGTCGTGCTGATGAGTTGGGCGATCGTCGCCAGCGCCAACCACTTCTTCATCGACATGGCGCTTGGCGGGGTCGTGATCGCGGTGTCATGGCGCATCGCGGGGCGGTTCGTGTCCGCCGAGACGCTCGCGGCGTCGAATGAGGATGCGACGCGCACTACCACCCCATGGCCGGCCAACCCGCTCACGGCCGCCGGCGCCAACGAGATTGGACCGCGACCGGTCGTTATCCGTGAGGAATCCGAGCCGGACCGCCGCGCTGCCTGACCTCCCTACACGGGCATCTCGCTGCGAGCCGGCGTCTCCACACGATTGCCGCCGTCCGGCGTCGCCGCGTTGCCCCCCACGGGCCGAGATTCCATTTCGGCGGGAAGCGGCTCGTCGTGGTCCGCGCGATTCCACGAGACAAGCTCAGTGATCAGCCGGGCGATGAGCGCCACGACCAACCCGATGATCGCTAGGGCGATCGCCGCGGTCAGCCAGTCCCGCCAGGCGCTGATGTCCAACCATAGGGCCCGCCCGGGCACCCGACTCCCTATCATGCGTTCACCGACGCGCGACAGACTATCCTGTCGGGTGATCAGGGCCACGACCGCTGCTACTGCCAAGCTCAGCCGGAGTGTGACGGCGCGCGACACACGGCCGCGACGCTCACGTCCGGCCTCCACCGCCCGGCGCACCCCTCCGGCGAACATATTCGAGGCGTACGAGCCGTCGTTCGGGTCGAGCCGCCGGTACCCGAGCCGGGAGTCGCTGATCGCGTGGACGATGCGCGCCATCGACTCCTCGCGATTGGCCCAGTACCCACCGTGATCCTTGGTGGGAAGATCGGTGTTCGCAACCCGGATACTGACGTAGGGGTGGGGCGCGGGACCGAGCAGCGCCTCGACCAGTTCCGGCGGCGCCTCGCCCTGCGGCACCGGGTCATAACGCGCGTAGATGTCGATCCAGTTCACATGTCGGTCGATGCGCCGGTTCCAAAACGCGCGGTCCGCATCCTTGCGCTTGGCCCGCATCTTCCACGCGAGGTTAAGCCCGTTCCCGCAGGTGACGAGGGTGACACGATGATCGGCCGGCGGGGTGTCCAACCACCCGGTGACGCGCTCGCTCGCCAGCGCTTCGTATGAGACGACGCTGCCGCCGGAATGGGCGATGATCGTCACCGTGTCATACGCCCGCCGTACCGGCAGTTCCGGATCGAGGAACGGCCGCAGCGCCTCGGTGACGACGTTCGCCGCGGCCGCGAGCGCCACCCGACGATTGGTCATCGCGTACTGGTCGCCGATGCCGAAGGTGAACAAGTTGACGACCTTGCGCTGTATCTCGCCGACACCGCTCGGCCAAATCAGTCTGACCGGCAGCAACAGGAAGATGTACAGGGGTACGATCAGAACCACACCAAGGAGGAACACGAGCAGAAACGCCAGTGTGATGACGACCCAGGCCAGCGCATCGAGCAGGTGATATATCGAGGCGGCGACCGGCACCTGCCACACGCCCGTGCCCTGCTGCTTCGGCCGGTTGCGCGTGATCGGCGCGAGCACGCGACGGACGTTCCGGAGAAAGACATGCTGAAAGGTCGCGACCAGCACCGCCCAGAAGGCGCGTACCGCCCAGCCGAGCACTGTCGCGGAGTCAGTCGGGCGGAAGCACTCTGCCCACCACGCCTCGCGAATGTGCCACTCCTCGACGGGTTCCTCCGCGCCCGGCGGCATCAGGCGAATGGTGGCGTTGGCGATGGCGCTTCCGTCGCGATGTGTGCGGGCGACGAGGTGCACATTTTGGTGACCGACAGAGCGGCCGAGAAAGGCGACCAGCGGCTCGACCACGGTATCTAGCTGGTCGGCGCGTCGTTGTTCACCGACCCCATGCACGATAACGACCCCGCGACGAATCATCGTCCACCCTCCACACGTCTTCCAACGATGTCACCAAAGTAAGGCTGGCCGGCACCAATCCTGACCTACTGTTCGACCGTGCCGGCTCATAGCATACCGCTCCGGTCAAGAGTGATCCGGCATGTGCCCGTGCGCCGTGGGGAATTCCCGCCTGACCTCGCACGGTGGCAGACCGGTATTTGGGCCGCGTCACGGGGGTGGGTTTTCGCCGGCCCCGCGGACGTGGGCGACCCACTCGGTCGCCCCTGCCGAGGACCACCACGCGCCCACCGGCGAGGCGACCCCGTGGGGCGCCCGTGCGCGGTCCCACGAAATGCGCCTGCACGGAACCACTTGGATCACCTCACCTTGTACAAGTGAACGGACTGCCCGAGCCAATTCGCGGTTCCGCGCTCGATGCTCGCGCGGACTCGCCGAACCAAGTGCCGGGACGCACGAAAGTGGCGAACCCCAGGGCATTTCTGCCGTCGAGTCCGCCACTTTGTCGCGTGCGCCCCGCGGAGCACGATCTGCTTAGGTTGGGGTTCAGCGTGTGAGCATTGCCGCGCTCGCGCCGGTCGGACCATCAGAGAGGCCCGATCGTGTGGCGAGCGCTCCGCGCGGATTAGCCACCCGGGCTGAGCGCGGGCCGGTTGAGCGTACCGGGAGCATTCATACACACGAAGACGGCATCGATAATGTTAACGGTCCGCAGGTCGCTGGCATCCGGAAACTCGGCCGAGTAACCCGTGAATGTTTGGGCGACGTTGTTGAACCGCCAAATAGCGATCAGCGCCGTTGCCGGCGTGATCGATGATGCCACCACACTGGTCTGAGTGCCGCTCACCCACGTCAGTGACACATTGTTGCAGGCGCGGAACAGTTCCACCGCTTCCGTCTGTTGGGTTGATGGAGCCGGGGTCGGTTGCTGCGCGGTCGCCGGCGCGGCGCCTCCGCCGAACAACGCCAGCGCTGCCCCGGCCGCGAGCGCCGGAACCGACAGAAATGCGAGAAGTCGTCGTCGCACGAGTACATCCTCCACAGATATTTGGCCCGATCGCTCCATGTATGGCGATTAGACCCAATCGAGTATCCCGTCGGAACGGCGGCGGGTCAACCACGTACCACGCCCGATGCATCGCAACTGTATTGCGATGAGCGCATCTCGCTCGGGTCGGGACAGGCATCACACGCGCATGCTCGCTCACGCGTGCGGGCATCTACCGCCGCTCAGCGCAGCCGCTCGACGGCGGCGAGACAATCGCGCACCGGCGCCGCTCCATCGTCATCACCACACTCGCGTAAGGCGTCGAGCGCTTCGCCGATGGCGCGGCTCCGCTCCTCCGCCCGGATCGCGGCGCCGTAGGCAGTGATCTGGGCCTCGACCACTTCCCAATCGCCGGACTTCATCGCATCGAGGATGCGCCTCCGCGCCTCATCAACTCCATGGCTCATGGACTTTCCCTCCCTCTCGCGGCCTTCCAGCCATACCACCCCGCGCCCGCGGCGCCGAGAGCGATCAGGGCAATCGCGGCGATCAGTAGCGGCCGGTCCGGCTTCCTCTCACCCGCCATGGCCGCGCGGTTTCCCGCGCTCTCCGCGACAGCCGGTGTCGGGGCCGGCAGCGCCGCCTCATCGACCGATGTCAGCCGCCGCACCGCCGCGTTCGCCGTCATGGGTGTCGGTGACGGAGGAGGTGACGGCGACGGCTCGACTGCCGGCACCGGTGTCGGTAATGGCGATGGTGTGGGAGACGGCGACGCGATGTAAACCGGGGCGACCGGTGTGCTCACCACGGGCGCGGCGGTGGGCGGCGCCTGGGTACGAACGGCCGGCTGAGTCGCTGTTGCCACGCGCGACACGGGAGGGGGTGACGGCGCCACACTGCCCGCGGGCCGGAGTTGGGCCGGCTCGCGCACGATGATCTGCGCCTTCTCACGATATGACGTGATCAGACCACTCACACGCATCCGCTGCCCACGCCAGGTCTCCGGTGGTGGGTCAAACAGTGGTCGCTCGTCGATCCAGATCACGACCACGAAGGTGGGACCGAAGTCGAGGAAGGTCGGTTGGCCCGTGCTGCGCCGCGCCCAGGTCGCGCCGGTGACGACGCCCTCGACGCACCCCTGCTCACCGACATGCGCCCACGCATCAACCGGTGAATGGCAGGCGGATTGGGCCAGTGTCAGAGGCCGCGCGTCGTGTACCACCGGCGACGGGTGGCCGTGTGCGACGCCAGGACGAGTGAACAGAACCAGCAGCAGCGACAGACCGGCCACCAGCGGTCGCGGGAGACAAACGAAGAACCGGCCCGTGCGCGCGCTCCACGCCGTCACTCTCGTCCCCCCCTCCCTGGCGCATGATCAGGCGACCTCTAGGTACTGGAGACCGCGCGGAGCCGAATACGCCGTCGCGGCCCTCGACCGGCCCTCGCGGACTCGACGTCGGATTGGCGCGCCGCTCACGAGCCGATCATGTGCTCAGGCGCTGTCGCCATGAAACCGCGGCTCCCGCTTCTCGGCGAACGCGGCGACACCCTCGCGGTACTCCGGGCCAGCGCGCAGAATGGGATTGGCGTGGGTATACTCCCACGCCTCGGACTCGGCGAGGGTGGCGGTCAACCCGCGGTGGAGACCCTCTTTGGTCATCGCGAGCGCGGCCGTTGGACCGCTGGCAATGTCAGCGGCCAGCGCCATCACCTCGTCCAAAAACGTGTCGTGCGGGAACACGGCCGTGACCAGTCCGAGCCGCAACGCCTCGCCGGCGTCGACGATTCGTCCCGAGAGGCACAGTTCCATCGCGCGCGCGTAGCCCACGACGCGCGCCAGCAAAAAGGTGCTGCCGAACTCGGGCGCCATCGCCAGCCGGCGGAAGGTGTAGCCAATCCGGCCCCGCTCCGAGGCGACGCGAATGTCGCACGCCAGCGGCATGGTCGCGCCCACCCCGACGGCCACGCCGTTGATCGCGGCTATGACCGGCTTGGGCACATTCCACAGCGTATCGAGGCGGCCACCGGGGCCATGGTCGCCACGATAGCCCTCACCGCCCTGCAATCCCGACTGAAACGCCTTCACGTCCGCCCCGGCGCAAAACGCTCGCCCCGCGCCGGTGATCACCAGGCAACCGACACCCACATCGGCGCCGGCGGTGCGGAAGGCGTCGTTAAGTTCACCGTTCATCACGCCGGTGGTCGCGTTGAGCGCATCCGGCCGGTTGAGTGTGATCACGGCCACCCGGCCGGTGCGCGCGTAGACGATCTGCTCGTAGGCCATGCGCTGCCCCTCCCCGTCATCTTCAGCCAGAGGATAGGGCGCGGCGCGCGCTATGTCATATCAGTCCACCCGCGTCGTGTCGCAAGCCAGGCTGAATGAGTAAAGGAGCCAGACGCCGCGCTGCAACGCGTCGAGATTGACTTACACGCTGCCCCGCCGTCTCGCCTCAGCCCGCGATGTTCGGCGGCAGGCGCAGGTGCCAGTCGGTGCGCTGCTGGAAGGCGTGGGCGACGGCGAGGACGCGGTTCTCCTCGAAGGCACGGCCGGTGAACTGGATCGCCGTGGGCAGCCCGCGCTCGCCGAAGCCGTTCGGCACGCTGATCGCCGGCAGTCCCGCCACGTTCGCCGCCGCACCGATCGGCGCCCCCCGCCGCCAAGGACCACGCGCAAACGACTCGTCGGCCGGCGGCGCGACGCTGCTCAGCGTGGGCGAAACAAGCGCATCGAAGCGGGCGCACAGCACATCCATCGCGCGGGCGATGTGACGGCGGATGCGGAGGGCGCGGATATACTCGCGCGCCGAGATCGTGTCGTAGACATACGGGTTAAATCGATCAGTCTCGCGGGTCAACTCCGCGATCCGGCCCTCGCCGATTAGGTCGTCGAACGCGGCCGACGCCTCGGCGGCGATGATGATGCGAGCCACTGCCTGATGCGGCAGGTCCGGCAGGGCCGCATCTTCGAGCGTCGCCACGTCGCGCAATACGTCCAAGGACCGTTCGAAGTTGCCCGCCACCTCGGGCTGGGCGCCTTCAAGCCCACCGGCAAGCACACCTAAGCGGAACCCCTCGCCGCGGGACCGTTCGGGGTCGTAGCGGTAGGCACGGTTCACGGCAGTTGGGTCGAACGGGTCCGGGCCGGCGATCGCGTCGAGCACCAAGCCGCAGTCATCCGCCGTACGGCACATCGGGCCGAGCTTATCCATCGTCCAAACCAGCGCCATCGCGCCGTGGCGGCTGACCCGACCATAAGTGGGACGCAGCCCGGAGACGCCGCAGAACGCGGCCGGGGTCGTGATCGAGCCGTGCGTCTCCGAGCCAATCGCGAACGGCACGGCCCGCGCGCCCACCGCCGAGCCGGAACCACTGGAGGAGCCGCCACTCCAGGCCGCGGGGTTCCACGGGCTGAGTCCGGGGCCGGTGATCGAGGCGTCGGGATGGTCGTAGCCCATACCGCCGGCAAGTTCGACCATCGCCAGCTTTGCCACCAGCACGGCGCCGGCCGTCTCCAGCCGCTGCACCACTGTGGCATCGGCGTCAAACACCTGCTCGCCATAAGGCACCGCGCCCCAGGTGGTCCGAATGCCGGCGGTGGCGAGCAGATCTTTCGCGCCATAGGGAATACCGTGCAGCGGTCCCCGGTCGTGACCGGCCGCCAGTTCCTCCCCGGCCCGTCGCGCCTCGCGTAGCGCCCGGTCGCGGGTGAGCGTGACCACGGCGTTGAGACGGCGGCCGTCACCGTCGAGTCGCGCCAGCGCGTGCTCGGCCAGCGCGGTGGGGGTGACCTCTGCCGCGCGGATCATGCGTCCCAATTCGCGCAGCGAGGCGGAGGCGAGGGTGCGGTCGTCCACGGACATGGCTCAATCCTCCCCACGGTACGCGCCGAACACCGGGTCTGGCTCATCGGCGTTGACGAGCGGGTAAGCCATGAGGGATGCCACTGCCTCGCGTAGACCGCGCACGATCTCGGGCACGCGCCCGGCCTGCCCCGCGTCGAGCCGCCCGCCATATCGGGCCTGGACCACCGCCGTCAGCGCCTCGACGATCACGTCGTCATCGCGCGCCTGCTCATCCGCCATAAGCCACCTCGCTCCAAACCCGCGCCTCCGAGGGACCCCGCCGCGGCAGTGATGACCGCGTCACTGTCCGCCGGCGGCGCGCACGGCCCGCTGATGCTCGACATCGGCGCGCTTGCCCCGGTACACGGACATGTCGATGGCGCGCCAGAATGTCGGGGTCAGCCGGAACAGCAGGCGCGGCTCGGTGCGCATGTTCGCCACGAACCGTTCGACGTCCGCGTCGGTGGCGCCCGGCCGGCCGCCGACGTACTTGCGGGCAAGCTCAATCGACACCGGCCAGATGTCGTGCTCTACCGCTTCAGCCAGGCAATCGACCGCGACGAAGCCGGGCGACGGCTCAGTGACCTCGATACATAGCGCCACACGCGGATCGTGGAGTATGTGCTTGCACCACACGCGGCTGTAGGTGCCGGTCAGCCAGAACAGGCCGTCGCGGTACGCGGGGCCGACCCGCTCGGCGACCGGCTCACCGTCGGCAGGATGCCAGACGAACCACACCGGCGCCTGATACGGCCGGCCTTCGCGCCGGATGGTCGCCACCACGGCGATCACCGGCCGCGCCAAGAACTCCTCCATCATCTCGGGCTTCATCCTTGGCATCCTGCACCTCCCGATCGAGGATATGAAATCAGGCGGCCGCGCCCCTCCGCCCCGCGTGCCCTCGGCGTTCCCGACGCCCCGACGGGGCGATCATCGCTCGTAGACCGTGCGCCCGTCCATTACGGTCATCTCGACCGGGAGGGCGGGGAGCTCGTCCACCGCCACGGCCAGCGGGTCGGCGGCCAGCACGGTGAGATCGGCGAGGAAGCCGGGGGCGAGCTGCCCGCGGCGGCCCTCATCGAACGAACAGTAAGCGCTGCCGCGCGTATACATCCACAGCGCCTGTTCGACGGTGCAGCCCCACTCGGGGCCAAGCACACCCGCGAACTCGGTCGCCCGTGTCACTGACGACCAAATGCCGAGCAGCGGCTCGTACGGTGTGACCGGCGAATCGGAGCCGCCCCCGACCGGCAGGCCGCTCGCCGCATAGGCGCGCATCGGCGACGCGCGACCGGCGCGCTCCGGTCCCCAGTATTTCACCCAACCCGCGCCGAGGGCATAGATCAGTGGCTGCTGCACCGTCAGCGCCAGCCCCAGCCGCCGCGCCCGCGCGAACTGTTCGGGATGCGCGAGTGTCATGTGGATCAACGTCCAGCGCAGCGGCGCGATTGACAACTCCGCGTTGACCGTCTCGAAGGCATCGAGCACCAGATCGACGGCCGCATCACCGACGCAATGAATTCCGAGCTGGCGGCCCGACCGCGCCGCCCAACGGCACACCGCCGTCAGATTCTCAAGGCTAACCTGGGGCTTCCCCCGCGGCGCGGCCGGGTCGTCGGCGAACGCGTACGGCTCCCGCACGTAGTTTGTCTCCACCCCGCCATCGGCGACGATCTTGATCCCGCCCACGCGCAACACCGCGTCCCCATCAGCCGCGAACGTCCCGGTGCCGCCGGGCGCTGCCTCGCCTCGGTCACTCCCCGGCGCGTACGAGCCACCCGAATTCCCGGCATCGTCCCCCGATACTCGTAGCCTCTCGGTCCCCCCCCTTCCCCGCGGGGAAGGAGGCCGGGGGGTTAGGTCAAGCCTCTCCCGGTCGGCCTCGGTCACACCCGGCGTCACCCGCTCCATCAGCACCGCGCGCACCGCGAGCAATCCCTTGGCGTGCGCCCGCCGGAACGCGGCGATGCCGTCCGGGGCCAGCCCCGGCTCGATTACGCCCGTGAGACCAGCCGCGGCATACCTGTCCGAGGCCGCCTTGATCGCCTCCGTCATCCGCGCCTCATCGGGCGCCGGCACACGCGACACGACCCGGCTGTACGCCGGAGCGCCGATGATGTGCCCGGTGAGTGCCCCGTCACGGCGGACATAGGTGCCGCCGGGTGGGTTCGGAGTCGATTCGTCCACGCCTCCGAGCCGCAATGCCGCCGAGTTGGCGACAACGTTGTGGCCGCCGCGCCGGATCAACACCGGGTGCGCGGGCGCAACCGCATCAAGCTCGCGTCGAGTGGGAAAGCGCCCCTCCGCTAAGCCTGTCTCGTGCCAGCGCGAGGAGGTCACCACCCAATCGCCGGCCGGCATTGCCCCGGCGCGCTCGCGCACGGCGGTCAGCACATCGTCCACGGTTCGCGCGGCGGACAGATCGACCGCGTCGAGGTTGAGACCCGTGGAGAGAAGATGGTTGTGTGAGTCGATCAGTCCGGGGAGCACCGCCCGACCGCGCAGGTTAATGTGGTCGGCGTCCGCACCGGCCAGCGCCCGCATGTCCGCCGAGCTACCCATCGCCAGCACACGGTTGCCGGCCAGCGCGATCGCCTCGGCCCCGGCGCCGTGGTCGTCCCTCGTGCGCACGACGCCGTTGTAAAGCACCCTGCTGGCCGTGATCATCGCGCACCACCTTATCGAAACAACTCAGGCGAGTCTGACTGGAACGCGCGTACCAACCGGCGCCAAAGCGGGTCGCGTGCGGGGTGGCGGTCCGCGGGCGCGGGAGCAATTCCACACCGGCCAGCGACGCCCAGCCGCACGGGCGGCGCGCGACACATCGCGCGGGAGGCGGCGACGCCCGCCGGATGAATGATGTGGCAGCCCGCGCCAGTAGTCGAGGGTCGTGCTCCCGCACACTCTACATCACCTCGCGGGATGGGGGGTCAGCGCTCCGGCGGTGAGCGTGACGTGAATGGCGCCCCGCGGCTGTTGCACGTCGGATGCCTCATACCGCGCGTTGGCGCATGCGCCGGCCCCTTCGACCGAGTACGGCAGCCGGCGCGCGAGATAGTTGACGGACTATGATCGCTATGGCAAGCTCTTGAGAGCGTCAGCGGTGTAGACCGGTTAGCAATTTGACAGGGAGGCGGCGATGTATGCAAAGGTGGGCCGCGGCCGGAACAGCTCGGGCGTGCCGATCACCGACCGGCAAGGACGCGCGATCGGCAGGATCGTCGGACGTGAGTATCACAAGATCGTCGCCAGGCAGGATCAGATGCTGCGTTCGCCGCCGGGTTTCGGATTCGATGCGTGGGCAATGGAGCAACTGGTGCTGCCGCGTGTCGATACAGTCGTCGTGACATGCAAATTCGACGGCCGGGTCTATACTGCCGATGTTGCGTCGTTCCGCCGCTACGCGATGACGATTGACCGGGGTGCGGGGCCGCAGTACGTGCTGCCGCTGGGCTATTGGGTAGAACCGGGGAGGCCAGCGCCGGCCCCAGAGCGGGCGCCGCTGGTCGTGCCGTCACCAGTGCCGGACCCACCGGCGCCGGTGACCGGGCCGGTGCAAGGGCGGCTGCTGTAACCGCGCGGCTTCGTCGTGCTCGCTCACGTTCGCACGCGCGCTACCAAGGTCGGTGGGTCCGTTCGGTTCCGCGCGGACGCGTTCGCCGGGACGCGAGATGGGTCGCGGTCGCCAGCCCGGTCGGACACTCGCGAGCAGGCCGCCGTGCATTCGCGGAGCCAACCACCGTGCCCATGATTGAGGGCCAGCGTACCTCCAACGAGTGGTGCGCGACGTCGCAACGAAAACAGACAATACTGTTACCGCGCCGAAATCTGCCATAATATGGCGGTAGCGCTACGGAGGAATGTGATGACGACGACGGCGGCAATCCGGGTTCCGGCGAACGTTCCCGAGGCGGTGCGCGCGACGTATCTGCGCAACATGGAGCGGCTCACTCACGGCACCGGACGCATCATGCTCTTTGCCGGCGACCAAAAGGTCGAGCACCTCAACGAGGACTTTTACGCCTTCAAGGCCGGCGAGCAGATCGCACCCGAGGATAACAATCCCCGCCATCTGTTCCATATTGCACAGGCCGCCGGCAACTCAATCGGCTGCCTCGCGACCCAATATGGTCTGATCAGCCTCTACGGCCCCGAGTTCCCCGAGGTGCCGTATGTGGTCAAGCTCAACAGCAAGACGCATCTGATTGGTGTCTCGCAGGCCGACCCGGTGTCAACCGCGTGGGTCACGGTCGAGCAGGTGGTGCGGCTGCGCGAGTTGAGCGGACTGAACATCGTTGGTGTGGGCTATACGATCTATCTCGGCAGCGAGCACGAGTATCTGATGCTGGCCGAGGCCGGGCGGCTGGTGGCCGATGCGCACGCGGCCGGCCTGCCCGTGATTTTCTGGATCTACCCGCGCGGGAAGAGTCTGATGAAGAAAGACGGCGACAAGACCGTCAATCTTGAAAAGCACCCGAAGACGATCACCGGCGCGGCGGGCGTGGGCGCGGCGCTGGGAGCCGACTTCGTCAAGGTCAACCCACCGGACGCGGTCGAGGGCAAGAGTAGCGAGGAGTGGCTGCGTGTCGCCACCGAGGCAGCGGGAGAAGTGCGCGTGATCTGCGCCGGCGGCTCCTCCAAGGCGGCGGACGCCTTCTTACGCGAGCTGCACACGCAGCTTCAGGTCGGCAGCACCGCCGGTAACGCCACCGGCCGCAACATCCATCAGCGTCCGCTCGACGAGGCCGTGCGCTTCTGCCACGCGATTGCCGCTCTCACCTACGGCAACCGCGACCCCGAATTTGCCACCCGCGTCTACAACGGTGAAGAAAGCTTCAGCATATAGCCAACACAACGGCGCAGAATACGGAGGGGCGGCGCATGCGCCGCCCCTCCGTCCATGTGCTCGATCTTCCCTGGCGCCCGCGCGCATTCCTACACCACACGCTGAACACGCCGGCGCTGTCGCGGTGTGTCATCGAGCCTAAGCAACCTCCTGGTGCGCCCGGTACTCGGGGATGCACCGTCTGGCGGGCCAAGAAGGTCCGACCACGAAGGATGTCATCGTGTCAAATACGGACCCAGCGCCGTTAGTCGCCGTGGTCAACACCAGTGTAGAAGTCGTGGCGCTACTCGAGATGGTGCTGCAATCGGAAGGGCTGCGCACGGTTTCCGCGTATGTCCCCGATCTGAAGCACGATCAACCAGACGCGCGTGCCTTCCTCACGCAGCACGACCCACCCGTTGTCGTTTGGGACATCGCCCTCCCATATGCCGAGAACTGGACGTTCTTTGAGTCGGTGCGCGGTAGCGACGCGGCCAAGGGCAGGCAGTTCGTTCTCACGACCACCAATAAGCGCGTGCTGGAGGAACTGGTCGGGCCGCCCAACCCACGCGTTTTGGTCGGCCGCCCCTTCGACCTGGATGACGTGATCACCGCCGTGCATCGAGCGCTCGCCGCCGCCCGAGCGATTCCATGATCAACCGCGTTACCGATGCCGTCCCACTACCCCCATCGCACACCTCGCCCACGCCACCGTCCGCCACGTCATTCGCCCCGTTCGCCCCTGAACCCCTGCTCCATGACCCGTGCCCTATGACGCATGATCCATCACCCATGACCCATTACCCCCGTGAGGTCCTCCATGTCCTCGACGATTCGCACGATCACCCCGGCCGAGCTGGAGACGTACGTCCGCCTCGACGCCTATGCCTTCGGCTACGCCGCGAGCGCCGAGGTGATCGAGTATTACCGGCAGTTCTATCAGGTAGATTGGATGCTAGCCGCGTTCGAGGACGGCCGGATGGTGGCGCATCTGGTCGTGTTTCCCTGGCGCATGGCGATTAATGGCGGCAGCGTACCGGTTGGGGCTATCGCCGACGTCGCGGCTTGGCCGGAGGACCGGCGCGCGGGCCACACCGGCGGCCTGTTACGCGCCTGCCTGGGGCGGATGCGTGACCAGGGGCTGGCGCTGTCGATGCTATACCCAACGTTTCAGGCGTTGTACCGGCGATTTGGCTGGGCGGCGGCATCGGAGACGCGCGCCTATTCATTCCGTGCCTCCGACATACGTTTCCTTCCCACGCTGCCGCCTCCGAGCGGACGCGTCGAGCGGCCGCGTGAACACGACCGAGGCGCGTTGGCGCCGATTTACGACACCATTCTGCCCGTCGCTAATGGCGCGCTCGTGCGCGACTCCATCCACTGGGACGCCCGCACGTTCAAGCGTCGTGGAGATGCGCCCTTGCACGCGCTGCTGTGGCGCGACAGCGACGGCGCCCCTGGCGGCTACGTCATCCACCATGAGCCGGCACGGCTCACCGGCGGATTGACATCCTACGGGCAGGAGTTCGCCGTGCGCGAACTCGTCGCCACGTCGGGGGCAGGCTATCGCGCCCTGCTGGAGTACCTCGCCCGCCACGATTTGGCCGAGCGCGTGACGTGGTCCGCCCCGCCGGACGACCCTTTGCCGGCCCTCCTGACCGACCCGGCCGTCATTCGGATCGAGACGCGGCCCGGGTTCATGCTCCGGATCGTGGACTTGACCGCCGCGCTCGAAGCGCGCCCCTTTCTGCCGGCGCCGCCCTGCCGTCTCATCATGCGCCTCTCGGACCCGACGGCGGCGTGGAATGAGGGAACCTGGGAGATGGTGATCGAGGACGGTCGGGCGCGGGTGCGGCCGTCTACCGCCGAGCCGGAGCTGAGCACGGACGTGGCAACTCTGGCCGCGCTCTGGAATGGGTGCATCCCGCCGGCCACCGCGGCGCGCACGGGTCTGCTCGTGGTCCACGACCACCGAGCGCTCACCACCGCGACCGCCGTGTTCTCCGTCTCCAGCCGGCCGTACTGTCTCGACTACTTCTGAACCGCGACAGCGCGAACGTGCCGGCGTGGCAGGGACCACCCGCCTCGTGTGGACGCCCGGGGCGAGCCGGTTGGAGTAGCGGGCCGGCCGTGGCACAATGGGCGCTGCCATGGCCCCTCGCGACCATGAGCGTGCCGTCCACGGTCGTGACACGCCAGCCCTGACACCATGTGCGCGGCAGTGGTGATCACGAGCCGGGCCGGGTGGAGAAGAAGAAGCGATGATCATCGAGGCGGCATTGTGGCAAGCGGTGGAACAATTCGCGGAGATGGGGCGCCGCGTGTCCGATGCCGACCTCGAGCGCCCGTGGGCCTGGCGGGCGTATGACGACGGCGTGCGGCGCGCCTTTCTCCGAACCGGCGAGGAGTTGCGCGAACTGGCCGTCTTACTCGCTGAAAGGCGGGCCACGAGCGGCCCGCGAATGACGACGGCCCAGCGGGTACTGGCGCAGTATCACCTCGCCTACCGCGATCTCCAGGCCGTGCTGATCGGCGTGGATCAGTCCGAGGCGGGACGCGAGCCGGCGGCGGAAGAGTGGCCGATTCACCGGACACTCGGGCATATCGTCGACGCCCAGCGCACGTTCTTCGCCCTCACATGGCATGCGGTCGCGCGGCAGCGCGGCGGCGACCGCCCGCTAGAGATGGCCAAAGAGTCCGTGGATGAGTACGCCGGCCCGCTCGCGACGTTCGAGCGGGTGGTGGTTCACGGCACATTCACCGCCGCACTCGCCTACCACGACACTTTGCACGGGCGGATCATCCGCGAGTTATCGGCGATCACCGACGCGGAGATGGACGCGCCATCGCTGTTTTGGGAGGAGGAGGAGTTACCGGTGCGGTTCCGCCTCTTACGGTTCGAGGGCCATCTGCGCGAGCACACGATCCAGCTCGAAAAGACTCGCGCGATGCTCGGCCATCCGCTGCCAGAGGCGTTGCGCCAGTTGCGCCTGATCTATGCCGCGCTGGCAGAGGCCGAGGGCGCCGTGATTGGCGCGGGAGACATGGGTACGGAACCGATACGCGCGGTCGCCAGCGAAATCATCGAGCGGACCGAGCAGATCGCGGCGCTACGCGCGGGCTGATTTGCGCGAGAGCCGGTTCGCCCGGCGACCGGCGTGGCGCTCCCATCGTCGTCGGTCCAGTTGGGACGGGGCACTATCGCTCATCGCCATCCGTGTCAGGAGGCGCGACCGTGGGGGCGGAGGGATTGTCAACGCCAGCCGGCTCCGTGGTACTTACCGCCATGGCGGGGGGCGAAGGCGGAAGGGCGCCTTCGATGGAGAGCGGGTCTTCGATCAGCGTGAGCGCGGCGATCTCGTCGATCGTGGTGGCCGCGAGTGACGGATCGGCAATCTCCGAGAGGCCGAACACCATCAAGTAGCGATGGTCGGCCGGAAGTCCCGCCTCGACGAGCGCGACCGCGGGAGCGCCGGCGCGCAGCGCGTAGTATTCGACACCCCGACGCATCTGCGCTGCCGGCGAAACCGGGGCGAGCCGCACCGGCGCGCGCGCCGCCAGCTCCGCCACCCGTTCGAGGCGCGGCGGTGGGAACGACACACCGGCATCGACCGAGTAGCACGCGACCGAGTCAAGGTCGAACAGATACACCGAGTAGCGGCCGGCCACCGGCCCGAGCATATTGCTCAGTGTGAGGCTGGGTGATGCGCCGGACTCGCACGGCGTCGGTGCGAGCAAGGTGGTAATCTGGCCCGCCTCAACCTGCAACCCCGGCACGACCGGTCCGCCGTGGTCGAGCGGCCGCCCCGGACGGAGCGTGCCCAGGATCACCGCCACCGATGCGACGGCAATCGCCCACAGCGCGCCGTTGCCGGCCAGCCGGCTCACGCGGTGTCCCCCCGCGGCCGGGACAAACCCGGCGGCTGCATTGGCGGCCACCGCCGCGGGCGGACCAAGGCGGCCCGGACGATCGCGCGAAACCTCGACGCGCACCCTCAGCCGCAGCATGTCCGGGAGCGCCCACACCAATCCATACGCGACCAGCGCCACAGCGTATCCCGCCAGCACATCGACCACGTAGTGCTCCCCTAGATACACGAGGTTATAGCCCATCGTCAGTGGATACAGCAGCGCCGGAAGCGCCCGCCGCCCCCACAGGCGGACCGCCACCAGTGCCAGAAGCAGCGGCACACCCGCGTGCAGCGACGGCATCGCCGCGACCTGATTCGCGCTGAAGTGGGTGTAGGCCAGACCCACTGGGGCCGAGGCCGGCAACCGCAGCACCGTCTCGACGGCCACGCGGCGCACCTCGGGGATCGCCTCCTGGAGGCCCGCCATCCACGGCGGCGCGGCCGGGTACAGAACGTAGCCGGCGAAGCCAATGTAAAACAGCGTCATCAGGGACAGCAGGTAGCGCCAGTACACGCGCCGGCTGTGTTGCCAGATTAGCCACCCAACCACAACCGGCAGCACGAAGTGCAGCGCGTGCTGTGCGGTGCCCGCCCAGTCATACCAGCGGGCGCGCGCCGGATCATACAAACGGTCTTGCAACCACACCGTCGGAGTTTCACCGCGAAACAGCCACTGGTCGCTGTCGATTGGTCCACGAACATGCACCGGCCGGCCGAATTGGTCGGCGATGCCGGCCGTCGCCTGCCACGAGAGCACCAACAGCAGAAAGGGACCCCAATCGGCCACGAACGGCCAGCCGCGACCACGGGCAATCGCGAGCAGCAGCAGCGGCGGCACGAGGTAATCGGGCGTCGGCCAGCCGCCATGGGCGAGCAGATACACGGAGATCCCGACGAGATAGACCACCATCCCGACCAGCGCCGCGCGGCGCGACAGTTGTCCGGCGCGCGGCGCGACCACGGCCGCGTCGCCGCTCGTCCCGGGGGAGATCCGTCTCGCAACGCGGGTATGCGGCTGGTCGCCGTCAACCGTGACGGCGGCGGACCGTGGGGGTCGCGGGTCGGTTCCACCCCGCCGTGGGCCGTCGCCGGCGCGCTGCCGCGCGGACGCGGACGCGACGAGATCGTCGCCGCCCGTGGACGCACCTGAACCGTCGCGGCGGATCGGCCGCGCTGACGATGGTGGCGCAGAACGGGTTCGCTGGTGCGTCAAGCTGATCACCCGTGGCCGCAATCATACGGACAACCGTGTCCTGACAGTTTAACGCGTTTGCCGGTCACATTGGGCCGTACACGGAACTTTATCGCGACGTAACGACATCGTAACCCCGCGGTATCGCTCGATCAGGGTCTTTCCCAATTGGCGAGCCGGCGACCGTCCTCGATGATAGACACCAGACAATACCCGCGGATTGGATCGCCGGCCCGCCCCTTGGATCATGCGGACGACGCGATCGGGTTGGGGGACAGCCCCTCACCCTCAATTGGGAGAAACCAATGGCAAAGCGCGCCAAGACCAAGAATCGCACCACCGCGGCCCACCCCGCCTTCGCCTGCATGCCCAATGGCCGCACAACGATCAGCCTTTCGATGATGGTGCGGAACGCGGAGGCGACACTGCCGCGCTGCCTGGCGAGCGTGCGCGGCGTGGTCGATGAGACGGTGGTAATCGACACCGGCTCCAGCGACGGCACCCGAGCGGTCGCCGAGCGGTACAGCGCGAAGGTTGGCTACTTTGACTGGTGCGACGACTTCGCGGCGGCGCGCAATTACGCGCTCGGCCAGGCGCGCGGCGAGTGGGTTCTGCACCTCAACGCCGGTGAGGCGCTTGATCCGATCACCGCCTCACACCTGCGCGGTCTGGTCACCGCCGCCCCGCGGGCAATCTGGGCGTTCGAAATCCCGGTGGTGAGCGTGATCGAGCAGGATGGCGCCGTCGCCGAGACGGTGAGTTATCGGAAGCGGTTGTTCAGGCGCAATCCCGGCGTGGTGGCGTACCGGCGTGCGGTCAACGAGGAGATCACCCATCGTGACCGTCGCGCCGCCGGGGGCGTGGCCCGCACCGACCGGGTGCGGGTGCTCCGCGAGCTCGACCGCGATCCCGAGGCGACTCGCCAACGAATCATGACACGCGACCTGCCAATCCTGCTGCGTGCCCACCAACAGAATCCGGAGGAGCACTCGTATTTGCTCCAGCTCAGCATGTTCGCCGGGTTGCACGGCGACGCCGACCTCGCCGCCCACTACTGGGCGCTGGGCTTTGGTCTGATGACGCGAGAGGAGCGCGCCGCATCGGAGCTGTTGGCGGCCACGACCAGCGATCTGATGCGCCTGCTCCTGGAGTGCAACCGTCACGAGGAGGCATGGAACGCTGGCCGCACGCTCGCCGGCTACATGGATTCGCCCGAGCTAAACCTCCAGCGAGGGCAGACGGCGCTGGGCATGGGTAAGGTCGAGGTCGCGCGCGGCTACTTCGTCGCCGCTGCCGCCAAAGACACGCGCCAGACGATGCAGTTGATCCCCGGCGCGTCGTCCTGGTTGCCGCTGTGGGGGATGACCACATGCGCGCTGCTGAGCGGTGACTCGGCGGAAGGCCTTCGCGCGGCGGGTGAGGCGCGGTCCAGCATTCCCGACCCGCGCGGGCTGGCGCTGCGCGCCGCGCTGTTCATGCTCCGGATCGGCCATCTCGGCGCCGCCCTCGAATGTCTGCGCGGGCTGGGGCTGACCGACACCGCCACCGCCGATCGAGTGGTCGCGCTCGACGCGATCGCCGGCGGCATGGCCGAGCGCGACGATCGGCACGGTCTCACAGCCGCGCTCGGCGACCTGTGCGATGAGGACGACACGGCCGTGCGACGGCGGCAGCGGGCCGGGGCATTTGTGGCGCTGGGTCGCCACCGGCAGGCGGCGGCCGACCTGGAGCGAGCGCTGGAACTAGACCCGTCCGACCTGGATGCGGCGCTCGCCCTGGGCGACGCGTACCGCGGGTCCGGCGAGCCGCAGGCCGCGATCGCCGCATTCGACCGGGCGGCCCGCATTGACTCGACGTGTGCGCGGGCGTGGCACGACCTCGGGCGGCTTCAGTTCGACGAGGGCTTCGTCGCGGACGCTGAACTCTCCGCCCGCCGGTTGATCCAACTGGAACCGGCAGACAGTGACGCGCACCGGCTGCTGGCCGAATGCCTGCGCGACCGCGGCGACATCCCGGCGGCGTGCGAACTGCTGATCGATGTTGTGGCTGCCACCCCCGAGGACAAGGACAGCCGGCTGATGCTCGCCTCGCTGCTGGAATCGGCCAACGCTCGCGAGGAGGCGGTGGCCGTTCTGGCGCAAGCCCTGGACTACGACGACCAGGACGCGGCGGTGTACCTGCGCCTAGGAGAGTTGCTCGCCGCTCAGGGCCGCGCCGATGACGCCTTCAACGCCTTCCAGCTTGCCAACGCGCTCGCGCCCGCGACCGGCGTGCTCGATCAAGCGTTCGTCGCCCTCCAGCGGCTCACCCGCGATACGGCGCCGGGAGCGCCGGTAAAGGTCGCCACCGCCGCACCGGGTACGACATCGCCCGCGATGGGCCTTCGCTTCGGGAGGGCCGCCTCGAACAACTGACCAGTACGCCGGCACACCGCCCCGCGGCGCCGATGCGGTGCAACCATAGCACCGCGTCGGCGCCTGCCCACTCGGTATGATGGCGCACCCGTGGATCCTACACTGAGTTCCAGCGATTCATCGGTGATGGACGGAGGAACTGTAATGGACGCGACCATACCCACCGTGGGCTACGATGCGGGCGCGGACGCGGTGTACGTGAGACTCTTGGACGCGCCCGTCGCGCGTACCCACGAACTCGACGATCTGCGCCTGATCAACCTCATCGAGGATGGCCGCGTCGGAGGGATTGAATTCCTCGACATGAGCGAAGGAATGTACCTCGAGGGCGTATGAGAGCAGGATCGTGTCCTCGGTTTGCTCGAAGCGGAAGGCATCCAGATCCTTCGCGTGATCTAAACGTGATGGACGGTCGATGACGCAGTCCTGGTCGTGAAAGACCGGGGCCGCCCCGTGAAAGCGGCATCTCTGATTAGCTCGTTAGAAAAATCGCTCGTTATCACGCATACGCGGACGACCTACCGGGTCGCCCCTACCAGTGTCCGCGCGTTCGTCTTCCGTAGGGCGACCCGGTGGGTCGTCTGCTCTCGTTAATCTTCCCGGAGGGTGTGAACGGCTCGGCGCCAAACGAGTAGTCTGACGCTCCACGAGACATGACATACCGACCCACGCCCACGAGCCGCCGCCCCCGTCTGGTGCTATCATGCCTGACACATGATCGGGGTGAGTGCCATGACGACGACCTCCAACACCAGCACGACCACCGGCCGCCGCACGCTGCACACGATGTGCCCGATGAACTGCCACCCAACCTATTGCGGCATGGTGGTCGAGGTGGAGGACGACCGGGTGCTCAGCATCCGCGGCGACAAGGACAACCCCGACAGCCGCGGCTTTCTGTGCATCCGCGGGCGCGCGACGAGCGAGATCTTCGACAGTCCGCGCCGCATCCTTCGTCCACGCACGCGGGTGGAGCGCGGCACAGACGGCTGGTGTGATACGCCCTGGGATGAGGCGCTCGACCGGATCGCTGCCCAAATCCGGCGGGTGGGTCCGGAAGCCGTGGCGTTGTACCACACCCACGGGCTGATCCCGAACACGGTGCATCGCCAGGTGGCGCAGCGGTTCTGCAACCTCGGCGGCTTCCAGTGGTGGAACCCCGCGACGGTCTGCTGGGGCCTGGGCGCCTTCGGCCTGTTCCTCACCGGACCGCTGGAGGTGAGCACCAAGGAAGACATGGCGGCTCACTCCGACCTAATCGTGCTGTGGGGCGCCAACCTCGCCAGCCAGCCGGCCACGGCTCCCTATCTGGTCGCCGCCAAGAAGCGCGGCGCGCGGGTGATCGTGATCGATGTCCGCCGCACGGAGGCGTTCGAGCAGGCCGACGACACGTACATCATCCGCCCCGGCACGGATGCCGCGCTGGCGCTGGCGATGATTCATGTAATCACCAGCGAAGGCTTGCACGATGCCCCGTTCGTGGCCGCGCACACCGAGGGATTCGCCGAGCTTGCCGCGCACATCCAGCAGTACACGCCCGCGTGGGCCGCGATCGAGACTGGCATCCCCGCCGAAGACATCCGCGCGCTGGCGCGCACCTATGCCGCGACGCGGCAGAGCATGATCCTGCTGGGCGGCGCATCGATGCACAAGACCGGCAACGGTTGGATGGCCGGGCGTGCTGTTGGCTGTCTGCCGGCGCTTACGGGCGCACTCGGGCAGCCCGGCGGCGGATTCGGCCCGCGTCACGCGGCCAACAGTCACGGCCAGGGACTCGCCTCCGTCGCGGCCGAAGATCGGCGCCCCGCGCCGCCTTCCGGCCAGCCGTACTTGCCCAGCGAAATGAGCACGGTACTCGACCAGTTGGAGGCGGGCCGGGTCAAGGTGCTGTTGCTGTTCGGTACCAATATGCTCTCCTCGTTCGCGGACGCGGGCCGGCTCAAGCGGGCGATGGCGGGCATGGACCTCGTCGTCAGCTTCGACTTGTTCATGAACGACACGGCCCGCGCCTGCGCCGATATCGTCCTGCCCGGTACCTCGTGGCTGGAGGAAACCGGCTACAAGATGACCAACACCCACCTCTACCTGATGGATCAGGCGATCTCCGCCCGCGGCGAGTCCCGAACGGCGTCGTGGGTCATGCAACAACTGGCCGAACGACTTGGCATCGACGACTTCTACCCTTGGGCCGATACCGATGAGCTGATGACGGCGGTGTTCGACCACCCTGCCACCGGCGGGGTCACGCCGGAGCAACTGCGGGCACAAGACGGCCGCCAGCCGCTGGCGGTGTCACACGTCGCCCACCCCGACCTGCGCTTCGGCACGCCGTCCGGCCGGGTCGAGTTCGTCTCGGAGCGGGCGGTCGCGATGGGGCTGCCCGCGCTGCCCGCGTACGAGCCGCCGCTGGAGGATGCGCGACGCGACCCGGATCGGGCCGCCGCCTATCCGCTGGTATTTCGCCAGGGGCGCGCCCTCACGCACTTTCACGCCTTCTACGACCATGGCCGCGCGCTGCCCTCGCTCGCCAAAGCAGACCCGGAGCCGCGCCTATGGATCAACCCGGCGGACGCTGCCGGCCGTCACATCTTGGACAGAGCGCCTATCCGGCTGTTCAACGATCGCGGCGCGATGGCCGCCCGTGCGCTTGTCACCGACCGCGTACCCGCGGGCGTCGTCTGGATGCACGACGGCTGGCAAGGTGTCAATGACCTCACCAGCGGCGCCCGCGCCGTGCCCGATGCCGCCGCCGCCGCCTTCCCCGCCGGGCAAGCAGCGTATGAGGCGCGGGTGGAGGTAGCGGCGGTTGAGTGAGAGTAAACCGGCGAGACGCGGAGGCGGCGCGGAGATCTGATAGGAATCTCCGCGTCCGTCTTTGCGTCCTCCGCGTCTCCGCGGTTCCGGTTTCTCTCGGTTCAGGAGCGTGAGCCATGCGCGTCGGCATCTTTCTGACCAATCAGCATCCGGTCGGGCGGGATATGGTGCGGGGGTTGGACGAGCAGCTCGCGATGTTGCACGCGGCGCGTGACGCGGGGTGGGACTCCGCGTGGGTACCGCAGCACTACCTCTCTGATGGTGTGGCGATGCTGCAACCGGCGCCGTACCTGGCGCGGCTGGCGGCGGACGCCGGCGACATGACGCTCGGCCTGGGTATCATGCTGCTGGCGCTCCACAACCCGCTCGATGTGGCTGAGACGGTCGCCTCACTCGACGTGATCTGCCGGGGGCGGTTGATTTTCGGTGTGGGGCTGGGCTACCGCGACGCCGAGTACAACGCCTTCGGTATCACGCGAAGCGAGCGGGTGCGCCGCTTCGAGGAGAATCTGCGCCTGGTGCAAGCGCTGTGGACGGGGGAGAAGGTTGACGCGGATTTGCCGTGGTGCCGGCTGAACGGGGCGTCGCTCACCATCCGCCCGGTGCAGCGTCCACACCCGCCGATCTGGATCGCCGCGAACAACGACGTGGCGGTCAAACGCGCCGCCCGCCTCGGCGACGCCTGGCTGATCAACCCGCACGCCACCCGCGCGACGATCGCCGGCCAGCTCGCGATCTTCCGCGAGGTACGCGGCGCGCATGGCCGCCCGCCCGCCGCCGAGACGCCTCTGATCCGCGAGGTGTTCTGCGCTCCCGACCGCGCCACCGCGCACGCGCTCGCCGGACCGAACCTCTCCGCCAAATACCAGGTGTACGCCAACTGGGGTCAGGATAAGGCGATGCCCGGACAGGAGTCCTTCGATATTCCGTTCGACGCGCTCGAGGCGGACCGCTTCGTGGTCGGCACACCCGATGACTGCCTGCGTGCGCTCCTGCCATGGCGCGACGAGCTGGGCATCGACCATCTGATCATCCGCTCGCATTGGAGCGGCATGCCGGTCGAACATGCCCTTCAATCCATCAAGCTGCTGGCCCGCGAGGTCATGCCCGTGCTGCGGCAGACGTGAGCGCGGTTCGACGGTGCGACCGATGCTCGCCAGCGGAGCGGGAGGAGACCGTGTATCTATCACGTCTACCGGGTCATGCTGCTCCCTGATGATCACCGATCTCACATGGGAGATGGTGGTCATTGGCGCGGTGCGGGTGCTAGGGTCATTGCCCGTGCTCCGCTGGGCATTCGCGGGGGCGCTGATCGCGATCATCGCTGACCTGAGCGACTTGTTCCTGATGAATCTCCTCGACCTGGGGGGTCTGGGCGATTACCAGCGCTTCGACAAATACGTTGACCAGGTCTACATGCTCGGCTTCCTCATGGTCTCGCGGCGCTGGCAGGACGTGCCGCGTCGAATTGCTATTGTTCTGTACGCGTACCGGCTGATCGGCTTCGTCGCCTTTGAATTCACGGGGTGGCGGTATCTGCTGCCGCTGTTCCCCAACCTGTTCGAGTTCTGGTTCGTGTTCGTCGCCGCCGTCACGCACTGGCGACCGGGTTACGCCTTCACACGCCGCCAGATCGTGGGATGGGGCGGGCTGCTTCTCGCGCTCAAAGAGGTCCAGGAATATGCCCTGCACGAGGGCCGCTGGCTTGACGGCTTCACGGCGGTCGAGGCAGTGCAGGCGATCTGGAGGTGGATCACCGCCCCATTGCAGTGACCGTGCCGTCCGCTGCCCGCGCTCGGGGTCATGGAAGAGCGGCGCGGGCGAGCTGCCGCCCCGTGACCACGCTCCATCCCGATTGCTGATGCGTGGTCATACAGCCTCGTCGGGTATGATTGGTCACGCCCGCGTCTGTCTCGGGAAGGATGCCGGCGCACGAGCGCGCGACTCGGGCCAAGGCAGGCGGAGGCACGCGCCATGACCATGCGAAGGGGGAGAGCATCATGCCCATGTTCACCACCGGCGGCGCTGAACTGTACTATGAGACCCATGGCTCCGGGCCAGCGATCGTCTTCGCCCACGGCGCGGGCGGCAACCATCTATCGTGGTTCCAGCAGGTGCCGTTCTTTCGCGACCGGTATACCTGCGTCACGTTCGACCATCGCGGCTTCGGCCGCTCGCTCGACCCACGGCCGGTGGAGCAGCGTCCCCGGTTTGATGAGGATCTGGCGGCCTTAATCACGTACCTCGACCTCACCGGGGTGCGACTGGTGGCGCAATCGATGGGCGGGTGGACGTGTCTCGGCTACGCGGTTACGCACCCCGAGAACGTACGGGCGTTGGTGATGGCCGACACCGCCGGCGGGTTGACATCGCCGGAACTGGAGGCGGCCCGCGCGGCGGCACAGGAACGGCGGGCTGGTCTGCAATTGCTTGAAGGAGCGATCAGTCGGGGGTTCCGCGACCGCAGCCCCACGGGCGCGTTCCTTTACGAGCAGATCTTCAGCGCCAATCCGCCGCGCGAGCAATCTCTGGGCAGTGGCACGCCCATGAACCGTCTGGCCGTCACCGTCGAACAGGCGACGGCGCTGACGATGCCGGTGCTGTTCATCGAGGGCGAGGACGACGTGCTCATCCCGCCGGAGGTGATCCGCGTCGCGCGGTCTCAGATCCTCGGCGCGCGGCTGGAAATGGTCCCCGCCGCCGGCCACTCTGTCTACTTCGAGCGCCCCGACGAGTTCAACCGCATCCTCGACAGCTTCCTCAAGGACGTGTGAGACGGCGTGTGGAGGTCTCCAATGCCCGTTCCCGTGATCATCGAAGCGGCTCTCAATGGCGGCACGACCAAGCGGAAGAACCCACACGTCCCACGCGACGTGGACGAGATCGTCGCATCGGGACTGGCCTGCCTGGAGGCAGGCGCGGCGATTGTCCACAACCACAACGACGAACCGGTGGTCGGCGGCACGAGCGGCCGTCACGCGACCGAGCCGTACGCCGCCGCCTGGCGACGCATCCTCCAGCAGCGGCCGGACGCGCTGCTTTACCCGACGATGGCCAGCGGCGGACCGCACACGAATATCCGTGAGCGCTACCGCCATATCGAAGAACTCAACGCCGCCGGGTTGACGTGGCTTGGGCTGATTGACCCCGGTTCGGTCAACCTCGGTGGACTCGACGCCGAGGGCGTGCCGGCGGCCAGCGAGCTGGTCTACCAGAACACCTACGCCGATGCGCGCTACATGATGGACTACTGCCGTGAGCACCGGCTCGCGCCGAGCATCTCAATCTTCGAGCCGGGCTTCCTGCGCCTCGCACTTGCCTATCATGCCGCCGGCCGGCTACCGCCGGGTGCGCTGATAAAGCTCTACTTCGGCGGGCGGGCGCCCGGATTCGGATTACCACCTACCCGCCCCGGACTCGAGGCCTACCTCGCAATGTTGGAGGGCACGGGACTGCCGTGGTCGGTCGCCGTGCTCGGCGGCGACGTTACGCAAGGACTAGCCCAACTGGCGCTGGAGCGCGGGGGCCACATCCGTGTCGGCCTCGAAGACTACGATGGCCCCCGCCAACCGCGCAACGAGGAACTGGTGGCCGAGGCCGTCGCGCTGGTAAGGGCGGCCGGCCGCGAGGTCGCCACGCCCGATCGGGCGGCCGAGATTCTTGGAGTTCCGACACGATCTGGGGAATGAACCAAACCGCCAAGGACGCCAAGAGCGCCAAGCGCGCGAAGTGCGGAAGGGAAAAGGGTTAGGCGAAATGCCATCCACCACCCCTTCGTTCGAATTCCTTCTTGGCGACCTTGGCGCTCTTGGCGTCTTGGCGGTTCGATCCTCGCTCAAGCCGGCGAGTATGCCCGCCATGCGGCCAGCAGCTCTGCCTCGCGCCCGGGATTGAGGCCGTTGCGGCGTTCGGTATGGGCGGGTCGGGCCGCATCCCAGGCGAGGGTGTCGCGGATTGTGGCGGCGAGGGGACGGAAGCTCAGGCCGGCCGCGACCGCCTTGGACACGTTGATGGCGGCGAAGCCGGTGTACTCCTCGGTGTCGGGCACCCACAACGGCAGTTCTGTCCAGGGCGTGACGCCGTGTTCGGTGAGGAACCGCTCGCTCACCCACACCGGGCGCGCGTCCGAACCGCTGACGGTCGTGCAGTCGTCGAGCAGCCGGCCGAAGGTCAGCTCGTGGTCGGGGCCGGTGGCGTTCAACTGGGCGGACGCGACGGACTCGACCATGCGGTTCGTCCTTACGGCCAGGTCGCGGGCATCGATAATCTGGATCACGCGGTCGGGACGCCCCGGCGCGAGCACATCGCCGCCGCGCGCCACGCGAACGG
>JBBQJF010000025.1:0-26548 GCA_038325665.1 Dehalococcoidia bacterium | reverse complement strand
GGCCACGGGTCCGCTTCCAGGCGGCGATGCCGTCACGGTCCTGGGCGGCGGGGGTGGCAGTCGGGTCACCGACCGAGGGAGCATCGGCCGGGCGCAGCCGGTTGCCCTTCTTCCAGCGCACGACGAAATGCCAGTCGCGCGCCAGGGCATCCTCCAGCCAGGGCGCACCGGATAGCCCTCGGTCCCACACATGTAACACCCGCTCACGGCCCCAGGCCGCAACCAGCGGGTCGAGCACGGCGGCCTGGGCCTCGCGGTCGCGCTGCACCGGCACCGGCGCCGCGGCCGGGTCGGGGACTGCCGGGGCGCCGGCGGACGCGGGGAGCGGCGGGGGCGCCGCGAGGGGCGACCACGCGGTGACCGCCCCCGACAGCACCGCGACGCCCTCCCCGCTCGCGGTGGGGTCGCCATCGGCGGGCACGTCCGCCGGGGCCGGCCCCGCCACGGGATGCTGATAGGTATACCAGGCGCCGAGGGTCAGGGGACGGCGGGTGCCGGGCCCCTGCCAAGGGGTGACCACCGCCGCCAGCCACTGCCAGCCCGGCACCACCACCGGGCGACCGGGCGGGCCGTGATAGTAGCCCGGTCCCAGCTTGGGGCGGGGCCGGGCCAGACGACGGGCCTGACTCGACCGCACCGGTCGCAGCCCCTCCGCCCGCTCACTCTCCGGCTTCTCCACCACACTGCCGTCGAGAATGCACAGCGCCCGCCCTTCCGGCACAGCCGCCGCCGCCGCCGCCACTTGCGCCCCTCCCTGCTCCATCAGCCAGCCTTCGACCTCGGTCGCCTGCCAGTTGGGGCTGTGCAGCAGATTGGCAAGGCGCTTGGTCCCCGCCGGGGCGTGGGTGGGGCCAGCCAGCACCTCCCCCAGTTCACTCAGCAACAAGGCGGAGGGGCGGTTCCGATGGCGCAGAATCGCCGGCACGGTCCGGGCGGCGGTGCGCACCAGCCGCTGGTCGAGATGGGCATCCAGCGCGGTCAACAACGGGGACAGGAACCCCTGGCAGCGCGCCGCCACCGTCGCCGACAACCCGGTGCCCGTCGCGCAGGCATCGGCACCCTTATCCACGGACACCTCGTGGTTGGTATACTGCATCAGACACGGCCCTCCCGGTGTGGGGATGTTCAGCACATCCACCCTATCCGGTTGGGCCGTTTCTCGTGACCCCCCCTTCCTAAAATTCGGGGTGTGTCATGCTACCCCCGCGTATCCGTCCTCGTCCCGGCGGACGCGTCCGCCCAGATCCGAACGTCACGTCTGACGGTGCGCTCGCGCATCGCGCCGTGGCCGGTTACAACTCCAGGATGCTGCGTCCCGAAATCTGGCCCGCCTGGAGCGCCGTCGTCGCCTCGTTGATCTGATCGAGCTTGTACCGGGTGGTGACAAGGGCGTTGAGGTCGAGCTGGCCTTCCTTGAACCAGCGCAGGAACATCGGGAAGTCGCGGTCGGGCTTGCAGGAACCGCCGATCGAGCCTTTGTAGGTCTTCTCGCCGATCAGCATGTCGCGCATGTCCAGTTCGGCGGTCGTCATGGGCACGCCCACCAGCACGGCGGTGCCGCCCGACGCGCCACCGACCACGCCCGATCGCACCGCCGGCATGATCTGCTCCATCGTCTGCTTCACGCCAATGCAGTCGAAGGCGAAGTCGGCGCCGCCGCCGGTCAGCTCGCGGATCTTCGCCACCGGGTCGCCCTCGGAGGCGTTGACGCCAATGGTCGCTCCGAACTTCTTGGCGAACTCCAACTTATCGTCGCTCAAGTCCACCGCGATCACCGGGTCGGCGCCGATCACGGCCGCGGCGGCGATTGCCGACAGTCCCACGCCGCCGACTCCGAAGATTACGACGCTCTGCTTCTCCTTCACCGCCGCCGTGTGGTACACCGCGCCGGCGCCGGTCATGACCGCGCAGCCAATGATCGCGGTCACGTCCATCGGTACGTCGTTTGGCATCTTTACGATGAACTGCTCATCGGCGATGGTGTGGTCGGCCCAGGTGAACACGTTCTGCGAACGCGCGATCTCGCCGCCCGGCAGTTCGATCTCCGCCGAGACGATTTCGTGATCCAGGCGCTCCCGGTCGCGGGCGACCCACGTCACCATCACCCGGTCGCCTTCCTTGACGTGTTTGACGCTCGATCCCTTGGCGAGCACCACGCCGGTGGACTCGTGACCGAGCACCGTCGGGCTGGTGCGCGGCCGGTGCATCTGATGCAACTGGGAATGGCAGACGCCGCTTGCCATCTGCTTGACCACCACCTGATACGGACCGGGGTCGGGCAGCCGCACCTCCACCACTCGTAAGGGCGCCTGCTCCATCGGAAGAACTACCACTCGTGCCGGCGTGGGCATGGTTATACTCCTTGCATATGTCGTTCCGCGGGGGCAGTATACTGCAAGCGCTCGGAAGACGGATTGAGCCGCGGACGACGTGAACCGCGGAGACGCGGAGAACGCGGAGGAGACGAGGGGGAGTAATCGCGGTATCCTCTCCGAACCCTCTATCCGATCTCTCGGCGCTCGCTCCATGTTCTCCGCGACTTTGCGGTTCCAAATTCCTGCTTGTCCCGGCGATCACCCCCACGAGGAGGCTCCCCTTGAAGATCGGAATGCAACCCGCCAATTCGGGTGACCAGGCGACGCCGGAACTGCTTGCCGAGTTCGCAGAGACGGCCGACCGGCTGGGGTTCGATTTGCTCCAGGTGACGGACCATGTTGTGCTGCCGGTGGAGTACAGTTCGCCCTATCCGTATGACGCCACCGGCCGGATGCGCGTCAACTCCGACGCCGAGTATTTCGAACCGCTCAGCCTGCTCGGCTTCCTCGCCGGGCGTACCACGCGCATCCGGCTGGGAACGAGCGTACTGATCGCGCCGTACCGCAACCCGGTGGTCACGGCCAAGTTCCTCGCCTGCCTTGATGTGCTCACCGGCGGGCGGCTCGTGGCCGGCCTCGGCGTCGGCTGGATGGCGGAGGAGTTCGCCGCGGTGAATGCGCCGCCGTTCGAGGAGCGCGGGGCGGTGACCGATGAGACGATCGAGGTGTTTCGCCGGATCTGGCGCGACCAGCCGGCAAGCTTTAGCGGACGGTTCTTCAACTTCGCGCCGGTGGGGGCGATGCCGAAGCCGGTGCAGGCAGGCGGCATCCCGATCCTGATCGGCGGCCACAGCCGGCCCGCGATCCGTCGCGCCGCGCGGCTGGGTGATGGCTGGCAGCCGTTCAAGCGCACACCCGACGAGTTGGCGTCGGAGATCGCCTATCTGAACGAGCACATGGAGAGAGCGGGGCGCGACCGTGCCGGTTTCACCGTCTCATTACGCCTGGGGCTGCGCCTGACCAGCGGTCCGACCGAGCGCCGGCGGAGCGAGGAGTCGTGGAAGACGCTGGTTGGCACCCCGGCGCAAGTGTCCGAGGACCTTGAAGCGTACCGCCGGCTCGGGGTGGATGATGTGGTGTTCGACTTCCGTACCTGCTCGGTCGAGGAAACGCGCGAGTCGCTACATCTCGCCGCCGGGGCGCTGATCCCGCAATTTGACAAGGGCTGATGGCTGCGGCGGTGAGCCGAGTACGCGCCGCCCACGGTAGAACGACTTAACCCCCCGGCCCCCTTCCCCGCAAGGGAAGGGGGAGAACCGGAGTGCAGTTCCCGTGAATCGGACTCCCCTCCCCTCGCGGGGGAGGGGCCGGGGGAGAGGTGAGTCCCCGTCAGGTCATGGGCACTCCTGTTGTGCGCGCGGCGCCGTCGTCGGGCGGCGCCAGTCCGCGCGTCAGTGTCGCGGCGCACACCAGTAGCGCCGCGCCAACCATGTACGCGATCGCGTAGCTGCCGGTGAGGTCGAACACCACTCCGCCGAGCAGAGGGCCAGCCGCGCCGATCGCGCCCATCAGCGCCATCACGACGCCGATCAGCGTGCCGAGCGAGCGCAGGCCGAACAGCGCGGCGACGATCGGCGTGATTTGCGGGCTGCCGCCGCCGTAGGTGACGCCGAACAGGAAGCCGAGCACGACCAGCAGCGGCGCGCTGCCCGTCGGGACGATGGCGGCCATCACTACCGCGGCCAGCACGGTGGCTGCCGCGAACACCCGCCGCGGCCCGACCCGGTCGCCCGCCATCCCCATGCCGATCTTACCGGCGCCGTTGCCCGCGCCGAAACACGCCACCACCAGCGCGGCCGTCGCCCGCGAGAAGCCTTTCTCCTGCACATACGGCGCGAGTTGCACCCACACCAGCGCACCGCCGCACCACCACAAACCGAAGGTCATCACCATTCGCCAGAACACGGGCGAACGCACCGCCTCGGCGGTCGTCACCCCCTGGTCGGGACGGTATCCGGCCGCGCCGGATTCCGTGGGCGAGCCGGCGCCGAACGGCAACCCACCATCCTTGGCAACTGGGTCGCGCCACATGAACATCGCCGCGCCGGTAATCAGCGCCCCGGAGAGCACGCCAGTCACGGCGTATGCCTGCCGCCAGCCGTACGCGTCGATCAGGTAGCTGACCAGCGGCGTCACGAACAACGCGCCCGTGCCGCCGCCGAGCGAGCCGAGCGCCACGGCAAGCCCGCGTCGCCGCGCGAACCAGCGAGAGATGGTCGCCACCAGCGGACCCCACGCCGCGCCCATGCCGATCGCCGTGACCAGCCCGTACAGCGCGTAGACGTGCCACAGCGCCGTGATGTGACTGCCGAGGTAGGTGCCAAGGCCGAAGAGTACCCCGCTGGCGACGAGTGTGCGCCGCGGACCGATGCGATCCACCAGCCAGCCCATCGGCATGGCGAACAGGCCGTACATGATTAGCCCGAGCGACAATGCGCCCGAGGTCGCCCCGCGACTCCAGCCAAACTCGGCCACCATCGCCGGGTAGAACAGCGCGAACGAGTAGTACACCCCATACGCGGTCACACCGATCACCAGCGAGGCGCCTGTGATCACCCAGCCATAATGCACCCGGCGCGGCCGTGGTAGCGCCACATCGACCATCGATGCCTCCTGGCTGGCCGGAGCCGGCTGCCGCCGGCAGTCAGCTATCAGCTATCAGCTTTCAGCGCGTGGCGCCAGGGCGGCGCGCGTCCACGAGGGTGCGCCCCGGATGTGCAGGGACCCGGCCGTGACTGAAACACCGGATTCCGGAGACGGGGAGATGCGGGGCGACACCGCGCCTTGGATCCATCGGCAATCCATGGTCCACACGGGCCGGCGGGATGGCGGCAGCCTGATGCCGCGCGTGGATCGTGGATCACGGAAGCCGGATAGCGGATAGCTGACGGCTGAACGCTCAACAGAGTAGAATCCGGTACGGAAGCTATGTAGGGGGTGACGCGATGCCCGGTCCGCTCGATGGGATCCGTATTCTCGATTTTACGCGCTTTCAGCAGGGGACCTTTGCCACATTGCTGCTGGCCGACCTCGGCGCGGATGTGCTCAAGATCGAGCAGCCGGGGGGCGATCCCGGCCGCACGCTCGGCCGCCACCAGGATGGGTATTCCTCCTACTTCGAGTCGCTCAACCGAAACAAGCGCTCGCTGTGCCTCGATCTCAGCCGCCCCGCCGGGCGCGAGGTCGTGCTCCGCATGGCGACCGGCGTCGATGCTGTCACCGAAAACTTCCGCCCCGGCACGATGGAGAAGCTCGGCATCGGCTACGACGTGCTCGGTAAGCTCAATCCGGCCCTCGTGTTCGCCTCGGCAAGCATGTTCGGTCCCGAGGGCGATCGCGGTCACGACCCCGGCTACGACACCATCGCGCAGGCGGTCGGCGGGATGATGATGTTCCACACGCGCGACGGCGACACGCCGCACGGCGTACAGGGTGGTATCGCCGACCAAACCGGCGGCACGATGCTCGCCCATGCGGTGCTGGCCGCGCTCGTTCACCGGCTGCGCACCGGCGAGGGCCAGAAGGTGGATGCATCGCTGTACGGCTCGCAGATCGCGCTCCAGGGCATCCATGTCGCCCGCGCGCTGCACCACACGCCGCTGCGCCCGCCCGGTCAGTCGTCCGGCGTGCTCAGCCACCGGGCACAGTGCCTCGACGGGCGTTGGATCGCGTTCGGCATCCTGGAGGCACGGCACTTTCCCAAGATATTGCACGGTCTGGAGCTTGATCATCTCGCGGGCGACCCGCGCTTCGCCACCTCGGAGGCGCGCGGTCCCCATTTGGGCGAGTTGGTCGAGTTGATCGATGCACAGGTCATCACCCGGCCGGCGGACGACTGGATCGCGGCGCTGCGGGCGGCCGACGTGCCGTGCGCTGTCGTGCAGGACTACGACATGATCGCCGCGGATCCGCAGGCGCGCGCTAACGGCTATATTCACGAGGAGGACCACCCTGTCTACGGCCACATCCGTACCCAGGGGCTGGTCGCCCAGCTCTCGAAGACGCCGTCGTCCGTCCGCCGCCACGCGCCGGTTCGTCCGGGCGACCATTCCGCCGAGATTCTGCGCGAGTCCGGTTTCTCTGACGACGAGATCGCCGCGCTCGCCGCGGACGGTGTAGTCCAAGGCGCGGCTCTGCCCGTGGCGACGGCCACCGGAGACTGAGATACGTACCCCACCGACCCACCTAACCCCCCGGCCCCCTTCCCCCGGCCGTGCCGGGGCAGGCATGCAAGGGAAGGGGGAGAACCGGGTTTCCCTCCCGGTGGAACACGTACTCCTCCGTTCTTACCCTCGGGCGTGCCGGGGCAGGCTGCTAGGGAGGGGGAGATCGTGACTCCCCTCCCCTCGCAGGGGAGGGGTCGGGGGAGAGGTAGGGCGCCGCCGCTCAGCGGCTGGTGAAGGTCATCGTTCCGGCGCCGACCTCGACGCCGGCGATCACCGGGGGCAGGGCAAACCGTTCCATGTCCGTACGACTGGCCACACGACGGGCGAGCCGGACGGACGCCCATCCCGGCAGCCGGCCCACGCGCGCATCGCGAATCTTGTACTCCAGCCGGCCGTTTCGTACCGAGACGTCGGTCGCCACCATGCCGCGGACTCCCGTCAGTATCCGCCATGTGCCGCTTGCCTCGGTGTGCCCACCGCAGAAGCCGACCTTGATGTCGGTGAAGTCATCGTGGTGGGCGCGGACGTAGGCGCGGGCGAGTTGCGTCGCCGCCTGTTCGGAGTAGGTGATACGCCGGCCCCCCAACGAGATGGCGCGCACGTTCCGCGTTGCCGCGCGCAGATCGGCGGCGGTGAGGACGCCCGCGTCACCCGTGCCGCACGCACGCGGATCACCGGAGAACGCCAGCGCCAGCCCGCCCACCGAGCCGGTCCCGGCGAGCAGAAACAGCCCAATACAGGCAAATAGGAAGGCGTTGCGCGGTTTCACGGCTTACCATCCCCGACTAATCAGCTCATCACCGCCGCTTCCGCCATCTCGCCGCGCGGCGCCATGCCGCTGGCAAATTGTTCGACATAACGGCGAATACCGAGGGCGACGGCAGCTCCCTCACCGGCGGCGGAGGCCGCCTGCTTGGTGCTGCCCGCGCGGCAATCCCCGGCGGCGAACAGACCGGGCACACTGCACGCGAGTCCCGCGTCGGTGACGATGAAGCCGCGCTCGTCCGTCTCCACCACATCGCGCACGATACTGGTGTTGGGCGTCAGACCAATAAACACGAAGACACCGGCCGGATGCAATTCACGCGGTTCGCCGGTGCGCGTATCGCGCAGCACCACCGACTCCAGCCGGTTCGTGCCGCGGAACTCCACGGGGGTCACGCCGGTGAGCAGATCGATGCGGGGGTGCTCCTCGACCTTTTCGACCACGACCTTGCTGGCCGAGAGCTTGATGTCGCGGGTGGCGATCGTCACCCGACTGGCGAACTTGGTCAGGAAGATCCCCTCCTCGCCGGCCGAGTTGCCGCCGCCGATCACCAGCACATCCTTGCCTCGGTAGAATGCGCCGTCGCAGGTGGCGCAGAAGTGGACACCCGCGCCGATGAAGTCCTCTTCGCCGGGGATATCGAGCATGCGATAGGTGGAACCCAGCGCCAGCAAGACCGCCCACGCCCGGTACTCGGCGCCGTCGGCGGTGCTGACGACACGATAGTCGCCGTCCGCCGCGACGGACGTTACCTCCTGCGCCTGGAGAATCTCGACGCCGAAGCGCTCGGCCTGACGGCGCAGCCGGTCGGCAAACTCGGAGCCGGTGACGCCCTCGGGAAAGCCGGGGAAGTTGTCCAGCCGCTCGGTGACACCCGCCTGACCGCCTACCCCGCCGCGCTCAATCACCAGCGTCTCGATGCCCTCGCGGGCGGTGTACAGCGCCGCAGTCAGGCCGGATGGACCGCTGCCGACGACGATCAGATCGTAAAAGGGAGACTTCGCCACCGTTTGCAATCCCAGCTTGGCGGCCAGTTGGGCGTTGGACGGCTCGACCAGTATCGAGCCGTCGCCGAAGACGAGCGTGGGAATGATCTGCTTGCCCTCGTTCACCCGCTCGACAACGGCCAGACCCTCGGCGTCGGTGTCCACATCGATGAATTCGTAGTGGACCCGCTGCTCACCAAAGAACTTCTTCGTGCGCTTGCAGTCGCTGCACCACGGCGTGCCGTACATTGTGATGTCGGTGTGCGCCATCGGTTTACTCCTTGGAAATGGGTGATAGGTGGTGGGTGTTGGGGGCGGACCTAACCGCGGTGGCGTCCATCCATTGCACTACTGGTAGGGGTCGCCAGGTCAGGCGCACACCCTTACATTCAGCGGCGGTGCGACAGGGATTGAACAGCGCTCTGCTACAATCCTTGTACATTCCCCAAGAGTCGCTCATTCGTGCTCGACGCGCACCGAGATGTGTGAAACGCGGGGCCGTCCCCCGGTGCCTAACACCCAACACCTATCTTCAAGGGAGCATACAACCAGGTGACCACAACACACACGGCGCTTAACCAGAAGGTCCACGAGCTTGTTCAGCGACAGATCGACAGTGGCGCGCAGCTTGGGGTGCAGGTGTGCGCCTACCGGCACGGCGAGCGGGTTGTCGATGTATGGGCCGGAAAGATGGGACCAGAGGATCACCGTCCCGTCCAAGCGGATACCCTGTTCCTCAGCTTTTCTACCACCAAAGGCGTGGCGGCGACGGCCCTGCACATCCTTGCCGGTCGGGGGCTGATCGACTACGACGCGCCGGTGGCCCGCTACTGGCCGGAGTTCGCGGCCAACGGCAAGGAGCGCATCACCGTCCGCCAGGCGATCACGCATCAGGCGGGGCTGCACGCGATGCCGCGTCCGGCGACGATCGAGCATCTGCTCGATTGGAACGCGGGGCTGACCTGGGTCGCGAACGGCACACCCGCCTGGGAGCCGGGTACGGCCACCGGCTATCACGCCATCACCTTCGCCTGGATCGTGGGCGGCATCGTACAAGGTGCCTCCGGCCGTCACATCAAGGATGTGATCCGCGAGGAGATCGCGGTACCGCTGGTCATCTCCGAGGAGATGTTTCTCGGCATTCCGGACGGAGTCGAGGACCGGCTGGCAACGTTGTACTCGCCGACGGCCGGTCAGCAACCGCTGCCGCTCCCGCCCGAGCATGACTTCTTCCAGGCGATGCCGCCCGAGCTTGACCGCGAGCTGTGGAACGACATGCGCATCCGGCGCGCGTGGCTGCCATCGGCCAACGGTCACTTCACCGCGCGGGCGCTGGGGCGGATGTACGGCGCGCTGGCGAACGGCGGCCAGATCGATGGGGTGCGGCTCGTGTCGCCGGAGCGGATCGCGCTGATGCAGCAGATTGATACCGAGGCGCCGGACCGCGTGTTGTTCCTGCCTATCCCGAAGGGCGGCGGCTACATGTTTGGCGGACTGTACGGCGGTGTGAAGAGTGTCTACGGGCCGCGTCGCACCGCCTTCGGCCACAGTGGCGCCGGCGGCTCCACCGCGTTCGCTGACCCGGATGTTGGTCTGGGCGTGGCCGTCACGCTCAATCAGATGCAGACGACGCTTCAGGCCGAGGGGCCGACGTATGAGATCTGTGAGTTGATCCGGCAGGAGTTGGGCGTGGCGTAGGGAGCGGGGAGCGGGGAGCCGGGAGCGGGCGATGTAACGGCGCGCCTCTCACCTTATGAGTGACCGGCAATAGGCGTCGTCAAGACTGCCGTCCCGGGGCGGCTACTGGCGATTGCTGAATCACAGCGCGTTGGTGATCGCCTGTGGCCGATGTCGTTCTCGGCCTATTGCCGGTCGCTCTTAGCCGACGGGCGCACCCATCCGCGTGGCCACCCGCTCCCCGCTCCCCGCTTCCCGTCACGAGAGGGGGCAGCGGCCGCAGCCGCCACGGCGGCACCACTCGCGCAACAAGGCGAGCGAACCTTGCTGCAACAGAGCCGAGGAGATCAGCGTCCGGCCGCGGCTGTCGCGTAGGTTGCGTTCCAGGTGCGCCACCGAACCGTACCGTTCGGCGACGGGCAGATCGCCGGCCAGCGCCATGATCGTGCCGGCGACATCCTCATCGCCGCCGAGCGTGGCGCGGGCGGCGGCCCAGGGAATCAGGGCGTTGACCGCCAGTTCCACCGCCCGCGCCCGCCCGCACAGGGCCGGACCTTCGATCGCCGCGACGGTCAGCAACGCGATCAGCGCGCGGGGCGTCGCGGCGCCCGTCGCGGCGCCCCATGCGCCGGTCGCGAGGTCCGGCCGCGACAACCGTGCGACGATGCGGGCGAGGGCGGCGATCCGGCGGGCGGGATGCGCGGCCGGACGTTGACCTCCAATCACCCAGGGCAGCGCTGGGGCGGGTGTCAACAGCGCGCCGTCGAGTCCGGCGGCGTGCAGCAGGCGGCGCTCGATCGCTCCGGCGACCTCGTGCTCGGTGAAGCCGGTCGTGCCGGCCGCGACCGTCGCGAGCGGCACATGCTCGGCGAGCAGCGCGAATGCGCTCGCGTTCGCCGTCTGACCGAGGGCGACGGCCAGCGCCGCGTACAGCGCCTGCCCCGCGCCATCGCGTTCGATCACGGATTGGAGTGCGTCGGTCTTCCGCCGCAGCCGCCAGACGCCGCCTTCGCGCAGAACGACGCGTACGCCCGTCGCGCCGAGTCTCCCAGTCGCGGCCGTGCATGGCTCCCGCAGGGGCAGGCTGGAGCCGCCTTCACCGGCCGGCACGGTCAACACACGCGCATGTCCGCCTGATGCAAGCGTGGTGATCTCGCCGTCGTTGGCCGTGAACGCGACATGCAGCACCACACGGTCATAGGCCGGATCGGCGGCGTGGCCGTGACGAACGAAGTCGCGGGCGTCGCGATGCAACTCGACATCGCCGGTCAGCGGCGGCTCGTCGCCGAACTGCACGACCGCATCGCGGAAGTCGGGACCGGCGCGGCCGCCCGGCCGGCCAGGAGTGGAGATTCGTACCGGCATGCCGTCGGCGGTGGTAAGCGGCGCATCGCCGAGCCGCTGGGCCATCCACTGCCGCGCCAGCGCCGACTCGGGCGGCAGCGGTGGGGGCGAGGATGATAGGTGTTGAGTGTTGGGTGCTGGCGGCAGAGCGGAACCCGCCGTTGCCGGTCGCGGTGCGACCGGCGGACGCGGGCGCGTAGGGCGCGGGCGATTGGCAGGAGGTTCCACGTTACGCGACTCAGGAGGTTCCACGTTACGCGACCGGGGAGCGGTGTCGTCCTGCATGGTGAGCGTCTCTGAAACGGAGCCGGGTGATTGGCGGCGCCCGCGCCGCGGGGGGTGGGCGGGCCATCCGGGTGCGAGGGACTGCGCTCGCCCTCCGCATATCCAGACAGCCGGCCTCACGGGATGCTACTCGGCGCCGTTGGTCGGTTCGGCCTGATACGGTGACGTGCGTTCGGCGACGATACGCAGCAGTCGCGCGGAGGCGCCGCGCGGGCGGTACGCGCCCGTTTCCCACTCGCTGACGGTTTGTTGGCGCACGCCTAATTCATCCGCCATCTCGCGCTGGCTGAGACCCAGGCGTCGCCGGAGGTCATGAATCGAATCCGCGTCCCACGGGGGATCATCACGTTCAGGCATGAGCGTAGCTTACACGGTACCGTGTACGTGCGCCAGTCACGCCCTGGTCGCGGCCTCGCGGCGGCGCCTCCACGCGGGCGGGTGGGGAGCGCGTCGGCTCCCGCGCTCCCGTAACGGCCAATTTCTCGACAACCACTTGCCCATTTCCGCCATGGGCGCTACTATGGCACTCAGGTTAGCACTCCATGGAAGAGAGTGCTAAGGTGCACGTAGAAATTCAACGCCCCTGGAGGAGGTTCCCGTGGTAGCCGCACAGACGAAGATCGTCCCGCTCGCCGACCGGCTGGTTGTCAAGAACGTTCAGCAGGAAGAAGTGCTGGCCAGCGGCCTGGTGATCCCCGACACCGCCAAAGAAAAGCCGCAGACCGCCGAGGTGATCGCTGTCGGCCCCGGCCGCGTCGATGACAAGGGCAACCGTGTGCAGATGGAGATCGGTGTGGGCGATACCGTCGTCTACGCGAAGTACTCCGGCAACGAGATCAAGATCGATCAGGAAGAGTATCTGATCCTGTCCGAGAAGGACGTCCTCGCAAAGATCCAGAAGTAACACGGGTGTTGGGTGTTGGATAGAGGGTAATGGATGAGCGTGCTCTCCAGCACCCGACACCCAACACCCAACACCTATGTCCGGAGGACATTATGGCGAAACAACTCATATTCGACGAGGACGCGCGCAAAGCTCTCAAGGCCGGCGTGGATGCGCTCGCGGATGCCGTGAAGATCACGCTCGGGCCGAAGGGACGCAACGTCGTCCTTGACAAGAAGTTTGGCGCCCCGACGATCACCAATGACGGTGTGACGATCGCCAAGGAGATCGAACTGCAAGACCCCTTTGAGAACATGGGGGCGCAGCTCGCCAAGGAAGTCGCCACGAAGACCAACGACATCGCCGGCGACGGTACCACCACCGCCACGGTGCTCGCCCAGGCGATCGTGCGCGAGGGCCTGAGAAATGTCGCGGCCGGTGCGAACCCGATGGTGCTGCGTAAGGGCATCGACCGGGGCATGCGCGCCGCCGTCGCGGCAATCCGCGACCAGGCGAAGCCCGTGTCGGGCAAAGAACAGATTGCGCAGGTGGCGTCGATCTCCGCCGCCGACGCCGAGATCGGTGAAATGATCGCCGAGGTCATGGAGAAGGTCGGCAAGGACGGCGTGATCACGGTCGAAGAGGGCCGCGGCATCCGCTTCGAGACTGAGTATGTCGAGGGTATGCAGCTCGACCGCGGCTACGTCTCGCCCTACTTCGTCAGCAACACCGAGCGCATGGAAGCGGTGATCGAGGATCCCTATATCCTTATTACCGACAAGAAGATCTCCGCGGTCCAGGACATCCTGCCCGCGCTGGAGCGGGTGTTGCAGGTCACACGCAACGTCGTGATCATCTGTGACGATGCCGACGGCGAGGCGCTGGCGACGCTGGTGGTGAACAAGCTGCGCGGCACGATAAACGTGCTGGTGGTCAAAGCGCCGAGCTTCGGCGACCGCCGCAAGGCGATGCTCGAGGATATCGCGATCCTCACCGGCGGTCAGTTCATCACCGAGGATATGGGCCGCCGCCTCGATCAGGTGCAGATCACCGACCTCGGCCGTGCCCGCCGCATCGTCTCCACCAAGGACGACACCACGATCATCGACGGTGAAGGCTCGGATGAGGCGATTCAGGATCGGATCAAGCAGATCAAGGCCCAGGTTGATGACACGGCTTCTGACTTCGACCGCGAGAAGCTACAAGAACGGCTGGCGAAGCTGGCCGGCGGTGTCGCGGTGATCAAGGTGGGCGCGCCCACCGAGGTCGAGCTGAAAGAGAAGAAGCACCGCGTCGAGGACGCCCTCTCCGCCACCCGCGCGGCGGTTGAGGAGGGGATCGTCGCCGGCGGCGGCGTCGCCTTCATCCGCGCCCAGAAGGCGCTGGAAGACCTCGAGGCCGAGCTGTCGGGCGACGAGCGCACGGGTGTGGCGTTGCTTCGCAAGGCGATGGAAGACCCGCTGCGTATGATCGCCGAGAACGCTGGTCAGGAAGGTCTGGTCGTTGTTGGTAACGTCCGCAAGCACGGCGGCAATGGCTACGGCTACGACGCGCTGCGCGACGAGTACGGCGATATGTTCGAGAAGGGCATCATCGACCCGGCCAAGGTCACGCGCTCGGCGTTGGAGAATGCCGCCTCGATCGCCGCGCTGGTGCTGACCACCGAGTCGTTGGTGGCCGACATCCCCGAGGCGCCCGCGCCCATGGCCGCCCCCGCGCCCGAATACTAGGCTCATCCCTGGCACAGGGTCTCGACCGTCCCATCCGCGCAAGCGGGTGGGGCGGTTGACTATGTCTCGGTTCGGTCCTCCCTGCGCTCCGCGCGATCACGGTGACAGGCGCGTGGTGGGGACGTACGATGGGGAGGCATCGCGGAGCAGGATTGAGAGGAGCGACGATGGCCACGAAGCTGTCGCTGGCCGAATTTCAGACGCTGCCCGAGACGGAGCCGGCCAGCGAGCTGGTCGACGGCGAGGTGGTGCAGAAGTCGATGCCGACTTTCGATCATGGATTCATTCAGAGCGCATTGTCATTCGTGCTCACGTTGTTTCTGCGCTCCAACCCGCTCGGCTACATCGGAACAGAAGTGCGGTGTATCTTTGGCCCACCTGGCGGAGAGCGGCCCTACGTTCCTGACCTGATCTTCATTGGGGCAGCCCGCCTGCGGCAGACCGGCCCGGGCCAGCCGTTTCACGGCGCCCCCGACTTGGCGGTGGAAATTCTCTCTCCCGATGACCGGCCGGACCGGGTGGCGGCCAAGGTCGCGTTCTACCTGCTACACGGGGTGCGGCTGGTGTGGCTGATCGACCCGGAGACGCGCGCGGCCACGGTGCTCACACCGGCCGGTGCGTCGGTGCGGCTTGGCGAGGACGAGCTGCTTGGCGGTGGCGACGTGCTGCCGGGATTCGCGGTGACCGTGCGCGAGATTCTGCCGCCAGTTTTTTCCGAAGCCGGGTGAGGACATCCACGTCCATTCCTTCAAACGCCGGGGGGTTCACGCGCGGGAAGAAGTCCGCGCACCGGCGTGGTGAATCCCGGCAGCACGTTACCGCCGTCGAGCAGCTCGTCCTCGGTGAGCAGGCGCGCTGCCTCGAACGAGTCCCACACCATCACGATGCGGTTGCGCGGGTCGATCAGCCAGACTAACCGCACGCCCTATGCGAGATAAAATCGCACTTTGTCCAGCACCTCGCTCATGCGGTCGTCCGGCGACATGATCTCGACCGCGAAATCCGGCGCACCGCGAAACGGCTCGTCGCCGCGGGTGTCGCGCAGCCGCTCACGCATGACGAGCGCGAAGTCGGGAAGTCGCGCCCGCTCGTGACCGGGCGGGCCGAAAATACAGCGCCACTCCGGCCCGCCCTCGGCGATAGGGTGCTCGCGCAGGAACAGGCTGAAGATGAACGACAGCAGGCGCTGAATAATCGCATGATCCGTATCAGGCATCGACTTCTGCACGACCTCCCCATCGACGTACTCGCATCCCGGTTTTGTTTCCGGTAGTGCGAGGAACTCTTCGAGAGTCAGCTTCGTCCTGACGGCCATGGGTTCATCCTCGGTGAGCATCGCGTGACGGGCGCTCGACCCGATCCCATCTCATATAATACCGGCCTCCGAGCGAGGACAGGATACCGCGAGGAGGCACTGGCGCGGCGACCCGTGAGGACCATCCGTGCGGCGCTGCCCGCGTCCGCTATCATGGTCCGCATGAACCCACTGCTGATCCGGTGCATCATCTACGACGTGGGCGGCACGCTACTGTACCCGGCGCCGCCGGTGGAGGAGTTGTGCGCCTTCGCCGAGCAGGCCGGCGGCTTCACGTTGCCACACGAACGGCTCGTGGCGGCGTTCCCTGATCTGCGCCACTTCTTCGCACAACACGACCGGCCCCTGGCCTCGCTGTGGGCGTCGCCGCAACGGCTCGGCGCCGCATGGCAGGCGTACTACGCCACCGCGCTGCGGGACGCGGGGGTCGAGGCGCCGTGGGAGCACTTGCTGACGGTGGGCGCTGCTATCAACGAGTGGTATACGCACGCCGATCGCTGGGCTGTGTACCCGGACGTGGCGGCCACGATAGAGGAGTCGCATCGCCGCGGCTATCGCCAGGGAGTCGTCTCTGACTGGGGCGCGGATTTGTTGCCGCTGTTGCACGCGCTCGACCTGACGCCGTCGTTCGATTTCGTCGTCACCTCGGCCGTCGCCGGGTACGCCAAGCCCAGCCCCGAGATCTTCGCGCACGCGTTGGCGCGCGCCGGGTTTCCCGCTGAATCCTGCCTATACGTCGGTGATACGTACCTGCACGACATCATCGGCGCGCGCACCGCCGGCCTGCACGCGGTGCTGGTGGACCGCGACGGGGCAGCACCCACGCTCGATTGCCCGGTGGTGCGGACGCTCGACGGCGTGTTCGGGGTGATCGACGGGGTTGCGCCCTCGCGGCCGATCACGTCTGGATGAACGGGGCGCGTCCCCGGCCAGTCGGACAGCTCCGCGCCCTACCAGCTCTGGACGAGGCGATTGACTCTCACAGTCGCGGGCGCAGGTCTCGTGCGAAGTGTTCGAGCGTGGCGTAGGCCCGCTCCATATCGCGGTAGCCGGTCTCCAGGCAAAGATGGGTGACGCCGAGATCACGGTACCGGCGTAGGCGCGCGAGGGTTGCGTCGGACTCGTCGCCCGCGCGTATACCGGTGCGCACGGTGATTGGCACGTCGGTCGGGTCGCGGCCGGCGGCTTTCGTGAACTCCGCCAGCTTCGGCAGAGCGGCCTCGACCTGCTCGGGGGTGGAGCCGGCCGCGTGCCACGCGTCGCCGATGCGGGCGGCGCGACGCAGAGCCGGCTCGGAGTTGCCGCCGATCCAGATCGGCGGGTGCGGCTGTTGCACCGGCTTGGGCGCGAAGCCGACATCGGCAAGCTGGTAGTATTTCCCCGCGAAGCTCGGGTCGTCCTTTGTCCACAGATTCTTCATCACCTGGAGGTACTCGTCGAGCCGGGCGCCGCGATGGTCGAAGGGCGCATCGAGCGCGGCGAACTCCTCCTCCAACCAGCCGGCCCCAGCGCCGAAGATCAACCGGCCGTTCGAGAGCACATCGAGTGTGGCAAGCACTTTGGCGTGCAGCACCGGATTGCGCATCGGCAGCACGAGCACCGTGGTCCCGAGCTTTACCCGCTCTGTCACGGCGGCGACGAACAGTAGTGCCGACAGTGCTTCGAGGAAAGGCATGTCCTCGCCCACGCCCATCTTGCCGGTGGGGCTGTAGGGATAGCGGCTCTCGTACGAGCGCGGGACGACGACATGGTCGCTCACCCACAGAGAGTCGTACCCAAGCCCCTCCATCCGCCGCGCGAACTCGATCATCGTCTCGCGCGTCGCTTGCGGTCCAACATGGGGCAGATGGACCCCAATCTCCATTCTAAGCCTCCATTCTGTCGCGCGGCCGGCAACGGGTGTCGCGTGGGACGGCGCCGTCGCTGGACCGGTGGCCATTGGGCGGCGGATTGTCGTGAACAGTGCACGGCGCGCTATTCCCGACGACCGGTTGTCAGTCGCGCCTATCCGTGATGCGTCGCCCGTTCGTGGGATTGCAACGCATCGATACTCTCGAACGTGCGTTCGAAGATCTGCGGTACCGGCCAACCCTCCAACCCGGCATACGTGTCAATCTGGGAGCGGTGGTGAACCTCGTGTTCGACCATCATGACGAGCAACCTCCAGCCCGAGAGACTGCCGTCGGTATCGATCATCGCGATGCGGCGGGACAGCCAGTCATCAGGCGTATCCGCGAGCCGGCGATGGAACTCATCCGCGGCGTGCTGGAGATACGGGACCCAGCCCGCCTGATCGCGGGGGTCGAGTGTGACCTCGGGGTACAGCCAACCCTCGCCCCGGTAGGCGCTGGCGAAGTACAAGCGTGACACGGCGGTATGCCCGACTAACCGGCCGATGCTCCATCCGATCTCACCCTCCTGGTCCGGCGGCGTCCATTCCGCCGCTGCCGGGGGCAACGCCGCCACGTCGCGCATCGTGCGGCGGTGGACCGCGTCGAAGTAGCGGAGGAACGATGCCATGTCGGTGATCATGAGACGGACTCCCTTGAAGATGGGTGATGGGTGTTGGGTGTCGGGGGACGGCCCCGCATCTCATCTCTGGTCGCGCCTCGCGGGGCAGCGATGATTCCCGCGACGTTGGGGCAGCCGCGCGTACGCTGAATTCTCTCCGGACGGCGGCGCGGCTCAGGGTCGCGACGCGCGAGATTGTTGCGGCGGTGTTGTCCGGCGGATGACGGACGCTCGGTCGATTTGCGATAGGAGGCGGCGGAAGGGATGATACCAGTCTCACGGCTGAAGCATGAGGTACGACGCAGGATGAGTGATGGGCGTGGGCAACCTGCCGCCGCACGGCTCACGCCTCGTCCCTCGCGCGTCGTCACCGTCTCGGTCGTGATGGCGCTGGCACTGCTCGGCGACTCACTGCTGTATGTCGTGCTGCCGCTGCACCAGGCAGCGCTCGGGCTGAGTGGGTTTCAGGTCGGCGTGTTGCTCAGCGCGAACCGCTTCGTGCGGATCCTGACCAACACGGCCGCCTCGCGGGTGATGGCGCGGATGGCGCCCGGACCGCTGTTCTCCGCCGCGGCCGCACTCGCCTGCCTCACCACGGTGTTGTACGCCCTGACGCCCCAGTTTGCCATGTTCCTGCTCGCGCGCTTCGCATGGGGGCTGTCGTTCTCGGCGCTGCGGCTGGGGTGCTTCATCACCGTGCTGGCCTCGGCCACCGAACGGACGCGCGGCCGTCTCATGGGTACCTATCAATCGATCTCCCGCTCGGGCAGCTTCGTCGCCGTGATGGCCGGTGGGGCATTGTTCGATGCGTTCGGCTATCGCGCGGCCGTGCTCGCGATGGCCGCCGGCACCGCACTGGCGCTACCACTTGCCGTCTGGCGCGGCCCGTCCGCGTCCGTCCGACGCCGCGGCAAAGACCACGAGGACGGGGACGCCACCCAATCGCCCGACCCGGTGATCTCCACCGGTACGCCGCGTGCCGCACGGGCGGCGCCCGGCGTGGATCTCACCGAGCCGGCGGCCCACGCGCGGGACGTGGCCTATGTGGAGACTCCTGACGTCGCTCCGCCCGTGTCGGACCGGCGGCAGCGCGTGTCAAATCGAACCCGCCTGATCGCGGTGAAGTGGGCGGCGTTCGCGCTGGCGTTTGTCGCGCGTGGCGTCGTGACCGCGACATTGGCGCTGTTCTTGCGGCGCGCGTTCGGGGAACGGTTCGGGCCGGGCGGTGGGTTGGGCGTCGCGACGCTGGCGTCGTGGCTGATCGGGGTGCGTTGGGCGTCGGAGATCGGCCTCGCCGCTCCGCTTGGGGCATTGTCGGACCGGATTGGGCGTGGCCGGGCGGCGCTCGGTTGGTTGCTGGCGGCGACCGTCGCGGTGGCGGCCCTGGCCGCGGCTCCGGCGGTGGGGGTGGCCGTGGCAGCGGCGAGCGCGCTGTTCGTGACGGCATCCGGACTGGGGGCGACTCTTGATGCGGCGGCCGGCGACCTGGCGCCCGCGCACCGCCGCGCCGAGGTCATGAGTTCCTACGCGGATTGGACCGATGTCGGCGCCGCCCTTGGTCCATTGCTCGCGTTGACCTTCGCCGATGCCGTCGGGTTGCGTCCATCCTACGCCGCCGGGGCGGTGTTGCTCGCCTCCGGGTCGCTCGCCATCTGGTTCGCGTTCCGCGGCGTGGAGCGCCCGCGTGCCGCCGGTCCTGCCCCCGGTGGAGACTGATGGCGCCCGCTCGCACCCAGCGTTGTCCGCCGCTCATCAGGGAGAGGCGGAGCGGCTGGCCGGCGTGGCGCCGTCGTGTATTGGCGGCGGGGGATGATCGCCGCGCGTCAGACCGAGCTATCGGCAGCCGTCTTCGTCGAAGTGGAGCGCGTGGCGCTCACGACGCTGATCGCGCGTCCGGGTGTATCATCGTAGCCGTTGGGGGCGTAGGTCCGAATCGTGATGCCGTGAACACCCCGACGCGCGATGGAGGGACGCCGTGACGACTATCGACTTCAATCCGGCCGCTTTCACCGAGGGATCCGCCCTGCCGGCCGCTGAGCAGCGGGCGAGAAATACCTCGACCGCCTCCGAGAACAAGATCCACGACGACGCCGTCGCGCGGCAATATGGCTTTCGCGGCGGGCTGGTGCCGGGAGCGACCTCGTACGCGTACCTTGCCTCACATCTCACCCGCCTGCTCGGGCCAGCCTGGGCCGCGTACGGCACATCCAGCATCGCGCTGGTGAAGCCGGTGTACGAGGGCGAGATGGTAAGCCTGGGCGGTCAGGTGCTGCACATCACCGGCGACGCGAACCGTGGCGCGCTTGACCTCGCGTGCTGGGTGGACGGTGCGGACGGCGTACGGCGCGCCCCGGGGACGGCCGGACTGACGTGGGGTGAGTCACGGACTCAGGAGTCACGTCCCGCCTTCGCCGTCACCGAACTCGAGCCGCGCCGGCCGGAGGATCGTCTGCCCATCAGCGCCGCCACCGCCCCGGTGGGCGAGCCATTGCCGCCGGTGCTGATCGACACCAGCTCTGCCGCGGCGGCCGCGTACCTCGACGGGATCGATGACCACAATCCGCTGTTCCGCGACGGCTCCACCTTCGGCGGGCCGTTGCTGCACCCCGGCTGGTACCTCGGCATCGCCAACCAGGCGCTCTCGCGTAATTTCATTCTCAACGCCTGGATCCACACCCGGAGCGAGACCCGCCATCTCGGCCCCGCGCTCGCCGGCGGCACATACCGCGCCTACGCCCAAATTACGGCCGCCTTTGAAAAGCGCGGTCACGAATACGTCACGGCCGACGTTCTGATCGCCGGCAGCGCCGATCAACCGATCGCCCGCATCACCCACACCGCGATCGTCGTGGTCGCGCGCAAGGGGTGATGGTCAGGCCCGCCGTGACGAGGCATCGAACGCGGGGTCGGGTCGCCCCCGTCGTGACTCCGCGGATGGGTCGCGTCACCCAATGCCGGGGGTTGGGCGACCCACCGGGTCGCCCCTACCGGAGACATTCGACCGCGCCGCATTTACTCCACGATCACATGCTCCTCGGTCACCAGCAAACGCCGGCTGTTGGGATCGATGAAGTTCGCTTCGTCCGCCGCCACCGCCTGCCACTCGGTCGAACGGCCCGAGGCGCGCAGCGCGTCCCAATCATCCCACCACACCTCGGCCACGCCGTCGTAATCCGGCTCGCGGCCGTTCGCGTACGCCGATTCGGTCGGGTGGTTTTGCACATAACGGCGGATGCCCGTCAGCGCCGTCACCACCTTCGGATGCTCCTCACGCCAGTACCGCTGAAAATCCTCGACACTCATGCCCGGTGTTCGCTTGAACAAGACGATTGACTTGATCACGGTGCCATCCCTCCCGTGAAAGTACCTAACCCCCCGACCCCCTTCCCTGCAAGGGAAGGGGAGCGACTGTTCATCATCCGTGGTAGCCGCCGCTCATGGAGGACTCCGAGCGAGCTTCCTCCATGGCCGGCAGCATCCATCTTCGCCGCCGTGGTGGCTGTCGCCGGTGGCCATCGCCGGTCGCGGCAATGGTGAACCGAGCGGCAGGGTGCAGTCAAGGGGCGATCATCCGTGCCGCGAAGACTCCCATCCTCCGTACTCGGACTTCCTCCACCCCCCGGCGGGGCGTAGGATGACGGCATCGCTCGCGGGGCGGTCGGGAGAGCACGATGGCGACTGCGGTGGTGGAGGCGGGACGGCGGGGGGCGTTCGGAGCGTTGCGCCATCGCGACTTCCGTCTGCTGTTCGCGGGTATGCTTTTCGGCAGTCTCTCGATGCCAATGCAATGGATTGCTCAGATCTGGCTGGTGCTGGAACTGGTCGAGGGAAGCCGGGCGCCCCTGTGGTTGGGCATCGTCGGTTTTGCGCGTGGTCTACCGCTGCTCCTGCTTTCGCTGTACGGGGGCGCCGTCGCCGACCGCATGGATCGCCGCCACCTGCTGCTCGTCTCCCAGTTCGCCTCGCTGATCGTCGCGTTGGTAAGCGGCCTGCTAATCACCACCGGTGTCATCAATCTGTGGCTGGTGGTGGCGCTCGCCCTCGCCAGTTCGACCGTGATGTCATTCGACCAGCCAACTCGACAGGCGCTGGTGCCGGACCTCGTGGGCAAGGACGAGGTTCCGAGCGCCGTCGCGCTGAATTCGATGGCGATGTTCGTCGCGATGGCGATCGGCCCCGCCCTTGCCGGCTTCCTAATCGGTGCGGTGGGGCTGGCAGGCACCTATTACGTGATTGCCGCGACGTACGTCGCCGTGCTGACGGCGGTGGCGCTCATGACGACGCGCACACGCCCATCGACGGCCGTGCGGCGCTCGGTTGCCGTCGAGATCCGCGAGGGGTTGAGTTACGTGCGGCAGGAGCCGGTGGTCCTGTGGCTGATCTCGTGTACATTCGCGATCACGATGTTGGGCATGTCGTTCACAAACGTCGGGCCGGTGCTTCTCCGCGACGTGATCGGCGCCGGCGCTCAAGGTCTGGGACTGACGCTGGCCGCGTGGGGGACCGGCGCGGTGCTTGCCTCGCTGGCGCTGACGATGACGATGTCCACGTTGCAGGGCAAGGGGGCGCTGCTGCTCTTAATGTCCGCCGTGTTCTCCGCCGGGTTGGTGGGGTTCGCGTACAGCACGTCGGTACCGGTCGCGGCGCTGTTCCAATTCATCCCCGGCGCGGCGCATACCGTGTTCATGGTGGTGAGCAACGCCGCGATCCTGAGCGTCACGCCCGCGCCGGTGCGCGGCCGCGTGATGGGCATCTACATGATGAATCGCGGCATGATGCCGATTGGCGCCCTGCTTGCCGGTGCGCTGGGCGTGACCCTCGGCGTGCAGGCCGCCATCGCGCTGGTGGCGCTCGCCAGTTTCGCCGCCGTCGCGCTGGTCACGCTGCTCCAGCCGGGCGCATGGCGACGGGTGGACGCCGCGATCGCGACACGCTCGGAGACGGAATCCGGCGGGGCGGCGCGTCCTGCCCTGGCGGGTGAGCCGCCGGCGACTGCCCTGGCCGGCGAGCGGGCGGGTGGGTAAGAATGCACCGGTCAGCCCTCGGCGTTCACCTAACAATCAGCATCAAAGTTCGTGCGGCAGCCCGTGGCCGAAGCCTTGCCACGCGTGAGGTTCAATTCGACCGGACCAGGTTACATGAACGTACCGGCGTCTCCTCAGCCGGTTCTGGTTTCGGAGAACAGCCGCGCGTGGTCACCGATCCGCCGCTCGGTCGCTGACGGCTGACGGCTGACCGCGTACATCCCTGCACGCGGCGGCGTGACCACCGTACAATAGAGGCCATTCCCGCCGATGTGAGCCGCCATGACCTCATCAGCCCCGCCCGCCACCACGCCCGATCCACATGCCGCGCTCCAAGACCTGTTCGGCTATCCCGCGTTCCGTCCCGGCCAGGAAGAGGTCGTGCGCGCCGTGCTGGCGGGCGAGGATGTGCTCGCCGTCATGCCGACCGGCGGCGGCAAGTCGATCTGTTACCAACTCCCGGCGATGTTGCTGCCCGGGTGCACCGTGGTGATCTCGCCGCTCGTCGCCCTGATGAAGGATCAGGTCGATCAACTCCCCGACGATGTGCGCCAGTGGGCGACCGTCTTTAACAGTACCGTGTCGCTCGAAGAACTCGACGTGCGCATGGCTGACCTAATCGCCGGGCGGATCCGGCTGGTGTACGTCGCCCCCGAGCGGCTGCGTCAGCGCCCCTTCCTGCACGCGCTTGCCCGCGCCCGCATTAGCCGGTTCGTGGTGGACGAGGCGCACTGCATCTCCCTGTGGGGGCACGACTTCCGCCCCGACTATTTCTTCATCCCCGATGTGGTCGAGCTGTTGGGCAGGCCGCCGGTGCTTGCCATGACCGCGACCGCGACGCCCGAATTGCAGCGCGAATTGGGCCAGCGATTCGGCCGGCCGCTCCGCATCGTTCACACCGGCGTGGTCCGGCCCAATCTGTCGCTGGAAGTCGAGCAGGCCGGTAACGCCGAGGAGAAGCTGCGCCGCCTCGTGGACGTGTGTACCGCCGAGCGCGGCGCCGGCATCGTCTACGTCACCAGCCGCAAGAACACGGACGAGGTAGCGGGCGTGCTCCGCCGCGAGGGTATCTCCGCCCGCGCATATCATGCCGGGCTAGATTCGAGTGTCCGCGCCGCGGTGCAAGATGCGTTCATGCGCGGACAGGTGCGGGTGATCGTCGCTACCGTCGCCTTCGGCATGGGCGTGAACAAGCCGGACGTGCGCTTCATCGTCCACTACAACCCGTCGCGCTCGCTCGAAGCGTACGCGCAGGAGTCGGGTCGCGCCGGCCGCGATGGCGAGCCGTCGCGCTGCATCCTCTTTTGGTCCACCTCCGACCGCACCGCGATGCGCCGTTTTGCACGGCAGGACACGCTCACCCCGGACTTACTCCGCGCCGCGTATAAGGTGGTGCGTCAAGGGGGCCGCGGCCGGTTCGGGTGGTGGGGGCTGGATACGCTTGTCGCCGATGTCCGCGACGCCGCGCCCAACCCCGACGCGATCAATGAGACGGCGGTGCGGGTGGCTATCGGCGCGCTGGAACAGGTGGGCGTGCTGCGCCGTCACTGCGACCTGCCGGAGACAGTGCGGATGAGCGAGGGGCTGCACTACCCTCAACCTCCTGCCGGCACGGCGCGTGGTGAGGTGTTCGATGACGCCTTCACCGACACGGCAGGCCGCGATGTCGCGCCACGCTCTGGTGACGACGGGGGTTATGGTCATGAGGTGAGCGCGGACGGCCTACGCGATATTCCCGCCCGTCTGGGCCTCGAACCGGGCGCGCGGACGACGATGACCGCCTTCGAGGCGGCGGATGCGCTTGGCTGTCCGCCGTCCGAGGTGGAGGAGCGGCTGCTCCAGGCGCGTGACGCCGGTCTGCTGACCGGCTACCAGGGCATGGGCCGTGGGTTGCTTCTTGAGTTGCTGCCGCATCCGCCGGACCTGGCCCAACGGCTGCGCGATCTCATCGACAACCATGAGCGGGCGCAGATGCGCCGTGTGGACGAGATGGCGGCGTACGCGGCCGGCTGGTCATGCCGCGCCGCGGCGATCGCCCACCACTTTGGCGTCGCCCACGCGGGCCGGTGCGGAAACTGCGATGTGTGCCGGGCGCGGCAGGCGGGAGGCGGCACGCGCGGCGGGCGGCCTCCCGCGCCGCACGCCGGCCGAACCCAGGAGCCCGCCGCTGCCCCTCCTGACCGCGCGCCCGAGGACATCATCATCGAGTGTATTGCCGGCCTGCCGTTTCCGATGGGGCGGCGCGGCGTCGTCCGCCTGCTCAACGGCTCACTCAGCAGCGCGGTGCAGGAGGATCGTTCCCGTCACTTCGGCGCGCTCGCCGCGCTGCCGGCCAAGGTGATCGAGCGTGAGATCGACGCGCTCGTCGAGGCAGGCTTTCTTGATCGCGATGAGGGCGAGTACCGGCTGCTTTCCGTCACGCCGTCCGGCGCCGCCAAACCGCCGGCCCCCTGGCCGCCCGAGCCGGCGCCGGTTAGATCAACACTGCCGGGCCGTACGGGCGAGCGGCGGCGTGACTCGGGGACCGTTGCCTCATTCAGTGGCCGTGCGGCGGGCGGCGAGCCAGCGCTTGCCGCCTTCGATGAGGATGATCCGGCCGTGCAGGAGCGATTCGAGCGGTTGCGGGCCTGGCGGCTGCAAGAGGCGCGTGAATCGAACCTCTCCCCGGCCTACGTCTTCTCGAACGAGACACTGAACCTGCTCGCCGGCGCGCGCATCACCTCCCGCGACGACCTCTCCCGCATCAAGGGCGTCGGCCCGAAGCAGTTGGAGCAGTACGGCGAGGCGCTGCTGGAGATGCTCGGCGAGTAGTTGTACCGCGGCGCGCCGGTCGGATGGCGAGTGCGGGTTGTGACTATCCGTTCGCCGCCGCCACGGCCAAAGGCGACCCACCGGGTCGCCCCTACCGGAGAACATGATACAGGCACATGAAAGGGCAACTCGGTGGGTCGCCCTCGCCTATTCTTTGAGGAAGCGAGAATGCAACACACCATCGAAGGCTGCCCCGGTGAATATGAGCAGCGTCTCGTGTTTCACACGATACGCTACCACGGCGAACTGGTCGTGATCGATCAGGTGCCGGCCGAGGTATGCACCGTATGCGGAGACGTGCTGTTCATCCCCGACACGGTGCGCCGGATCGAGTCATTGCCGCGAGATGGCCGCCGGCCGGACGGCAGTGTTTCGTTGTTTCAGTATGCGTAGTTGTGCCCAGCACTGATCCACGGCGACTGACCGAGTGAGGCGAAGCGCCGCGGATCCATGGTCGCGCCCTACCCGCGCGGCAGCCCCAGCCCTCGGGTGGCGATGATGCCACGTTGAATCTCGCTGGTGCCGGCGGCGATCGTCGAGGAGACGGTGGTCAGGTAGCTCTGCTCCAGCCGGCCCTTCAGGTAGGCGTGCTTGCTGCCGGGGGCGACATTGCCGTACAGGCCGAGAATCTTGATGCCGGTGGCGGCGATCCGCTGCGACAATTCCGAGCCGTAC
>JBBQJF010000024.1:0-26607 GCA_038325665.1 Dehalococcoidia bacterium | reverse complement strand
TACTTCTACAACCAGGAGCAGCGCGAGGCGATCCAGGACCGGCTGCGGCGGTTGTTGATTCCCGAGAATAACCCCTACCTGATCCTCGCCCACAGCCTCGGCTCGGTAATCGCCTACGACGTGCTGCGTACGCTCGCGCCCGCTGGTCTCGATATCAGTTTGCTGGTCAGCTTCGGCTCGCCGCTCGGCATCGACGAGGTGCAAGACCACATCGCCAAGCCATTGCAGATACCGGACGGTGTACAGCGATGGGTCAACTTCGCCGACCGGCTCGACCCTGTCGCCGTTGACCCGACGCTTGGCGAGGAGTTCGCGCCCACGGGGACGATCCGCGACCAGCGTGTGACCAACCGCGACAGTCTCAGCCTGCGCGGGTTCGACCCGCACTCGTGGGCCGGCTATCTGCGCACCGCCGAGATGGAGGCGGTGGTGCGGGAGGCGTTGGGCGCGACCTTCGCCGAGCCGGTCGCCCCGTTCGTGATCGCCCGTGATGTTGCCGCCGACATGGCCGACCCGACCGAGCGGGTGCCGGTGTTGATCGAGCTGACCGACGCGATGACCGGCGCCACCCTTGACGAGAAGCGTGAGGCGCTGGTGACGGAGCTGAAACGGCTCACGGACGGCGACGGGGCGGCCGAGATTGACCCGTTGCGCCGGTACGTCGCGGCCGAGTTGCGGCCGGAGGAGATCGACCGCCTGGCGGCGCGGCACACCAACTTCGCCGTCTCGCGCGTGTGGAGGAACGCGGTTAAGCGGGCGCTGCTCGATGAGTCGACCAACGTCGTGCAGGCGCGCACCGCCCAGCTTGGCTATGGGGCGATGGGGAAGGGCGTGACATGGGCGGTGCTGGACACCGGCATTCGTGCCGAGCATCCCCATTTCGCGCCGCACGCCAATATCGCCGCGCGATGGGACTGTACCCACATCGGCGGGCCACGCGAGGGTGATGCGGCGGACGGCCATGGTCACGGCACGCACGTCGCCGGCATCATCGCGGGTGAGGGCCAGGGCACGCACGCCGCCCTGCGCGGCATGGCGCCGGAGGCGCGACTGCACATCTACAAGGTGCTCGATGATGACGGTCGCGGCAACGATTCCTGGATCATCAAAGCGCTCGATCACATCGCCGGCGTCAACGAATCCGCGGCCGACCTCGTGATCCACGGCATCAACCTCAGCCTCGGTGGGCGGTTCGACCCGACGGTGTACGGTACCGGCTTCTCACCGCTGTGCCGCGAGCTGCGGCGGCTGTGGCGGCAGGGGGTGATCGTGTGCATCGCCGCCGGCAATGAGGGACGGTTGATCATCGCCACCGAGGACGGCGAACAGGAGTTGAACCTCGACCTCTCAATCGGCGATCCTGCCAATCTCGACGACGCGATCGCGGTCGGCTCGGTCCACAAGACGCGGCCGCACATGTACGGCATCTCCTACTTCTCCTCACGCGGCCCGACCGCGGACGGCCGGGCGAAGCCGGACCTGGTCGCCCCCGGCGAGCGGATCATCTCCTGCAATGCCCGCTACGTGGCGGCCCGACCCGAAACCCACTACGTGCCAATGAGCGGCACGAGCATGGCCTGTCCGCATGTCTCTGGCATTGCCGCCGCGTTTCTGTCGGTTCGGCGCGAGTTCATCGGCAACCCGGACCGCGTGAAAGAGATCATGGTCGCCCACTGCACCGACTTGAAGCGCGACCGCTATCACCAAGGCGCCGGCGTGCCCAACCTGGTGCGTATGCTCGCGGAGACGTGATCGCCGGGAGACGGCCAGGGCCACCCCCTCTCATCGACCTCGCGGGCGCGGTAACCGAAATGAGTAGCGGACAGGTGTTGGACAGACGTTGCTCATTCCCCCACGAGGCGCCAACGACGCATGAAAACGTGCTCCCCTTCCCTGCAAGGGAAGGGGGTCGGGGGGTTAGGTTATTGCACCGGTTGACCAGCTCCCTTGAGGAAATCACTGTGCTGAGTCAATATGACACCCGCGATATACCGACCAGACCGTGGAAGCGGGCGCACGCCTCGGGATACACTCATCAGCGAAGACCGCGCGACGCGCGGTACGGCGGGCCAACGAGCATCCAGGAGGTGCGTCATGCCCCACGTCCAGCTCTCGCGTGTGCGGATGCATTACTACGAGCATGGGCACGGCCCGGAGACGGTCGTGTTCGTGCATGGGTTCCAGGCGTCGGCGCGCATCTGGCAGCTCGTGCAGGAGGCGCTGCCCTCCGACCGGTACCGCTCGATCGCGGCCAACAATCGCGGCGCCGGCGAAACCGATGCGCCGCCGGATGAAGCCGACTTCTCGATCGAACACTTCGCCGCCGACCTGTACGAATTGGTCACCGCTCTTGGCCTGCGCGACTTCACACTCGCCGGCCACTCGCTCGGCGGCGCTACCGTCGCCCGGTTCGCGGTCGATCACCCGGAGTTGATCAAAGGTCTGGTGCTGCTTGACCCGGCTCCACCGGACGGCCCCGAGTTGTCGCCGGACGAAATCGAGCGCCTGGTAGAGGAGCGGATTACGACGCGGCGGGCACAGCGCGGCTCCGGCGATGGTATCGACCTCCGCGCCGGCGGCGAAGGGGCGCGTGGTGAGTTCCTGCGGCTGCTGGCGGCGGATATCGCCGCGGCGCCGGAGCGGCGGCTGCGCGGCTCAGCCCGCTCGCGACTCGGCCTCCATCTGGGCGCGGCGGTGAAGACACTGCCGATGCCGGTGCTGCTCGCCTGTGGTGATGCCGACAAGCTAATTCCGATCGAGGCGATGGTGGCGACATGGGCGATGTACCCGTCCGGCAGCGGCCTGCACGTCTGGCACGGCGTGGGACACTCGCCCAACGTCGATATCCCGGACGAACTCGCCACGCTCTTGCAGCGGTTCATCACGGAGACAATCCCGGCGCGCCGCGAGGCGGTGGCGGCGGGTTGAGCGGGGCGCCTCACGCCTCGGTGATGACATGAGAGCGGGGCATCATACGCGGCCCCGCTCTTTCCCAACCAGTGGCGTCTCCGCGTGACTAGCAACCGCCGCCCGCGGCGCTTAGACGGCCAGATCAGAAGCTGGTAACAAAGAGCGGGGACGCCCCTTGAGAGGCAGCCCCGCGACGGTTGGTCCACACCAGCGTGGGCTGGTGCACTCATGCCCGCGTCGTGTCTTAGTCGCCGACGGGTTGGGCGGTGCGGGCGGGCGCCGGCATGCCGAGGCCCTCGGCCACGCGCCGGCCGTACTCCTCGTCACACTGGCCGAAGTTGTGGACCATCCGTTCCTGGATGTCCTTATTGCACATCTTGAGGGCCGTGACCAGGTTGCTGATCAGCTCGTCGCGCTCCCACTGCTCGATCGCGCGGTAGCGTTCGCCGGCCTGCTTGAAGTTGTTCTCGCGGCTGATCTTCTGCCGCACGAGCTTGCCTTCAACCCACGGGGTGTGCGGCTCACCCGAGCGCGGCGCCTCTTTCAGCCCGCCCATGCTGCTCGGCTCGTAGTTGACATGTGGGTTCTCGCCGCCCGAGTCAACGTAGTGAGCCATCTGGCCGTCGCGCTGATTGGTCGCCACCTTGCTCTTGGGGCTGTTGACCGGCAACTGCAGGTAGTTCGGCCCCACCCGGTAACGCTGCGTATCGGAGTATGACAGTGTGCGGCCTTGGAGCATCTTGTCGTCGGAGAAATCGAGGCCGTCCACCAGCACCCCGGTGCCAAAAGCCGACTGCTCGACCTCGGCAAAGTAGTTCACCGGGTTGCGGTCGAGCACCATCCGGCCCACCGGCCGCATCGGGAACTGCTCCTCCGGCCAGGTCTTGGTATCGTCGAGCGGGTCGAAATCAAGCTCGGGGTGGTCGTTGTCCTCCATGATCTGGACCTTCAACTCCCACTCGGGATACTCGCCCCGCTCGATCGCGTCGTACAGGTCCTGGGTGGCGTGATTGAAGTTCGTCGCCTGAACCTGATTCGCCTCGGCTTGGGTCAGCGACTTCACGCCCTGCTTCGGGATCCAGTGGTACTTGACCAGCACACCCTCGCCGGCCTTATTCACCCACTTATACGTGTTGACGCCTGCCCCTTCCATGTGTCGATAGTCCGCCGGGATGCCGCGCGGGCTGAACAGGAAGGTGATCATGTGGGTCGACTCCGGCGTCAGGCTGACGAAGTCGAAGAAGCGGTTCATATCCTGACGGTTGGTCAGCGGATCGGGCTTGAAGGCGTGCACCATATCCGGGAACTTGGTGGCGTCGCGGATGAAGAACACTTTAAGGTTGTTGCCGACCAGATCCCAGTTGCCGTCTTCGGTGTAGAACTTAGTGGCAAATCCGCGCGGGTCGCGGAGCGTCTCGGGCGAGTGGCCACCGTGGACCACGGTCGAAAAGCGCACGAACATCGGCGTGCGCTTGCCCTTCTCCTGGAACAGCTTCGCGCGGGTGTACTTCGCGATCGGCTCGTCGCCGACGGTACCGTACGCCTCGAAGTAGCCGTGCGCGCCGGCGCCGCGAGCGTGTACCACCCGCTCCGGGATGCGCTCGCGGTCGAAGTGGGTGATCTTCTCGATGAAGTGGTAGTTCTCCAGGGTCGTGGGGCCGCGTTCACCCACGGTGCGGAGACTCTGGTTGTCGTGGACCGGATGGCCCTGACGGGTCGTCAGCGTCCGCTGCTCGCCATCCATCTCCCGTGACATCCCATTTGTCGAACCGTTGGTTGTCTCGTCGCTCATAGGATCGGTCGCTCCTTTCGCGAAACGTGCCGGACAGCCGGACTTTACCCCGCGTGGGGTCACTGCCTTATGGCTATTCTAGCCCTGTTGGAGCAAGTGGTCGAGAAGAAAATCGGCCGGCCGCTCCCCACCGTTACCCCGAGGCGGGCGCCGGGTGGAGCGCGGCGGCGGTGAGCACGCGGTCGAGCAGGCGGTGGAGGTCAGCCAGTTCGCCGTCCGCGAGGGTCGCCAGCACGGACTCGACGTGGGCGCGCGAGGCGCGCGAGATCTCCCCGGCGGCCTGCTCACCCAACTCTGTTAACTCGATACGGACGTGGCGGCGGTCATCCGGGTTTTCGGTGCGATGCAGCATACCGCGGGCGACGAGCTTATCCACCTGCTGGCTGGCGGCCGAGGGGCTGATGCCTAACCCCCCCGCCAGGCCGCGCACATCTATACCCGGCTGTGCCCGCACCCGAAACAGAATACGCAGTTGGGGGAAGGTGACGCCCATTCCCTCCCACGCTTGCAGCCGCACCGGATCGAGCACCCGCGAGGCGCGCGAATACAGTGTGGCCGTGTCATGCAACAATGTCTCGCGTGTTGGCTCCATGACGGGATTCTAACGCATCCACGAGGTTTCGTCATCACTTGCTTCACCGTTCAGCGTCGCACTATGATTAAGCTACACTAATGCGTATCTTGCACGCGAGTATGCCGATGGCCGGTCCCACGCCCGGCGCACTGCCCGGAGCCGCCCCACGGGTACGATGGCATGGCCTGCCCGTACCGCCGACGTTCACGTCGCTGCGCCATCCCAACTACCGGCTGCTGTGGTTCGGCACGCTCGTCTCTAGTTCGGGCGACTGGATGGATCAGGTCGCGCTTAACTGGCTCGTCTATCAGTTGACCGACTCGGCCGTCTACCTCGGACTGCTTAATCTATGCCGGCTGGGGCCGATCCTGATCTTCACGCTGGTCGGAGGCGTCGTTGCCGACCGGGTCGAGCGGCGGCGGCTGATGTTCACGACCCAAACCGTGGCAATGATACTGGCGCTGGCGCTGGCCGCGCTCGTCTCCACCGGGTCCGTGCAGATCTGGATGGTGCTGCTGATCGCCGCCGGCCGCGGCGTGATGATGTCGTTCAACCAGCCGGCGCGGCAGTCCCTGATCTCGGACTTGGTGCCGGCCGGCGACCTGATGAACGCGATCGCGCTCAACTCGGCCACGCTCAACCTGACACGGGTGATCGGCCCCGCGATCGGCGGCGGGCTGATCGCGACCGTGGGCGTGGCGGGCGCGTTCTACTTCAACGCCGCCAGCTTCCTGGCGGTGCTATACGGGCTGTCACGGATGCGATTCGGCGAGCGGCGGGTGCGGCGGCGCACCAGTGTGCTGTCCGATCTCGCCGGTGGGGTGCGCTACCTGCGCGGGCAGCCGCCGCTACGAACCCTGGTGCTGCTGGCGCTGCTTCCCATGATCTTCGGTATGCCGTATCAGACAATGCTCGCAGTCTTCGCGCGCGATGTCTTGAAAGTCGGCGGCGGCGGGCTGGGGCTGCTCACGGCGGCAACCGGCATCGGCGCGGTCGTCGGGGCGCTGTCGGTCGCCTCGTTGCGCGGCGGCGCGCGTCGGGGGCGGCTGATGCTGGCGGGACTGGTCGTCTTCGGCATTGCCCTGGTCGTGTTCGCCGTTTCGCCGTGGCTGTGGCTGTCGCTGGCGGCGCTGGTGACAGTGGGTATCAGCCAGCAGATCTACATGGCGACGAACAATACCTTGATTCAGGTGTACGTGGATGAGGAGTATCGCGGCCGGATCACGAGCACGCTGTTTCTCAATCGGGGCATGGTGCCACTCGGGGCAATGATCGCCGGTTTCGGCACGGCCGCCTTCGGTGTGCAGGCCGCGGTCGGCGCGATGGCGGTCGTGCTCGTTTTGATGGCCGCGCTCGCCTTTCGCTTCGCCCCCGCCGCCCGCGACCTCGGCTGAACGTGACTCCCCTGATCATCCCCCTTCGCGATAACGCGCCGTTGCCTGATTGAGATTCCGGTCGGCGCCAGTGACGGTATAGGTCGAGATGCCGGAAGGGTCGTGGCCGGCCACGCCGGTGACGACACCCGGTCCTAATCTCTGCAATCCATCGTGTGGGCTGCGCGTAGTAGGAGCACGATTCGGACTCTTCTCAAGAGGTGGGCGTCGTGTCAACACTGTCTCCTCACTCATCCAGGGGCGGGCTCCGCTTAGCGCGGTGAGGACGCCGGCTGCAACCGTGGCCGGAGTTTGTGCCCAAGCCACCCACGTACTGACCAGGACGAACTGCCGGCCCGCTCGCCCGCACGGGCGACCGCGAGCGCGATCTGGGGCAGTTGCAGATCGCTCCGATAGACCAGGTAGCGCGGCTGCCAGTCCGGCCGCCACTTGTCTTTGAAGTCCCGCAGCCCCCGGAAGTTGAAGGCCCGCTCGCCCCGCTCGTACAACAGGCGCAATGCCCGCGCCACCACCCCCGTGCCCTCGATACCGGCGAGCGGCGCCAGGCCGAGGTTCATGCCCGTGAAACCTTGCGCCTTGAAATAGTCGATCAGATGCACAAACAGAAAGTCCATCGCGCTATCAACCGCGTCCGCGCGCCGGCGCATCAGATCAAAGTTCCCCTCCGAGGAGCGGAACGAGGGAATGACGTTCGCGAAGGCTTCGATCCGGCCGGATGGAGATCGAACCACGAAGACCATGGTCTCACGCAGGTAGTCCCGATCAAACGCACCGAGCGTGAAGCCGCGCTCGCGGTGCCCACCCTGGGCGAGCCATGCGTCGGACACCTCTTCGAGTTCGTCCATGGTGTGGTCGTCGATCGGCCGTGGCGCCTGCTCAACGGTGTAGCCCTCCCGTTCGAGCCGGTTGGTCGCATTGCGCAGGCCTTTGAAGTGTTTACCCGTCAGCGCGAACGTCTGCACCGGGATCACCGCCTCCTCGCCGATCTTTACGCTTCGTAATCCCACCTCGCGTAACAATGCGGCGCCGTCCTCCGTTACTTGGTAAAAGCAGAAAGCCCAGCCGTTGAGGTCACAGAATTGGGCGAAGGAGGCCGCCACCGCGCGGCAGGCATCGGCCGCGCCCACCGGCTCTCCCAGCGCGACCGCCACGCTTCCCACCAGTTTGTACCCGATGAAGGCGCGGCCGTCGCCGGCGAAATAGTAGTGCTTGTCGTCGAGCAGGTGGAAATAGGCGAGCGCATTCGTCGCGTACTGATCGAGAAGCGCGCGCACGCGCTGCCGCTCACCGCGCCCGGCGCCCGCCCGCTGAATCACCGGGTGGAGAAGGTGCCAGGAAGCGACCGCCAGCACGACCAGTGACATCACCCGCACCGAGTTGATAAACCAATTGCCATGGCGGCTGGCCGGCTCAATCGCCGACGCCGGCAAGATGAAGAGCAGGCGCAACGCGTTCTCGAACGAACGCACGATCGTGGTGGTCTCAACGAACTCCGCATCCAACATGTAGCTGCCAACCATGCCGTACACGAACACCGCCAGTTCACCAAAGACAAGCCACCGCACCCCCTGCTGCACCCGAGCGGGGTCGCTACGCGCGGGGAACAGCCGTGCTGTTCCCATCAATAGGACGATGGTGAGTCCGGTCGCCGCCGTCCCCAGCAGGTCTGCCCGCTTAAACGGGTGGGCCACCAGCGACATGAGCGCGGCGGCGACTGCCAGACACCAGGCATGTCGCTTTCCGTGGGCGAGGCCCCGCGCGGACGCCAGCAGCGCCAGTCCCGATGTCAGTAGCACGTAGCGGGAACCGACAACGGCCGCGTGTGGTACGACGTCGTGAAGCGGCGCGAATCGGAATGGGACATGCTTGATCATCGCCAGGGCGATATTGAGCAGCCCTAGCCCTGCCGTCGCGGTCGCCACCGTGCGGCGTCGCCCTTTGCCGCTGAGACCCGCGTGTTTCACGACGGTGCTCGTTTCCGCGCAACGGCCTGGGCCGCGAAGCCGCCGATGAGAAAGGGAATCCACGTCTCGAACAGCCGGTAGGCAAGCACTGCCACCGCGGCCGTCGCCACCGGTATATCGTATGACACGAACACCGCCCCGAGGCCCGCCTCCGCAAAGCCAACGCCCGCCGGCAGCACCCCGACGATCGAGAATAAGACGGAGACCGAATAGCCCACCAGCGGCACGGTCACGCCGGTCTGCACCCCGAAGGCGCGCAGCACGACCCAGATCATGGCCGTCCCGATGATGTCGATCATCAGCGCGTACAGGGCCGGGGGAAGGGCTGCCCCGGGCCGGCGCACGAGGACGGCGACGGCGTCGTAGAGTTCATCCGCTGCTTCATGGTTGATCGGGGCGGCGGCGCGGCGGCGGCCGAACAGACCCCGCATCCATCGCGTGACGCGCGCCGGCACAGCGTGAACGAATCGCACGGCCTCCCGGCTACGTATAGCCGCGACGATCACCACGACGTACAGCAGGGTATACAGAGAAAAAACGCCCGCCGCGGCGATCTCGGTGAGCGTCAAGCGTCCGTCCCACCAGGCCAGCGTCAAGCTCGCCACCAGGACCAGCGTGAACATGATTTGCGCCAGCACTGACGCGAGCGCGTAGGCTGTGATCACCTTGCCGCGCGGCAGCCCTCGTCTCCCGGCATCCTGGAGATACACCGCCAATCCCCCGAAGCCGCCGGACTTCGCGACCAGGTTGAGGAAGTGCGCCGCGGAGGCCAGCCACAGCATTGCCCGAAAAGGGAGCGCCACGCCGATGGTACGGAAAGCGGCATGATGGAACGCCGCCAGATCTATCATGTACACGACACTCAGCGCGGCCGCCAGAACAAGGAAGGGTACCCGCGCCTCGCGCGCCGCGCGCACGGCATTCGGAACCTCGGTGCGATTCGCATAGACAAACACGGCGGCGAGCACGATGAGGAGCGCCGCGCCGGCCAGTTGCAGCGCTTTCGTCGTGGTGTTCGGAGCAGCGGTCGGCGGTTCCTGTAATGACTCCATGCGGGCGAGTCTCCATCCGGGGAACGCGCCGGACACGCTGGAAGACGGGCACGCGTCCGGCGTGTTCCGCGGCAGATCGGCCTACTGTTGATAGCGCTCGACGGTCGTGGCGTCGCGAAGGTCCGCGTCATCGGGATCGAGGCCGGCACGGCGACGGGCGCGGCGCTGACGCAGCAGATCCCAACACTGATCGAGCGCGATCTCCAGCGATTCGAGGCGAGCGCGTTCGGTGGTATCCAACCCATCCGAGCCACGTTCATACAGGTGGTGCTCTTCGTCCACCAGTGTGTTGATGCGCTGAATGAGTTCTCGGTCGTCCATCGTGGCCCTCCCTTGTCGGTCTCGTCTCATCAGCCTCGCTATCCAAACGGTACACGAGATCCGCGGCATCTGTCCGTACCTCGCGACGCCCCTTGATCGTCCCCGGTGGCTCGTGCATGCTGAGGATGGCTCCCCATGGAATTGCAGTCAGGAACAAGGTGGGTAGAATGCCCGAACTGATCACCTTCGGCACCGCGCCCGGGGAAACACTGGAGCTGGTGTTCGTATTCATCACGATCATGGGTTCACTCGCGGCGATGGTCGCGCTCGGGGCGTGGTGGCAACGATAGCCACGACCGCACGCTGAGCCGCATGACGCGGCCTTACCCGTTCTCGTCATCTCCGATAGGGGCGACGCGCACGCTGGCCGCGCCGCCCGTTTTCGTGTCCCTACAATCGCCTCACCGGGCGTGCTGGTAATCACCATGCGCATCCTCACCGTTTTGGCCGGCGCCGCACTCTTGGCCGGCGTTCTCGCCGCCTGCGGCTCGGCGGGTGAACCTCGCCCGAGCGCCGACCGCCGCGCGTGGAGCGGTCCCTCTGATACGGTCGCCTCCCGCGGCATCACCACCTACGACCGGCGCGAGATCGCCCAAAAGGTCGATTTCCCCGCCTGCATCACCGCCGGCCCCTCCACCTTCAAGTTCAGCGGGGTGCGGAACGTCGCCGCCGGCGCTCCGGCCCCTGCCGCGGTCTTCGATACCGGCTATGGACTCGACCGCTGGCGGCTGCTTGCTCCATCCGGCGCGCTTGACGCGCAGGCCGTCGTGTTCGTCACGGTGCGTGGCTCAACCGGCATCATCGGCGAGTATCCCCGGCTTGCTGCGGGCGCGTCCTGCTGATACTCCCCACGGCACACGTAACCCCCTTGGTCCCCTTTCCCGTGGTGTCGTTCTCACGACCCGCCGCGCGGCGCGCGATGCCACGTCCGCGAACGCCTGGGAGTGCCCGGTCGTTATGAATTTGTCATATCGCATGTGTCATATCCACGTTGCACGGAACGTTGATCTAGTGAGCGAGGGATACTTTCCCGTACCAAGGGATGGGTATCGAACGTACAGGCGGTATCCTTCCGCCGGCCGATTCGGGGAGCGCGCGCACACGGGATACTTATGGCGTTGGGAGAATTGATGATGAACGCGCGCACGGTTCGGCGCTCTGGGCCGGCGTGGTGGATGGTGGCGGCATCTGTCCTGGCATTGGGACTGATGGCATGCGCGACCGCGTCACCAGGAATGCGCGCGGAAAGCAACGCGGAGCAGGCAACGGCTCCGACGGCAGAGGATGTTGTGCGGCTGATGGTCGAGTCCGAGGGCGGCGCCTACGCGGGTGACTGCGCGGCGACCCGCTCTCCCGAAGATGTGGGCAAAGTCTGCTCCAAGCTCGTTGAGGAGCAGGGCGGCGCTCGCGCTTACCTCATCGGACGCACCTTCTCCGAGTTCAATACGTGGGTATTCGTCCAGCAGAACACCGCCGGCTGGCGACTGAACGGCGCCGCCCCCCTTGATTTCCACTCCACCAACATTGAGATTCCCTGGCCCCAGTAGGTTACGGACAGGTCTTCGGTCACAGGTCATGGGGAGGAGTGGGGCGCATCCCGTGACCGGTACGTGCCCTTGGCGCCGTGCCACAGCCCTACGCTCGCCGGAACCGCCCGGACGTCTCCCGGACCCATAACTTAAGACTTGTAATCCGTGACCCATAATCCATAACCCACAACTCCGTGCCCATAGCCCTTGCCCCCGGCCCATAACTCGTTGTAAGCGTTCAGCGCTTGACCGCCGGCGGTCAGCGGTCGAGTCGTGGGATGCACGACCACGGCCCGCTCGCGGTGGCCGGCGACCGGCTACGCGCGGGCTGACCTCTGAGCGCTGGTGGCTAAACGCTTACGACTCGTTACCCGTTCCTGTGCCGTGGGCCCTATGACCTGTGACCTATGACCTCCGAAACGTGTATGTGTCGGTCGGGGTTTCGAGCACGATGATCGGATTGCCGTCGGCGTCGGTGGTGAGATCGAACGGGAGGCCGGTTATCGGCGGATCGAAGATCACGTAACTGGTCCGGCCCATCCTGCTGACGAACACGCGCAACTCACTGACGAACTCGCCCGCGTCAACCGTGAGCCGGCCTTTGCTCAGCCGTAGCGTGATCATGCCCAGTTCGGCATTCGTGAATGTGCCGAGATAGGGCGCCACCGCATCACTGTCGATTCCATCCTGCAAGCCGGCGGCCGCGTCCTGGAGCGATTGTCGAATTGATTCTTGTGCGAATACGGCCTGAGCGTCGTGTTCCATCGGCTGGTCGTACAATAACTCGAACAGGCGGACGCGCACCGCCTCGTTGAAGACGTTGCTGCCCTGAGCATTGGACAAGACGACGATGCCGGTGCCCGCGTCGGGTAGGAACGCCAAGTCGGAGGTGAAGCCGAGGGTGTTGCCGCCGTGGTGGAGTAGGCGCAGGCCCTTGTACGAATCAACAAACCACCCCAGGCCGTAACTGGTTTCTGCTGACACGGGCACCTGCGGCGTCCACGTCACGCCCAGGTTTTGCTCCGAAACGACCCGCCGTCCCTCCTGTGAGACGCCCCGGTTCAGTTCTGTGATTAGGTAGCGCGCCATGTCACGCGCGTTCGACCACGATGCTCCCGCCGGAGCGATTGGTCGGAGGAGTTCCTCGTCGCTCAGCGGTAACGGGATGTAGTCGCCGCCAAGGGTGAGGCCATGCGGCGTGGCGTGGTCGGGGGCGGCCCGAACCTGCTCGAACGAGAATGTGGTATTGGGCATGCCAATCGCGTCGAACACGCGTGCCTGCATCTGCGCTAGGTAGCCGTTATAAAGGTCGGCGTAGGTCGCGCCGCCGGCCAGCGCCGCGATATAGCCGCCCGTCCCGACCATCTGGTTGCTGTACTGGAATGCCTCGCCGAAGTCGGTGAATACCTGGAACCCGGCGAGGGACTCGACGATGTCCCGCGCGGTGAGGGTATTGGCGTTAAACAACAGCTCAAGGTCGCGTCGCGGCACACCGGTGCAGGCACAGACCAGGTTCTGCACGGTCACGCGGCGCGTGGTCTCGGGGTCGGAGAGCGCGAAGGCCGGCAGGATCTCGACGACCGGTTGGTCCCACCGCAACCGGCCCTCGTCCACCAGCGTTGCCATCATCATCGTGGTCATGGTCTTGCCGGTGGAGCCGATCATCATCATGGTATCGGGCGTGACCGGCTCGGGACGGTGGCGCTCACGCACACCGAATCCGCGCGTGTAGACCACCCGACCGTCCTGCACGATCGCCACCGCCGCCCCCGGTACGTCGTGCCGGGGCATCGTCTCGGTGATGTACGCTTCCAACCGCGCGATCAATTCGGCAGTGACCGGCTTCGGCGCAACGCCGGTCAGTGTTACCCGCTCGACTGCCGTGATCCGGAAGCCGGAGATAATGATCTGGAGTTGCGAGGCGCGCCGGGCGACTGCCGCGACCGGCCCATCGGCCAGCAGCACGTAGACCACGCCCTGGACCAGCCGTCCGTTCGCGGCGACGAAGCGCTCCCGGCCGGAGTCGTAGCCGATGTCAACCGTCTCCTCGACACCCGGCTCCGAGGGGGGCCGCGTGATGTCCTCGACGGTCAGGGAAAACGAGGGATCGACCAGCGCCCAGGCGGCGGTGATGCCCTGCTCGGCGGATTCCGCCACGAGCGCCAGGGCGTACACGGAGATGCCGCCCTCGGGATCGGTCAGTGCAACGTATCCCGACCGGCTCTCGGCCCGCCAGTTGGTTGGAACCGGCACCGAGAACCGCCCATCCGGATCATCGTATACCGAGTTGCTACCCGGTTGCGCGTGGACGGTGGACGGCGTCGCGACGACAAGCAGGACCAGTAATAGACCAATTCGTGTGACGCATTTCACCGGCGGCCTCCTGTGATCGAGCTACCCGGCCCCCCGATGACGGCCGCCCGCTCCCCCTATGACCCGTGACCTATGACCTCGTGCCCCACGAGCGTTACCCCGCCCGCGCCGGCGCCGGCCGGCCGCCAACCGGTCCGGCCGTCTCAAGACGGCGATAGCGTGGGTGAAGCAGGGCAATCGCGCTGACAGAGATGGCCACCAGCGCGCCGGCAACGCCGATCGTGGCAGGGGCGCCGGCGTGATCGACGATGATGCCCACGGGCAGGGCAGACATCGGCATCAGCGACATGGAAATCATGTACACGCTCATCACGCGTCCTTGATACTCGGGGTCAGTGTTGGTCATCACTAGGGTATTGTTCAACGTCTGGTAAAAAGTGGCGGTGCCGCCGACGAATAGCAAGGTAATGAGGGCAACCCCGAGGTTCGGCGCGAAGCTGAACGCGATCAGCGAGAGGCCGAAGCACACGCCCATCACCAGTTGCAATAGTGCCTTGCGCTTGACCTCGGTGAGTGTGGCAATGACCAGGGAACCGACCAGTGCGCCCGCGCCGGCAGCCGTCGCCATGAAGCCCAATCCGCGCGACCCGGCCTGAAACACCGTTTTTGAGATCACCGGCAGCATCGACTGGTAGGGCATGCCGAAGATGATCGGCAGAAAGCCGAGGGTGAGCAGCGTCAGCAGCATCGACCGGCGGCGGATGTAGGACATGCCGTCACGGAACTCGGTCAGCATTGGCGCCTTCTTGCGGCGGCTGGCGGCGCCGGTGGCTGGGATCTGGGCGATGAAAATGATATAGACGATGTACAGGCAGGCATTGAGGTAATACACGCCGGTCACGCCGATCACGTTCCAGGCGATGATCAACCCGGCGAGGGAAGGTCCGAAGATGCGGGTAAAGTTCATGCCCGCGTTGTTGAGCGCGATCGCGTTCATCAAATCCTGCTGCCCGACCAACTCCGGCACCAGCGATTGACGCGCCGGCATGTTGAAGGCGAAGACGGTGCCCTGAAGAACACCCAGCAGCACGAGATGACCGATTGTGATGACGCCGGTGTGTACGAGGATCGCCGTGATCAGCGCCAGCAGACCGGTGAGCGACTGCGTGATCATGAGCAGGTTGCGCTTCTCCATCCGGTCGGCCACCACGCCGCCAAACAGCGAGAAGATAATCTGGGGCAGGCCCCAGGCGATGCTGACCAGCCCCACCGAGGTGGCCTTATGTGTCATCTCGAAGGCAAGGTAGCCGCGGGCGATCTGTTGCATCTGCATCGCCGTCATTGAGGCGAGCATCCCGAAGAAGAACACCCGGTAGTGTCGGATACGCAACGCCGCGAACGTCCGAGGGAGACGGATTCCAGTCGGTCGCGCCTTGGCCGGTTCGGTTGGTGAGCGCCGGGGATCCGAGGGGCGCGCGGCACGGTGCAGACGCATGCTTCACCCTCTTGGTATGCCGTATTCGGAATTTTAAGGCGGGCTTGACGTATGCGTCAACGTAATGCATCTCCTCGGGCGCGTCTGGTCCCCATGGCGCGCGGGCGGGGCCGCAAACGTGGTGACGCGGGTGGCGAACCCGCCGCGGCAGAAGCCGGACGCGCCCTCACCCACCCGGACGAGCGGCGTCGTGTGACCGTCGCGCGGTTCACGCATGGCTCATGAGCCGAACCGCCAGACAGAGTTCGACCCTGGAGTGGCCCATGTCCCCGATGGCGCCTGGAGAGAGAGCGGGACGTGAGGACTGGCGACACCCGTGACGCACGAATGGGCGCGCCGCGCGGTCGCCTCATCCGCCACGACGAATCGGTAGCCGGCCCCCCGCACTGTCTCGATCGTCACTCCCGTGCCGCTCAGTAGGATACGGAGATGGCTGACGTGCACATCGACCGTGCGCGTGCGCCCCGCCACGTCGTAGCCCCAGACATCACCCAGAAGCTGTTCACGACTGAGCAGGAGGCCGGTGCGGTCGATGAACGCGACCAACAGATCGAATCCCTTCGGCCGCGGCGTCAGCAGGCGGCCACCCACGCGCGCCTCCCGCCGGGCGCGATCAACGACCAGCGGCCCGGCGAGAAGCAAAGCCGCCGGACGCCACCCGCGGGCGACACGACCCACGACCGCCCGAACGCGCGCGGTCAAGTCCCGTGCGGTGAAGGGCTTGAGCAGATAGTCATCGGCGCCGGGAGCGCTCCCGGCAACCTTGTCGATGTCTGACCGGCCCGCGATCATCATGATGACCGGCACGTCGGACCGGGCGCGGAGGATGCAGCAGACCTCAATCCCATCCACGCCAGGCAGCAGGTGGTCGAGCAGCACCAAGTCCGGACCCTCCCCATCGACACGCATCAACGCGTCCTCGCCGTCGCGGGCCGTGACGACCGTGTGGCCCTCCCGCCGCAGAATTGCCGCCGCCCGGTCGCGGACCGACTGATCATCGTCGACCACGAGGATTTTCACCGTGTGCCTCCGGTGGATGGGTGGAATGCGGTGGGGTAGAGGACGAGAGCCAGGATGCAGGGTCGAGGAAACGGCTGCATTGTACCATCGCCGCCGGGGATGAGGCGCACGAATCGAGAGACGGGATATACTGAGTGCGGCCACCGGCACGGCCGGTGCAGCGTCCGCCCATGGGACCGCCGGCATGTCGCGCCTCCCCACTCTCCCGGCCCCACTATCGCCCGAGCGGCTCGGTGTCCGCCGCCGCTTCGCCGCGGCCGTGCGCCACGTCGTTCGCTCGCTGTCGCCCGCGCCGGGCAGCCGCGTTGCCGCCACGCCGCCGGCGCCCGAGGGCACGGCAGACATCCGTATGCGCGCCCGCGCCGCGCTGATGGACGCACGCGCGCATATGCCCAGCCTGCTGGATGAGCCGCTCCCAACCCCGCCAATCGTGGAACACCATACGACCGAGACAATCGATCTCCGGCAGGCGCTACGCGGCTATACCGATCGCGTCGACCGGCTGCTCGCCGATGCCGACGAGGAGCGGCGGATGTTGCGTAAGCAGGTGGGACGGCTCACCGGCGAGATGCTGGCGCTGCGCGCCGAGATGGCCGAGATGCGCGCGACTCTCATGGATTCGAGCGCGACGGACAGACGCGCGCCCATCGCCCTTCCCGTGGGCACACCACGCCCGGAGCTGACGGCCGGGATGCCGCCCCCTCCCGCGACCGCGCGACCCTCCGGGCAGGCGGCCGCACGGCTCGATGTGGTGGGAGCGAGCGCCGCGCCTGATACCACGGCAATACCCGCGCCTCCCGCGCCGGCGGCGTCCGGTGGCACGTCCCCGACGTTGGACCCGGTTGCCATGTTTGGGAACACGCCAACCTTCATCTCCGCGCGCGACCACGAATTGGAGGCGACCCGCGATACGCGTGACCGGGGGGGTGACTCCGGCGCCTCACGGCCGTCCGCGCCACCGCCGGCCGGCGCCCCCCACGATGAGGACACGCGCCGGGAGTCGCGCATCTTCCCCGCCGGCACCGTGGGCATTTTGCTGACCTTTCGGCCGGCGCAACGCCCCGAGCGGGTCGCTGCCATCGCGGGTCGAATCGTCACTGACCCGGGGCTGGAACACGCGGAAGTTGTGGAGGGCGGAGTGGGTGCGAGCGGGATGCGGCTGACGTTCCGGCAGCCGATGCCGTGGCCGCGGCTGCGCACCATCATTGAGGCCGCGACCGGAGCCATGATCGACCCCGACTCGGTCGTGATCGGGCAGGGGGCGGTCGCCGTCCGGCTGCGTGGACGTGTGGGGGAATCGCCCGAGCGCCCCCCGTGAACGGGCCGGCCGCGCCGGTTCACCATGCGCGATGTCATGCCGCCCGGGACGCGGGCGCCATCCGGCATGACGGCGGATGGCGCCGTGACCAGGGGCGGCGGCGCGCGGTTGCGAGAGCCATCCGTATGCATCTAACACACCTGTCTCTGGCGAATTTCCGCAACTACGCGCGACTAGAACTCGATCTCGCGCCGGGCGCCAGCATCTTTGCCGGGGAGAATGCGCAGGGCAAGACGAATCTGCTGGAGGCGGTGTACCTGCTCGCGACCACCCGCTCGCCGCGCACCGGCTCCGACGCCGACTTCGTCCGGTGGGAAGTAGCTTCCGAGCCGCTCGCGGCCGCGCGGATCGTCGGTCGGGCACTGCGTGGGCGGACGGAGGTACAAGTCGAGCTGTCCGTGGTTTCCCGACCGGGAGCGAATGGGACGGGGGAGGGACTGCCGCGCGGTGGCAAGCGGTTGCGCGTCAACGGGCTGCCCCGGCGGGCGACCGAGGTGATCGGCCAGATACTGGCGGTACTGTTCACCTCGAGCGATATGGACCTGCTCACCGGTCCGCCGGCCGGTCGTCGCCGCTACCTCGACCTGACGCTCTCCCAGGTTGATCATGCCTATCTCCGCGCGCTCCAGCGCTACCAGCGCGTGACCCAACAGCGAAACGTTCTGTTACGGCGGATCGGCGAGGGCCGCGCCACACCGGATGCGCTCTCCTCCTGGAACGAGGAACTGGTGACGCAGGGCAGCCTCATCACCCTCGCCCGCGCCGCCGCCATCTCCGACCTGAATGAGCGCGCCGCCGCCATCCACGCCGGTCTGAGCGAGGGGCGCGAGCGGCTGACCATCGCCTATGCCCCACAACTCATCGAAGAGCGGAAAGCGGGCCTGCCGGAGACGGCCGAGGAGGCGCGCAACTTGTATCGCGGTGCGCTCGCCCGCCGCCAGGCGAAGGAGATCGCCGCCGGCGTGTCACTCGTCGGGCCGCACCGCGACGACCTCCGCTTCGAGCTGGACGGCAAGCCCGCCGGCGCGTTTGGCTCACGCGCCCAGCAGCGCACGGTCGCCCTGGCGCTGCGTCTGGCCGAGGCGGCGTTCCTGCGCGAGCGCTCCGACCAGGCACCGGTGCTGCTGCTCGACGATATCTTGTCGGAGCTGGACGAGCGCCGCCGCGCCGCCGTGCTCACCGCTGTCCACGACGCCGAACAGGCGTTGATCACCACCGCCGAGCTTGACCGCTTCAACCGCGACTTCGTGCGTGGCGCCGCGATCTACGCCGTGGCCGGCGGCGCCGTCGAATCGCTGGGCACTCCCGAGGGAGGGCACGCCAGGCCGGCGACTCTCAAGGTCGCCGAGCAGGGCGATACGGCCTATGGGCAGGACGCTATCCCGCCGTCACCAGACGCCGGCTGAGCCGGACGGGACACCCGCGGGAACGTGCGCTCCGCCCCGTGGTGAGTGCAGACTGGCAAGGTAGGTGTGACAGAGGAATGGAACATGGTATACGACCACGACGTACGTTAGAGAAACGGGGCGAATCCATGAGTGTGAGCGGTGTGCGGTTCATCAAGAGTCGCAGGGGCAGGCGGGTGGCAGTCGTCCTTGACCTCAAGCTGCACCGGTCGGTGTGGGAAGACATCGACGACACGCTCATCGCGGATACGCGGCGCGATGAGCCACGCGTTTCCTGGGGAGATGTGAAGATGCGCATGCGTTCACGGCGGGCGCGACGTGCCTGACTATCAGGTCATGCTGGCAACCTCCGCCGAGCGTGATCTCCTCAAGCCGCCCAGACGAATTCAGGACCAGATTGAGCCGGTGATTGATGCTTTGAGCCATGCTCCCCGTCCTCGCGCGGTCAAGAAGCTTCGCGGAGAATCCGGGATTGGCGTGCGCGGGTGGGGTCGTACCGCATCTTGTATTGCATCGACGACCTCCAGCGAATCGTTGACATCGCCCACATCCGGCATCGAGCCGGGGCATATCGGTAGCCGGCAGAGTCCGCCAGCCGGCTACCGGGGCCGGCTATCGTGACGGCCGGTGGGCGGGAGTTCGGCAGTCGTGGGCGGCTGCCGCCGGCGCAGCCGCTCGGACCAGTGGCGGCGCAGCCGCTCGGCGCCGGGGTTGGGCGCGCCCTCACGGCTGAACAGCGGCGACGTCAGGCCGAACGGCGCCACCACCCGCAAGGCTCCGGGATAGACGCTGAAAGACGCGGGGGTCGTGGTCACGACATCGCCGTCTGCCTGAACCGGCAACGGTACCTCGGTTTCGACCTCGATCGTGCGCGCGAGGCGATAAATCGCGCCCGGTGCGCTCACATGCCGGCCGACGAAGGTACGCGCCAGATAGCCGGCGACCCGGCCCGCGCCGCTGCCGCTGTACAACACCACGTCCAGCCGGCCATCATCGGCAAGCGCGCGATTCGTGATCTTGAGCACGCCGCCGTACGAGCGGGTATTGCCCACGACCAGCATCAGCAACTTCACCGGCATCCGCTCGCCGTCCAGCAGGATACGCGAGCGGACGGCGGGGAACATGAACGCCTCGCGGACGCCCGTCGTCGCGTAGGCGAGCCGGCCGAAGGTCCGCTTCGCCCAGGGCGAGATCGCCGAGACAACCAGCGAATCCACGCCGACGCTGGCCATCAGCAGGAAGTAGCGACCGTTGACCACACCAAGGTCGATGCGGTGCGTCTCGCCGTGGTCAAGCAGGCGCGCGACGGCCGCCGGGTGACGCGGCATCCCAATCTCGCGCGCCCACACGTTTGCCGTGCCTGCCGGCAGCACTGCCAGCGAGGTTGAGCTGCCCGCGAGGCCGTTGAGCGCCTCGTTGAGTGTGCCATCACCGCCCACGGCGATCACCACGTCGCACCCGCGCTCCGCCGCGGCGCGCGCTAGCTCCGTGGCGTGTCCCGGCCGTTCCGTATAGACCTCATCCACCTGCCAGCCGTGCAAGCGCAACCAGGCGGGCGCCGTCGCCAAGCGATCCGGCGAGGGCAGCGTCCGCGCGACCGGGTTGATAATGAGGCAGACGCTCTTTGCCACGAATCATATCCAGGGTTTCAATCATCGCCCGACCCGACGGCCGGGGGCAACGGTATCGACGGCCCGCGTGAGGCGTCCTGCTCGCTCACACCCCGCGGTCCACCAGCGCCACTGTACCGGCACGGTCAGCGAAGGGGCAATGAAAAGGCGCGGCGCGTCCTGTCCGGGGAGGGATGCACCGGTGCGTCCCGGGTGGGTGAGTCTGCCCCGGCCGCGGACAGCGACCACGATCTCGCGTATTGTTCATGCCCATGGGAGCGCCACTGACAGAACAGCTTCACCGCGAATCCGTGCGTGCAGCGCCCGATCCCGCGGCCGTGGTAAACGTCGTTTAAGCTGAACTCCCGACATGGGGTTCTCCCCGTGCCTCGCGGGGAAGAGGACAGGGGGTCAGGTCGTCTCACGGATAGTCTCATAGGGAGCGAACGATGCGGACACTTATCCAAGGCGGCTGGGTGGTGGGCTGGAGCGGCCGGGGGCACATCTTAATCCGAGATGGGGTGGTCGTCCACGAGGATGACCGGATCGTGTATGCCGGCGCCAGTTACGACGGCCCCGTCGATCAGCGTATCGACGCCCGCGGCCGTCTGGTTAGCCCCGGCCTGATCAACTGCCACGTCCACGCGGCGGTCGACACCCAGATCATGTGGATCGACGCCGGCCGGCGCGACTTCTTCGGCTCGATCGGACTCTCGGGCGCCCCTGCCCGCGACCGGCGCGCCGCCGGCGTGCGGCTGAGCGAGCAGGACCTGCGCGACAGCGCGCGGTTCGCCGTCGCGCAGGTGATCCGCGGCGGCGCGACCACGTTTATCGAGGCGGGCGTCAGTATTGGTGACCCGGACCTGTTCGCCGCGATCGCCGGCGGCCTCGGCGCCCGCGCGTACGTCGCCGCCGGCTATCAGTCCGCGTATTGGTATCACGATCCCGACCGGGGCGGCGCGCTCGGGTATGACTGGGACGAGGCGGGCGGGCGTGCCGGACTGGAGCGGGCGCGTGATTTCGTGCGGCGCGTGGCGAGCGGCGGGGACGACCGCATCCGGGGTATGTTCATGCCGGCGCAACTCGACACCTGTAGCCTGGAGCTGCTGCGCGAGACGCGCCGTGCCGCCGACGAGACCGGCGCGCACATCCAGATCCATGCCGCCCAGTACCTGTACGAGTTTCACGAGATACTCCGCCGCCATGTGCGGACGCCGATCGAGGCGCTGGCCGGCGCGGGGCTGCTCGGCCCGCGCACATCGGTCGCGCACTGCATCTTCACTACCGCGCACCCATGGACCCACCTGCCCGAACAGTCTCCCGGCAGGCAGGCGAGCGACGATCTGCGGCTGCTGGCCGAGACGGGCACGAGTGTGGTCCATTGCCCGCTGGTGTTCGCCCGCCGCGGCATCGCGATGCACTCGTTCGACCGGTACCGCGAGGCAGGTATCAACATGGCGCTCGGCACCGACACCTTTCCGCGCGACATCATCCACGAGATGCGGGTGGGCGCACTGGCGGCAAAGATGGCAGAGGGCAGCCTGCTCGCCGGCAGCGCCCGCGATATCTACAACGCGGCCACGGTCGGCGGGGCAACGCTGCTCGGCCGTGACGATCTCGGCCGGCTCGCCCCTGGCGCCAAGGCGGACATCACGATCGTGGACCTGCGCGGCCTGCACACCGGCCCGACGAACGACCCGATTCGCACCCTGATCCACGCGACCACCGGCGAGAACGTCGAGCGCGTGATCATCGACGGCCGCACCGTGGTCGAGAACGGCCGGATGGTCGGTGTCGATGAGGATGCGCTGCTCGCCCGCGTCCAGCCGATCAGCGACAAGCTGCGCGCGGCCATCCCCGGGCGTGACTGGCGGGATCGCTCACTGGATGAGGTGCTTCCGCCGGCGTTCCCGATCATGGACTAACGGGGAGTGACGGGTGAGGCGCTGGGACCGCGAGCGGCGTCAGACCAGCCCCAGACTGACCCTGACGCACTGGTCGATGGCCTGAATCGTCTCGTCATTGAACCGCCCGAGCCGGCGAATGACGCTGGCCTTCGTCAGTGTGACGATGCTTTCCGCTTGCACGACCGAATCGCGGTCCAGCCCGGTTCCGGCCGATTCAGGCGAGTCCCGTAAGACAATGAGATTGGTCGGGTCCAATTGGCGCGGCAGTTGCCCCGCGACCGCGCACGGCGGCACGGAACGGGGCTGCCGGCATGGAGTCGGGAATGAGCAGGCTGACGGCTGAACGCTTATTGTCTAACACACCGGCGCGGGTGGTGAATCCGCGCCGGCGTGGCATCCCATCGAACGGGGGCAATCAACGTGGGTGGCCGCACTGGTGCGCCGTCCGTTAGAACTCGACGATGAACCGCGCCCAGGGCAGGGAGGTATCGCTGACGGTGTACGTGGTGGCGATCATGTTGCGCGGTTGGAGCATATGCCAGGGGTACGCGCGGGCCGCCGGGTCGCCCTCGCTGACGGCCGGATAAGCGACCACACCAGCGCCAAGACGGCAGTCCTTGATCGTGTAGTCGGGATCGACCTGGGTCAGCTCCAGCAGGGTGGGCGGCTTGTCCTCCTGCACCGGCGGGCTGAGGCGTGGAGCGAGGATTGGGTCGTAATGGATGTTTTGCGGATCGGCGGCGTGCAGCTCGCGCACGGTGACGGTCGCGATGGTGCGGCCGCCATCATCGTCCACCTCGCCACGGATCTCGGCGTTGCCCACCTCGAGCCGCACCTTGCCCGGTCGGGCGGGGAAGCCCCACACCTCGCGCAACGCCGCCAGCGCCGCCGGTGGGCCATCCACCACCGTCTGGAGGGCGTATCCGCGGGCGCGCGTCTGCGAGCGGCAGACGATCAACTGCGAGGCGATCGCGAACGGCCCCACCGGACTCTCGGGGTAGGTGGCCATCAGGATCTGCGCGTACGGCGGCACCGGCTTCGCCAGCCCCGGCGGCAGCCATTCGAGCGCCACATCGCGGTCGATTTCGAACAACGCCTGTAGGATGCGCGCGTTCGGCAGGTCCCACGGCGGCGGTGGATACAACGGCGCCACGAACGGCGTCGAGAACGGCACACGGTCGCGGCTTAGCCGGCCAAACTCGGGCATCTGACACCTCTCAGGCGGTGATTTTGAACCGCCGAGACGCCAAGGACGCCAAGCGACGCCAAGATGGCGTATATATTTCGGTCTTGGCGGCCCTTGGCGTCCTCGGCGTCCTTGGCGGTTCCGTCCTTGCCCCACACGCGACTAATCCCCGGTCGCGAGCGCGGGCGCTTTGAACGTGCCGGTTGTTTCCTTGCGCTTGAACTTGGGCATGACCTGCTCGCCGAACAGACGGAGCGACGCGAGTACCTTCTCCTGCGGGATGACCTCGGCGGCGTTGAGCAGGAAAGCGACGCAATCGACGCCCATCGACTCCCACGTCTTGAGCTGCTCGGTCACGTTGTCGGGGTTGCCGATGGCGAAGCCGTCACGGATCTGCGCCTCGCCCGCCGTGTTGACGCCCTGGGCGCGCAGCGAGTAGAGCAGGCCGGCGTTGGCGTAGGCCTTCGAGGGGTAGGCCTGCTTGATGCCGACCGTCTGCTGGGCGAGATAGTTGAAGGTGCCGATCAGCTTCTTACCCATCTCGCGGCCCTGTTCGAGGTCCTCATCCACGTACAGCCAGTTGAGCGTGTTGATCTGTTCGTTGACGAAGGCGCCGACCGGCTCGCAGTCCTTGATGATGCGGCGGTAGTCGTTGATGCGCACTTCCTGATCTTTCGGCGAACCGATCGACACGCCGAGCATACCGATGCCGCGTTCGGCCGCTTGGATCGAAGTTTCCGGGCTGGAGACGGCCACCCACAAGGGCGGGTGCGGCTTCTGGTAGGGCTTGGGCACGACGGTGCGTGGCGGGAACGACCAATACTTGCTCTCCCAGGAGAAGACCTCGTCCTGCCAGATGCGGGGGATGGCGCGGAGGGCGTCATCCCACATGTTTTTGGTCTCATCCGGGTCGGCGCGGAACCCGCCCAACTCGGTCCAGGTGGTGGAGCGGCCGGTGCCGAACTCGAGCCGGCCGTTGGAGAGCAGGTCGAGGGTGGCGGCGCGCTCGGCGCAGCGCACCGGATGGTTGAACGGCGGGAGGATGGTCATGATGCCGTGGCCGATGCGGATGTTCTTGGTCTGCATCGCGGCGGCGGTGAGGAACACCTCGGGCGCGGAGCAGTGGCTGTACTCCTCGAGGAAATGGTGCTCCACCGCCCACACCTGATCGAAGCCCAGCTCATCCGCCAGCCGGATCTGTTCCAGGCAATTCTGATACACCTGCCACTCGGTCGTATCGCCCCACGGCCGGGGCACCGAGACCTCGAAAAAGATCGCGAACTTCATCCTGTCCCCTCGGTTTCCGCGACGCGCCCGCGCCGCCGCTCATGCCGCGCGCTTACTTCTGCTGGGGAATCCGTATCGCGCCCGCCCCGCTGTGTCAACCGCGGGTTGTCAGGCGCGCACGGACACGGCGGTCGTTGCACGCCGTATCCCTGCTCGGACCTCAAGGCGCACGAGGCGGGCGGATTCGGTCATATCCCACGGCCTGCCTGGATCACGCCACATAAATCGTCTCCATATGTGAAAGGATGTGGCGCTTCTGGAAAGGGTTCGTGCTTTGTTCGACGGCCTTCTTGTCCACGAGGTCCACCTTGCGCCCGAAAATCTGTTCCAACTCGTCTGTCATCGGCCCGTATCCACCCCATGGCCGATAGACGCCGTCCTCGACCACGATCAACACGTCGATGTCGGAGTCAGCACGAAGATCGTCACGCAACACCGAGCCAAACAGAGCGAACTCGGTAATCCTCCACCGGCGGCAGAAGCCGGCGATGTGGTCTTGAGGAATGGCGATACGGGCGTTGGTCATGTCCGAGCCTCATGTTCGCCCGAGAATCACCGCGCCCAATCCGGCAGGCTCGCAGCCGGCACACTGTCGTAGTGGGGGACGTAGGGTTTGAGGTCGAGCACGGGCGTGCGGTCGGCGGCGTCGAGGCCGCGCACCCGCACCACGGCGCCGTCGATGCCCTCCAGCGCGACCACCGAGACGCCGATCGGGTTGGGACGGTGATGGGTGCGCAGCGCCAGCACACCGCGTGCGGGTACGAGCGGGTCACCGGCCGGGTGGACCGCCGTTAGGCGGCGCTCGTCGTCGGACACGCGGTCGAGCCAGCAGACCACGATCAGATGCGAAAACCCGTCCAGCCCCTCCAGCGCCCCGGCCAAATCCGGACGCAGCACGATCCGCGAGTGAACCGACGACCAGTCGTGCCGGTCTGGGCCGGCGAAGCCGTTGCGGACCCAACCGACCGGCTCGATCGGGATCGGCGGGAGGCCGGGAAACGGCTCGTCAGCGGGACCGCGGCCGGTGATGCGGCGGAGGAAGTCTTTGGTCATCTCAGGTCCGCGGCCAGTACATGATGATCGCGACCCCCGCGAGGCAGAGCACGGCGCCGGCGACATCAAACCGATCCACCGGTTTCCGGTCCACCAGCCGCCCCCACAGCAGCGACAGCGCCACGAACACACCGCCGTACGCCGCGTACACCCGGCCGAATCCCGCTGGCTGAAACGTGGGGATGACGCCGTACACGAACAACACGAACCCGCCGAGCGCGCCGAGCAGCACCCCCTTGCCCTCGCGCAGCCACAACCACACCAGATAGCCGCCGCCGATCTCGAGCAGGCCCGCGACGATGAAAAGGGCGACTGACGTGATGATGCGTGCGGATGTCATGTCATCGTCCCAACGGACTCATCCACCGGTCCGAAGACTGGGCCACGGACGACGGGGGGGGGGGGCCCCCCCCCCCCACGCCCACCCCCCGGGGGGGGGGGGGCCCCCCCCCGGGGGCCCCAGGGGGGGGGCCAAC
>JBBQJF010000023.1:0-27779 GCA_038325665.1 Dehalococcoidia bacterium | reverse complement strand
CTCAAACTGATGCCGGTGTACGAACTCGATCAGGGCCAGCCGGGTGATCTCGGTGTCACTGGTGAACCATCCGGCCTGCACGAGGGCATCAATCTCCTCCGCCAACGGACCCGATATCTCGACATGGATGGTCTTCATCGGGTGCGCCTCTGTGCGAATGGTAACGGCATCTCCCGTGCGGGTACATATATGCCCCATGACGCCATGCCATCCCCTCAGAACGCCGCCGCCCAGCCGTCGCGGCGCGGGTCGGAGCCGCACAGCAGCAGGCCGGTCGGGTCGCGCACGATCGCCTCGGCACTGCACGGACCATCGAGCGGGCCGAGCACGCGTACGGTGTGGCCGCGAGCGCGTAGTTCCTCGACCACCTCGGCAGGCACGCGCTCTTCGATCGTCAGCTCGTCGGGAGTGGTATGGGGGTAGACCGAGCCGGTGCCGGGTTGGAAGCTGGCCCAGCGCGGCGCCTCGACCGCCTGTTGTGGGTCGAGGCCGAAATCGATCATCGCCGTGATGGTTTGAAGGTTGACCTGCACCTGATCATCGCCGCCCGGTGTGCCCCACACATGGCGCACGACTCCATCCGCGATCGCCATCGGCGTGTTCATCGTGTGGCGCACACGCCGACCGGGGACGAGCACGTTCGGGTGATCCGGCTCCAGGTGCCACCAGGTCATGCGGTCATTGAGTAAGATGCCGGTCTCGGGGTCCATGACGCACGCGCCGAAGAAGCCGCCGAGACTCTGGATCGCCGATACCGCGTTGCCGGCCGCGTCCACCACGGCGAAGTAGGTCGTGTCACCCGCGACGGCCGGTTGTTTGGCCCCGTGCGCCGCCCGCCGGGGGTCGATGCGCCCCGCCAGCTCACGCGCATAGTCCTTCGAGAGCAGGTGGTCGAACGGCGGCCGGATAACGCGCGGGTCGCCGCCGAAACGCTCACGGTCGGTGAAGGCGAGTTTCTTTGCCTCGACCAGCGTGTGGATAGCATCGGCAGAGAGGAAGCCCATCGTGTCGAGGTCGAACTGCTCGGCGATGTTCAGTTCCTGCAGCAGCGCGAAGCCCATTGATGGCAGCCCCGCTTGAAGCACGGTGAGGCCGCGGTAGGTGGTACTCAGTGGCGGTGTCTCGGTGGTGCGGCAGGCGGCGAGGTCGGCGGGAGTGATCAGTCCGCCCATACGCTCCACGAATCCGGCTAGGGCGCGGCCGATCTCTCCCTCGTACAGCGTGTCCGATCCGGACTCCGCGATTGCCTCCAGCGTGCGGGCGAGCGCGGGGTTGCGGATCGTCGCCCCGAGGGCAGGCGGCGCACCGTGGGGCAGATAGGCGGCGGCGCAGGCGGGATCCCGCGCGAGCAGCGCCGCCTGCCGCGCCGCAAAATGTCCGAAGCGGCGGGTAGCGGCGAATCCGTCGCGGGCGTGGGCGATGGCGGGCGCGAATAACTCACCGGCCGGGCGCGTGCCGAACCGCGCCCGCAGCGCCTCCCAGCCTCCGGCCAACCCCGGCACCGAGGCCGAGAGCACGCCGGTGTGGGGGATACCGCCGGCGTACCGCTCGGGCGTGGCGGTCGCGGCCGCCTGGCCGCAGGCGGTGACCACCGTGCCCTCACCCGCCGCCGCATCCCACACCAGAAAGAAGCCATCGCCGCCCACACCGGACATGTGCGGCTCGACCACGCCAATCGTCGTGCCCACCGCCACGGCCGCATCGGCGGCGTTGCCGCCCGCGCGCAGCACATCGAACCCGGCTTGGGTGGCGAGCGGATGATTCGAGACCACCGCCCCACGCAGTCCCATGATCACCGGCCGCCACGTCCGCAACTCGTCCACGCGCATCGCCATCGTCGCACCTCGCTCACCGCTCCTCGCCTTGGCGCGATCATACCCTCGGGCCGAGCGAAGCGATACGCGGAGCATCGCCGCGAGGGTTCGTCCCACGGCAGGGCAGCGCCTACGATAGAACGGGCGCACCAATGAGGGAGCACGGGTCCGCGTCCGGCCCGAGCCGGCGGTTGAATGCCGACAGGCATGACCGTGCCCACCGTCACGCGGACCCCGACCAGGGCGGCCCAGCGGGTCACCCCATGATTTTCCCTTCTCGGCTCGCCGTGAGGCGGGATAGATCCCGACCAGGGCGCGGGCGACCCGCCGAGTTGCCCCCACGTAAGGCGGTCCGTGTCTCTTGGCGGGGGCGGCCAGACGAGTCTAACCACGCCGAGGCACTTTGCCGCTCTCTCTTTCCTCGTGGCGAAGGGGGTCAGGGGGTTAGGTATTCTCACCGGAGCACCCACCATGGACGAGTTCGGCTCCCACACTGAGAACGACGCGCTGCGCGACGTGATCGCGGCGGAGATTGCCGCGGCCGGGCGCGTTACCTTCCGCCGCTTCATGGAACTGGCGCTGTATCACCCCGAGCACGGCTATTACATGTCCGGCCGGGAGGTGATCGGACCGCGCGGCGATTACCTCACCAGCCCGGAGATTAGCCCGCTGTTCGGCGCGATGATCGGGCGGCAGGTGGCCGAGGTGTGGCGGCGGCTGGGCGAACCGGCCGCCTTTACCCTGGTCGAACCCGGACCAGGAAACGGCACGATGGCGCGCGACCTGCTGCGCTGGGCGGCGCGGGCCGAACCGGACTTGCGCGCGGCGCTGCGCTACGTGCTGGTCGAGCGATCACCGGCGCAGGCGGCACGGCAGCGGCGGCTGCTCGATGGCGACGACGGAGTCTGCTGGGCGGAGGCGCTGCCCGCTGATGTCACGGGCTGCATCATCTCGAACGAGTTGCTTGATGCCTTCGCGGTGCACCTGGTGACAGTCGAGGCCGGCGTGCTCCGCGAAGCGTACGTCGAGCAGCGCGACGGCGCGTTTGTCGAGGTGTGGGATACCCCATCGACCGCCGATATCGCGACCTACTTCGCCGCGTTGGGGCGGCTGCCCGGCGAGGGAGCGCGCGCCGAGGTCAATCTGGCGGCGCCGGCGTGGACGCGGGAGGCGGCGACATCGCTGGAGCGTGGTGTCGTGCTGACGCTGGATTACGGCTACCCGGCGGCCCACCTCTACGCCTCGTGGCGCGGCCAGGGCACGTTGCTGTGCTTTTCGCGCCACACCGCCGGCCACGACCCGTACGTTCGGGTAGGGCGCCAGGACATCACATCCCACATCGATTTCACGACGGTAGCGCGCGCCGGCCGGGATGCCGGTCTGACGCTCGCCGGCTTCACCACGCAGCGCGAGTTCCTCACCGCGCTCGGCATCCACCAGGCGCTACGCCCCTCCGAGGGAGGCACTGGCCCCGGCGAGGAGTATATCGCCCGCTACCGCGCGGTCACGAACCTGCTGGAGAGCGCGGGGCTGGGACGTGTGCGCGCGCTGGCGCAGGCGAGGGGTGTCGACGCGACGGCGTTGCGCGGCTTCGCGGACGCGCCGGACCCCGGGGAGACGCTGTTTGGTGTGCCGTGAGTGATGCTCATATCATCCCGCGGCGCGCGGAGGTAGGTGTTGGCCAGCGATGGTGACGGTTCCGCCGCGCTGCCGGGTGGGGTGCGCGCGGCGACGGCGCACGGGGGCAGATCATGGGCGATTGTCGTCAGATGGGACGCGGGCACGCATGGCGTGACCGAGAGCAGGCGCATGGGGGCAGATGATGAGCAATCGTCGTGACGGCGATCTCCGAGAGGGCGAGCCGGCGCCCGATTTCCTTCTACCCGGTCCCGAGGGCGAGGTGCGGCTGTCGGATCTGCTGGGCAATGGGCCGGTGGTCGTCGCCTTCTATCAGGAGGACGACACGCCCGGCTGTCGCGCGCAACTCGGCGCGTTCCGCGATGACCACGATGTGCTCGCCGAGCTTGGGGGCCGGCTGGTGGCGATCTCGACCGACTCACCGGCGTCGCATCGCGCCTTTGCCGAGCGACTGGGCGCGCCGTTTCCGCTGCTGTCCGACGAGGACGGCGCGGTGGCGCGCGCCTATGGCGTGTACGACGAGCAGTCGCGACGGGCGCATCGCGCCGTGTTCGTGATCGGGGCCGGTGGCGTGCTGCTACTGAGCATCCCCTGGTACAACCCGGCCAACCCCTCGCAGTTCGAGCAGGTCTTCCAGGCGCTGGGTATGATCTGACGCCCACCTCTCCCCCGACCCCTCCTCGGCGCGGGGAGGGGAGAACGACCCGCGCGGCTGCGCCAAGAGATAGGTGGGCGACTCACGGGTATCGAGGAGGACGGCACGGAGAGGGAGGAACGATATCCCCTTTCCCGTGCAGCCTGCCTCGGTACGGTCAGGGCGAATGGACGCCGGCGGTAGGCGCCCCCGCCAGGAAACAGGGGAATCCTCGTCCTACTGGCTAGAGTGCAAGGAGATAGCGGACGCCTGTAGGCGCCCCCGTCAGGACACAGGGGAATCCTCGTCTCTCCCTTGCCGTCATTGGCTCGCCCAACTTTATCCGCGAGAACCCTCCGCCCGGAAATAGCGGGAACTCTCGTCTCCCCTTCCCTTGCAGGGAAGGGGGTCGGGGGGTTAGGTGGCCCGCGGGGTAATGTCTCACGGCTCCGCCGCGTTCGCGGACACGGCCGAGAACAGCCGCGCCGCCACCTCGACCATCTCGCCCTCGGGCAGCACCGGGTCGAGCACATTGCGCGTGTAGGCCGTGTACTGCCTTCGTAGCTCCGCCATCGACACGTTCATCTCTTGCTGGAGGGCAGACACATCGGCCTCGTCGCCGCGCTCGACCGCCTCCCGAAGCGACGTGAACAGCGAGCGGCTATCGAGGCTGTCGCGCATCAGCCGGCGGCGTAGGGTGTGGATCTCCTCCCACGCGGCCTCGTCGGCGCCGTCCTCGTCGTCACCGTGAACGCGGCGGCACTCACGCACGGCGGCGGCGTTGGCGGGCAGAACACGCTCACTCAGTTCCAACAGCCAGCGGCTGCGCATCGCCGCTCGATAGGAGGCGATCAGGCGCGCGTCGAACACGCCGTCCGCGGTTAGTACCTCCACATCCCCGGCGCCGTCCGCGATCCGGCTCAGCGTCTCGAACACCGTCGCCGGCGGTTTGCCGAACAGCCGGTCGCGCTCGGCCTGATCGTAATGTTCGAACACATCGTGCTCGCTGCGGTAGGCGCGGCCGGTTTCGAGATAGGTTCCCGACTCCCCCGGCTTCTTGGAGAACTCGGCCTGGAGCGCTCCCGCGGAACTCCCCGATGTCAGCGCATGGGTGATGCCGTCGAGCATCGCCTGGTACATCGCCGCCATCGCCAGGAACGAGTTGGTGTGTGGGTTGGGCGCGCGCACCTCGAAGCGGGTTGCCAGCGGGTTGTTGCGGTCGCGCACCAGGCCGGCGAGCACGCTGCGGTTCCGTGACGGCTCCTCGACGGTGTGTCCCACGGCCCCGACAGCGCAGACCGGCGCCTCGAATCCGGGCTTCAGCCGGTTAAAGGCGTCGGTCGAGCAGGTGACGAACGGGCCGATCACCTCCCAGCGGCGCAGCAGCCCCATGAGCGCGCCCCAGCCGATCGGACTGAGGTAGTCCTTTGACGGCTCGGCGGCGGTGAACAGGTTCTTGAGCGAGCCGTCCTTGAGACGCACGGCGATGCCGACGTGGGTATGCTCACCGCTGCCGGCCACCCCCTCGATCGGCTTCGCGAGGAAGGTGACTTCCAAGCCCTCGCCACGGAAGGCGCGGGCGATCAGAGTGCGGGCGAGCAGTTCGTTGTCGGCCGCCTCGCGCGCCCCGGCGAAGCGCCAGTCGATCTCGAGCTGCTCCATCACGGCGACACCGTGCATGCCGATAACACGCGCATCGACGCCGCCGACCTCCTTGTGGCCCATCTCCGGTCGCAGCCCGCAGGCTTCGAGCAGATCGAGCGCCCGCTCCAGCCCCGTGCGGACCGCACCGCGGGTCGGCTTCCAATACTGCTCCTGCAGCGCCTGCGACACCGCCAGTTGCTGCACTTCCTCGCGCGCTCCCGGCGTGCGCACCCAGAACTCAAGCTCGGTGCCGGCCGTGAGCAGTACCTCGGCCACGTCGCCCGGCTCAAAGCCGAGCGCCCGCGCCGCCTCGGGATGCTGCTCCAGCAACGCCCGCACCCGGCGTCCCACCGAGACCTCGGCCCGCGCCAGCACCGATCGCGAATCGACGCGCGCCCCGGCGTGTTCGAGAAACGCCGGGATCTTGATGGTGCCGACCGGCAGACCGGTGTCGTCGTCGATGTACTCCTCATTGTAATCGATGATCCAGCGCGCATCCGGGTCGGCGATCAAGTCCACCTTGCCATCGTTAAGGGTGGCGATGCCGGGCAGCACAACGCTGGAGCCGTCGGTCTGCACACCGCCGGAGAGCAACGTCTCGGCGTCCGGCAGAAACGAGGCGACCGGAATGCGCTCATCGGTCTCGTTGCCGCCCAGATCCACGCCCACCAGCGAGATGAAACGAATGTTGTGGTGCGCCGCTATCAGCGCCCGCAGTCCGGCGGCGTTGCGCGCCTCCGGCGGCACGACCATCGGCAGAATGCCGCTATCGAGTGTATCGAGTGTCATGATGTGTGCTCCTTGCCGGGATTATATGATCGATGCGCCCCCTGACCCTAGCCCTCCCCCACGTCGATGTGTCACCTCACCGGGGTGCGCGTGGTAGTCTGCCATCGCGCACGCGCTATGTCTGCCCTGACCCGCCCACATCCATGCTCACCCCACCCAGCGGCGATATCGGAGAAGGCGCCTATACTGTAGTACGCTAGACATCTCTGGTATGCTCCCACCGAAGGGAGAAGGCCGGCATGCCGCGTGATGTTCGCGACCTGCGCCGGACGGAGGCGGGGCGACTCAAGCACACCTTCGAGGCTTAAGGCGTAACCCCACCGGCTCCACCACCTCCCGGCGCGAACCCGAAGGCGCGATGAGGTAGTCCACCTCGGTCGTGCAGTCTCTCGTCACCGATGTGGGATGCACGCCTGCCACGGACACCGTCCGCGTGAAGCGCGCCCGCGAGGCCCGTGCGGGAAAAGCGACGTGTGGGTACGAGGTCCGCGGGCGCTCCTGGATGCTGGGGTCGTGCGATTATCGGCAGGCAGGACGCATGGACCGACCGGGGAGCACGGGGCCATGGTTCGCCCATCTGGGTTATGGCTGGGCCGACCGGTCGTGGGCTATGCTCACCGGGTCAGGGTCAGCCGCACGCGAAATGGGTCGAGAGCGCGGGGCGCTCACCGACACCCGGCCTCGCATGGTTATTGTTCGTTCAGTGATCCGGCCCCTCGGGGCCATGGCCAAGTCCTTTTGTCCGGCCCTGACCGACGCGACCGGGGAGCCGCAAGGTTCCCCGGTCGTGCCGCGTTGCCGGGGCGCCAGGCGTGGGGACGGCCGGCGGGCGAGGACCAGCCGTGATACGGAGCATTCACTGGCGTCACCGGCCGCGCACGGGGCCGGCCCTCGCCCGGGGGCGCCGGCTGGCGGGTGGCCTGCGGCGTACGGTCACGGCCTATAACGCCGCCCACACGGCCAGCTTCGCCCATGCGATCGCCTACACTGCCCTGCTGGCCCTCGTCCCGCTCGCCGTGTTCACGCTGGCGGTCACCGGCCTGGTCTTGCGCGACCCGGCCACCCAGGAGCGGGCCGGCGCCGCGCTGCTGGAGCATCTGCCGATCACCACCGCCAGCGGGCGCGCCCAGCTGCAGGACGCCCTGCGGGTCATCGCCCAGAGCCGCCCGGCCGTCGGGCTGGTGAGCTTGCTGGTGGCGGCCTACGCGGCGCGGGCGGTGGTCGTGCAACTGCGCACCGGCCTGAGCGTCGCCTTCCAGAGTCAGCGGCCCCGTTCGCTGGTGCGCGGGGTGCTGGGCGACCTGGGGATGGCGGTCGGCCTGGGCCTGCTGCTGTTGCTGTCGCTCGCCCTCACGTTGGGGATCGCGGTCGCCCAGAGTGCCCATGCCGGTTTGTTCGGCGCTCCGCTGCCCCGGCCGGTGATCCTACTGCTCACGCTGGGGTATGCCGTCGCGCCCGTGCTCGTGTCCGTGGTGGTGTTCGCGGTGTTGTACACGGTCGGGGCGCGCGGTGTGCTGGGATGGCGGGCGGTGTTGCCGGGTGCGCTGCTGGCGGCGCTGGCGTTCGAGGTGGTCAAGGTCGGTTTCGCCTGGTACGCCGCGCACGCCGGCCGCACCTCCCTGCCGGGCGCCGTCGGCGTCGCCCTGGCCTTCCTCGCCTTGCCCCACTTCGGCGCCCAGATCACGCTGTTCGGCGCGGTCTTCGCGCGGGTGTATGCCGACCTCACGACAGCGTCACCAGGCGCCGTCACGCTGGCGACCGACACTGCCAAGCGAGGGTACCGGCGATGGCGAAGCCGGTCGCCATCTTGAGCTTAGGCGCCTTGCAATGCGTGGCAATGCGTGCGCCCGCGCAGCCGGTGTGGGCACCGGGCGCCACGAGTAGCCGCGTCACCATAGCGGCCACGAGGGAGGCGACGGTGGAGAGCGTCTTGTCGGTGACGGTCAGGCCCGCGACGAGGATCAGTCCCCAGTGGGAGGCGACTAGCCGCCGCTCGGTGTCCTCCGCCCGGACAAACAGGCGCGAGCCGAAGCGCCGCATAGTCGTCCCGTTCCCGCATGATGCGTCCGCACATACGCGTAGTCTCGCACGCGTGATCGGAGGCGGTACACCATCACCAACCCATGACCGCTCGCCGGGCGCGGCCGCGGCGTGCGGTCATCCGCGCGCGGTACCACACCTTCGAACACGGAGCTATCCGCAAGGTGGACCCGCACACGCGTCCCGACCCCGATCTCGACAGGAACGGGGGCGGCAATGCCCGCGGCACCACGCATGGTCATCCTCCTTCAGCTCCAGGCAGCCTCCCTGCTTGGTGACCGCGCTCCGAGCCATCGCGGGACGTGACGTGTCGCGGCGCTCACCCCGCCTGCCTGTCGCGCGGGGCACACCGGCGGCGTCGCATGCCCGACAGCACGACGGCACCGGTGAACGGCGCACCGCCCACCCCTGCCGTCTACCTCGTCAGGACAGCAACCGCGAACCACACGAGCGACCCAGTGTTCATCACCAGGCACCCCACCACGAACGCGACCGCGACCACTTCACACGCTCATCCGCGCCATACGGCAGCCTCAATACTCAGGGTATGGTCTCGGTATGGAGGACCGCGGGTCATCCTCGTGCGAATCACATCGGGGGTCGCGCACGGCACATGCCGCGGGACCAACGCATCTAATCGATAGATTTGCAAAGGAAGCGGCTGCACGCGAGATTGTCCGGGCAAAACGCATCTTGGCATGTACGGCACGCGCGGGTATGGTGGCACTGTTGGACAAGTCTGCGAGCTTATGCTGATATGGAGGCCATCTTGTGATATGATATAGAGATATACTTCTACTATTTCGGAATTAGGCCGAGATGCATTGACCCTGCCCTACCCCACGTCACCGTCACCGGCTCTCGATGTGAGTGATAGCTACCGAGCTTGCCGCCGGCCGGCTCGGATGCGATGATGATCGGAGTGGATAGGTGGGTTCGCGCCGGTTCCGGCGCCTTGTTTTCACAGGAGTCTCCTACATGGACGCGGACAGTAGTCCTCGTCTGCACGTACGTGACACCGACCGCACTCTGGGTCGACCGAGCGTCGCCTGACGCGCGCCTGCGCGTGCTCGTCGTGACGGACCGGCTCCTGAATGCGTTCGGGAGCCGGTCTTTTTGCTGTCCTACCGCGGTACCGGAGGCGCGTCATGGCGGAAACAGTCCAGGAAGTGACGCTCGATCGCGAGATTATCGATCACCTGCGCGAACTGGCCGGTCAGCGCCGCCCCCGGCGCGCCGAGCAGGAAGTGCGCACATTGCTCGACGAGCACTCGAACCGCGATGTGGCCGAAGCCCTGCTCGATCTGTCTGATCAGGACCTCGCCGACCTGGTTGGGCAGCTCGAAGACGAGACGGTCGCTGACCTGCTGGCGGAACTGGAGCCGATCGAGGGCGCCGGCCTGCTGCTGCGGCTGACGCGGGTGCGCGCCGCTGATGTGCTCGAGGAGATGGATCCGGACGACGCCGCCGACCTGGTGCTCGCGGTCGGCGAGGTGGACGAGCAGGCCGCCGCCGACCTGCTCACCGAGATGGAGCCGGCCGAGGCCAGCGATGTCCGTGAGCTGCTCTCCTACCCCGAGGACAGCGCGGGCGGCATTATGACCACCCAGGTGGTCAGCGTGCGGCCGGAGTTCACGGCCAGCGATGCGCTCGCCGCCGTGCGCCATCTTGCCGCCGAGGGGCGCACCGAAACCGTGTACTACTTGTACGTCACCGACGCCGACCGGCGGCTGCTGGGGCTGCTGTCGCTGCGCGAGCTGGTGCTGGCGCCGCCGGCCGTGGCGCTGCGCGAGGTCATGCGCCGGTCGTTCGTCTCCGTGCCGCCGGAGACTGACCAGGAGGAGGTCGCCCGAATCCTCACCGAGCGCCACCTGCTCGCGGTGCCGGTGGTGGACGCGCGGGGACGGCTGCTCGGTATCGTCACCAACGATGACATCGAGGAGGTGCTCGAAGAGGAGGCGACAGAGGATATCCAGCATCTTGGCGGCTCGCAGCCGCTGGACGTGCCCTATTCGAATGCCTCGATCCTGCTGCTGGCGCGCAAGCGGGTAGGCTGGCTGCTCCTGCTGTTCGCCGCCGAGGCGTATACCGGCTCCGTGCTCCGCGCCTTCGAGGATGAGCTACAGGCGGCCGTGGCGCTGACCTTCTTCATCCCGCTTCTGATCGGCACGGGCGGCAACATCGGCTCCCAGGTCGTCAGCACCATCATTCGCGCGCAGGCGCTGGGTGAGGTGGCGTTCGGTGACCTGTTGCGCGTGCTGTGGAAGGAACTGCGGGTCGGCATGTTGCTGGCCGTGGCGATGTTCACCGCCACGTTGATTCGCGCGTTTACCCTGGGCGTTGCGCTTGACATCGGCCTGACGGTCGGCCTGTCGGTGGTGTTGATCGCGCTGTGGGCGGCAACGGTCGGATCCGTGTTGCCGTTGGTTCTACGCCGGCTACGGATGGACCCGGCGGTCGTCTCGGCCCCATTCATCACGACCCTGGTCGACGGCACCGGCCTGATCATTTACTTCGAGGTCGCGCGCCAAATGTTGGATTTGTAAGGCGCCCTCGGCACATCGAGACACACATGCGCCGGACGCCCGGGGCGGTAACGGGGACGGCGCGCGACCCGCGCGGTTGCCTTAACGAGCGGACGCCCGCCACACACGGATCGAGGGCAACCCGCCGGGTCGCCGTGGTCGCCGGATAACAGAACAGCTCGCCCGACTCGGCGCTGACGACAGCCCGCGCCGCGCACCCGCGTAAACCGCCGGCGCGACGGCTCTCAGGTAATCTGCTCCGCCGGTCTGGCGCGGTCGGTCATCGCCTCTTCCATACCGCCTTGCACGGACAAGCCCACATGCGCCTCGACGGTGGTGAGCAGGTCATCGAGATCGAACGGTTTGGCCAGGTAGCCCTGCGCGCCGGATGCGAGGGCGCGGTCCTGCGCGTCATACCCGGCGGTCATCACGACTACCGATGTCTGTGGTCCGGCCCCGGCGCGTAGTTCTTCCAAGACCTGCCAGCCATCGACGCGCGGCATATTAACATCAAGCAGGATAAGGTGCGGCGGCTCGCGTTGGGCGCTGGTGATCGCCTCATCCCCGTCGGTCGCGGGTTGCACGATATACCCCTCCGCGCCGAGAGCTTGGATGATCATTTGGCGGATCGCGCGGTCGTCATCGACGACCAGCACCCGGAGCGGGCGTCGGTCCGCCTCTCCCTCGTTCATGGTTTCCTCCCGCCCCCATAACCCCAAGGGGCTGCGCCAAGGATGCCATGTGGTTTGGAGTATGTCATCCCCCCAACGAGCCACCACGACGTGAGGTATCCGGCGGCCGCTCGACGGCAAGAACCCCAAAACGAGGGACACCAAAGCGGAGAGTGGAACGGTCCACTCCCCGCTTGATGGAACCATTGACCCGATCAGACGTACCCCGACAGCGTTTATCGGTGGTCGTCGCCCGGCTCGTTGCCATGACCGCCGCGATCGTCGCCCGGCTGCGGTTCGCGTCCGCGACCACGGTCATCGACCGCGACTCCGCTCACGGCCATCGCTGGCGCTGCTTGTGTGACGACCACGTCGTCGCGTCCCCGCCCTCGACCGCGATCGTCGCCCGGCTCGGACTCACGCGCCTGTGCCACTGCCCCGCCAGCCGTCGTGACCAACGTCGCCAGCGCGAACGCCGTGACCATGATTCGCTTCGTCATCACTTCCTCCACTGCACTATGGTTCTTCGAGTGACGACCCGTATCGCCACCGCACCGACCGGGTGCTCATGCAGCATCGCGAACCGGATAACAGGCGCGCCACCGACCCAGGGCGAGCATCTATCAGACCTTGGTCGCATGGTCCGCCGGACGCACGTCGCTGTCCCGCGTGAGCGAGCCCGCCTACAATGGAGAAGTGAGGAGAATCGCCGTGGTCAACCGCCCGAGTGACATCGTTCCCGCGCGGTCGATCCGACGCGGAAGCGAACTCGTCCCGCGGATACGCGGCATTCGTGTTCCCTTCTCGCTCGCCGTCCGGTTCATGCTCACCAGTCTGGCTATCCTGATCGTGGGCGGCCTCGTGATTGGCGTGTGGGTTGGCCGGCAACTCGAGCGAGGTGTACTCACACGCACCGCGAGTATCGCCGCGCTCTACGTCGAGAGCTTCGTCGAGCCGCATCTCCAACCGCTGACCACGCGACCAGTGAAGACCCTTCCACGGCTCGCGGAGAGTGATGTGGCCGCGCTGGACCGGCTCGTGAGCGACACGTCGCTGGGCGAGCGTGTGGTGGTGTTCCGTGTCTGGTCGCCGGACGGGGTCGTACTCTACAGCCCCAATCCTGAGTTCATCAACCGCCAATTTCCCCTGAGCGATGAACTGGCCCGCGCCGTGCGTGGTGAGGTGGTCGCTGACCTGAGTGATCTGTCCGCCTCGGAGAATGAAGCCGAGCGGGCGCGGTGGAGCCGGCTGCTCGAGGTGTACGTGCCCGTGCGCGAGCGCGGCACCGGACGTGTCATCGCGGTGACCGAGTTCTACCAACTGCCCGACGAGTTGGAGGCGGCTGTCGCCGCCTCCCGTCTGCGCTCCTGGGCGCTCGTCGCCGGGACGATGCTCGTGGCGTACCTCGCCCTCGCCGGCATCGTCAAACGCGGTAGCGATACCATCGGCCGCCAGCAGGCAGCGCTCAAGGAACAGGTTGTGGAGCTCTCCCGGCTGCTTGAGCAGAACGGCCGCCTCCATCGCCGCATTCGCCAGGCGGCTGCTCGTACAACGGCGCTGAACGAGCAGGCGCTCCGGCGCATTAGCGCCGACCTCCACGACGGTCCCGGACAAGCGCTCGCCCTGGCGCTATTGCGCCTTGATGCACTCGAGGAGCGGCGGGCAACGGCAGCGCCGGAGGAGGCACCCGATTTCGCCGTGGTGCATGGCGCTGTCCGCGATGCCCTGGCGGAGATTCGCTCGATCTCGGCCGGCCTGCGACTGCCGCGACTGGCCGAATACTCCGTTGCCGAGGCCGCCCAGCGGGCGGTACGCGAACACGAGCGACGAAGCGGGATCCCAATCCGTCTGACGGTGGAGGAAGTTCCGGAGCCGGTGTCGCTATCGGTGAAGATCGCGCTGGTGCGCTCGCTTCAGGAGGCGCTCTCCAACGCCACCCGCCATGGCGGCGGTGTCGATGTATCCGCGCGCGTGTGGAGCGAGGGTGGGATGCTCTGCCTGTCCGTCGATGACCGCGGCCCGGGCTTTACCCCGGATGACGCACCCGATGATGGACACCTGGGCCTCGCCGGCATGCGAGAACGAGCGGAGTTGCTCGGTGGCAGCTTCGCGGTGGAGTCAGCGTCCGGCCGCGGCGCCACCGTGCGCCTCCGCTGGCCGCTAAGCGCGGTGAGCGAGCCATGACCGAACCAATTCGGGTGATCGTGGCCGATGATCATCCGCTGTTCCGCGAGGGTGTCGTCGCCTCACTGCGCGGCGCGGGTGACTTCGTGGTAGTTGGTGAGGCGAGTGATGCCACCGACGCCGTGCGTTCCGCGCGCGAGCACCTGCCGGACGTGGCGTTGCTGGACGTGACGATGCCGGGCAGTGGACTGCGCGCCGCGGCTGAGATCGCGGCCCATTGCCCCGCGACACGTATCGTTATGCTCACCGTCTCCGAGGACGAGGACGACTTGATGACGGCGCTCAAGGCCGGTGCGTCGGGGTATGTCCTGAAAGGGGTGTCGGCACGCGAACTGGCGGCGGTGTTGCGTAAGGTCGCCGCCGGCGAGGTCTACGTGCCGCCGGCGTTGGCCGGTCGTATGCTACGCGAACTCTCCCGGCCACGCGTGGTTAGCCCGGTGGACGACTTGTCGCCCCGCGAGCGCGAGGTGCTGGAGCATGTTGCTACCGGGTTGAGTAATTACGAGATCGGACAGCGGTTGAGTCTGGCGGAGAAGACAGTCAAGCATTACATGACGAACATCCTCACCAAGCTGCATGTCCGCAGCCGCGTCGAGGCCGCCCTGCTCGCCCACAAGGCCGGCCTGGTAACCGAGGGTGATCAGCGCAACGAGCGATAACATCACCAGTCATGTGCCGGCGCCAGGTAAGATAGAACAACTCGCGGTTCGTGAGTTGGTATCGGTCGCTGGCCGTGCGATGAGGAACGGCGATGCGGGACGCCTACGACCTGGTGGTGATCGGCTCCGGCCCGGCGGGCGAAAAGGGCGCGACCCAAGCCGCCTCATGTGGAAAGCGAGTCGCGGTGGTGGAGCGTGCGCCCTATCTCGGCGGGGCCGGCATCAACACCGGCACGATTCCCTCGAAGACGCTCCGAGAAACCGCTCTCTACTTCTCCGGCCTACGTCAGCGCGGGCTGTACGGCATCGATTACTCGCTGCGTGAGGGGCTGACGGTGCAGCACTTCCTTTTCCGGGAGCGGGCGGTCGTCGAGACCGAGCGGCGGCTCGCCCATCACAATTTTGCCGGCCACGACATCGATGTGTTGTGGGGCCACGCCTCGATCAAGGACGCTCACACGGTCATGGTGCGCGGCGCCGGCGGTGAGACCGAATTGACCGCCACGATCATTCTCATCGCCAGCGGTTCGTCGCCGCGCCACCCGCCGGGTATCCCCTTCGCGCATCCACGGGTCCACGACTCGGATGAGATCCTATTCGACCTCGACCGTATTCCCGAAACGATGGCGGTGGTCGGCGGCGGCGTGATCGGCTGTGAGTACGCCTCGATCTTCACCGCGCTCGGTGTGCGCGTGACGCTGATCGAGTCGGGGACCGAGCTGCTGCCGTTCGTCGATGAGGAGATCGCGCGGCGGTTGCGCGAACGGCTTGAAGAACTGGGCCTGTGTGTCATGTTCGATGAGCAGGTGACGGAGGCGCTGCCGGCCGGCGACCACGTCACCCTCGTATTGGAAAGCGGCGCTCGGATGGTGTGCGACATCGCCTTGTGGGCTGCCGGGCGGCAGAGCAATATCGCGGGACTGGGGTTGGAAGCGCTGGGAGTGGAACTGGGCAAACGCGGGTTGATCATCGTGGACGAGACGTTCCGAACCAGCTTGCCCAGTATCTACGCGGCCGGTGATGTGATCGGCTTCCCGGCGCTGGCCTCAACCTCAATGGAGCAGGGTCGCGTGGCGGTGATGCATGCCTTCGATCTGCCGGAGAAGGAACGCATTTCGCCCGTGATCCCGCTAGCGGTGTACACCATTCCCGAGATCGCGATGGCCGGACTGACCGAGCAAGCCTGCCGCCAGCAGAACATCCCCTACCTAACCGGCCGCGCCCACTACAAGAACAACTCCCGCGGTCAGATCATCGGTGACACGGCCGGGATGCTGAAGCTCGTGTTCTCGCCCAAGGACAAGACGCTATTGGGTGTCCATCACATCGGTGAGCTGGCGTCGGAATTGGTCCACATCGGCCTCGCCGTGGTGCGGCACGGGGGAACCATCGACGAGTTCACCAGCCAGGTTTGGAACTATCCCACGCTGGCGGACACGTACAAATACGCGGCGCACGACGGGCTGCGCGCCTGGGCCGCGCACCAATAGGGCCGCCCAGCCTCGCCACGCGGGCAGATAGTGCATCGGGGGCGCATCGACCGTCCAATGCTGAAGGTTACAGCAGTGGTATGACCCGGCGCGACGCGATGCACCGGAGGACCGCCGGACCATCCGAGAGTTCACCAGCCCCGTGTTGGCCCTGCCGCGTCCCCGCGCGATGGTATGGTGTGCGCGGCTCCAATACCTGTCGTATTAGCCGTCCGAGCGCGGCGGTGTCCAACGGCCGGCTCAGTGAGGCGTCGGCTCCTGCCCGCGCGACCTCCACCGCATCGTGACCAAACCGCGTGAGCGCCACGACGAGCGGCCGTGTATCCGCTGCCGCGCGCAGCGCGCGGGTGAAGGTCGGCCCGTCGATGAACGGCATCTCCCAGTCGAGCACGACCAGCGCCGGCCGTTCATCCTCGATGGCGATCAATCCATCGAGACCATCGGTGTAGTGCTGGGTGTGATACCCGGCCGCGTTGAGCATCGTGATAATCGCTCCCGCCTCTTCCGTATCGCTGTCTATCACGATCAGTCGCGCGGCTGCACCACGAACCATCAGATACCTCGGGGTACGTTGTTGATTGATACTATCGTGCAATGCTTTAGACCGGAGGGATAGGCCCGTGGCGGGCATGTTTGGGTGTGACCATGTGCGAGTTGTGTGTACATGTCCAGCCGCCGGCTACCGGCCGCCAACCCGCTGGTTTCTGTCCAGGACGAACCGCGCGCTCCCACCCCGCCCGTGCGTGGTCGCGGGCATCCGCTCGTCGGACGCCCAAATTCGGCGACCACGAGTCGAAATCGCACGGTCGTGGAGCGCGGCGCCGCCTTACCGACTCATCGGTTGGCGACACTCAACCAGGTCACTCGATACTGGTATTGAGGGCGGTTTCCGATGAGCGGCGTGCGTGAATCGTAAGCCTGCTTCAATGGGAGATCCGGACAATACTCGTCGCCCACATCTGGACCTGATGCAATCATCGTGTTACAGTTCTTCTCTGTAGCGCGGAGAACGTGCTAGGTTGATGGAGGACCACGGGGGGTGTCCGGCGCGCCGCTCCAATGACATGCGCGGTATTGTAGTCTCTTTGTGGTTGGAGGCCGTCGAATGAGCCAGTCCCCGCGTGTGCCCCGCGACCCTAACGCGCCTCCGTGCCTCACCCGAGATCGCACTGATGGCTTGACGATGAGTGAACAGGGACAAACGCGCCATGTGCGCGGTCGCGCCGCCACGGGTTTCGCCCGCCGCAAGCGTCATGCCGTGGCCCAACGGGTGCTCGGTGACGCCAGTACATTGCTGGCCGCCTCGCTGGATCATGAGGCGACGCTTGCCCAAGTCGCGCGGCTTGCCGTTCCTGCCCTTGCTGACTGGTGCATCGTCCATCTCGTTGACGAGGATGGACAGATTCATCCCCTGGCGGCCGCCCATGGCAATCCGGAGAAAGAGGCCGTCGCCCGTGAACTGGAGCGACGCTATCCCCATGAACTAACGACCGACGATGGCGTGGTTCGCGTCGTGCGGACCGGTCGCTCCGCCTTGTATAGCGGGCTGACGGACGCACAACGCCGGATTCGCGCCCACGACGCCGAACATTTCGTCCTGTTGCGGGCGTTGGACTCCCGCGCCGCGATGATCGTGCCGATGGTGGCGCGCCAGCATACGCTGGGCGCGATCTCGTTTCTGTCCAGCCGCCCCGGCCGGCAGTACGGGGTGGCCGACCTGCGCCTCGCCGAAGAGCTGGCGCGCCGCGCCGCGCTGGCGGTGGATAACGCCCGGCTCCACCGCCAACTGCAAGAGGCAATCCTCGCCCGAGACGCCTTCCTCACCACCATTTCACACGACCTTAAGTCACCCTTGACCAAGATCGCGATGTTCGCTGGATTGCTCGAGCCGTGTATCGCGAATCTCGGCACCGTCGATCCCGAGGCGGTCGAGTGGCTGGGCCGTATCGGTACGGCGACCGGCCGCATGGCCGCCCAGATCAACGAACTGCTCGACCTGGCCCACCTCCAGGTTGGCCGCCGGCTTGAGCTGGAGCGGACGGCCACGGACCTCGTGGCGCTGGTTGCCGGAGAGGTGATGGTCCATCAGCGGATGAGCCGCCGGCATCAGTTGCGCTTCGAAACCGATCTCTCCTGCCTCACCGGCCTCTGGGATGCCGGACGGTTGGAGCGTGTCGTCAACAACCTGCTGAGCAACGCGGTGAAGTACAGCCCCGACGGGGGCGATATCCTCGTCACACTCACGATCGCGGGATGTGACGAGTCCCGCGACCACAATCCGGCCGCTCCGGTCGCCGGATACGCGGTACTCACGGTGCAGGACTGGGGGGTGGGCATTCCGGCGGCCGATCTGCCGTCGATCGGCACCCGCTTCTACCGCGGCGCGAACGTGGTCGGTCACATCACGGGCAGCGGCGTCGGCCTGACCGCGACCAAACAGATTGTCGAACAGCACGGCGGTGATGTGACGGTCGTGAGTACAGAGGGTCACGGCGCCACCGTCGCCGTCCGCCTTCCCCTCGCGTGAGCCAGCGGCCCTCATCCACACGATTCCCCACGATCTTCCGTGGCCGCTCCCCCTTTCGCGGGGTGGCGTATGGGTCCACGCGTTGCCCCGACACGGCGGCATACGAAGGTAGTCTGAATACGGACTACTCCTTTGCGCTGGCCTATCTCACCCCGATGCGGGTATGCAACGCCGTCTCGGCGATCTATACCAGTGTCAGACAGGTGAAACGCCCGGGAGGCAAATGAGATGTCAACTCATGTCATGGTTGTTGACGATGACGCCGGCATTCGAGATGTCGTGCGCGAGATCCTCGAAGATGAGGGCTATGACGTGGCGGTCGCCGCGAACGGACACGAGGCGCTCGAGCGGATCGTCGCCGCGGCCCCGGACGTGGTGTTGCTCGACCTGAACATGCCGGTCATGACTGGATGGGAGTTGCAGCGTCGGTTGCGCGTGCTCGAGGTCATGGCGCCGGTGGTGTTCATGACCGCCGGTAACAACGCGAAGCGTGAAGCCGGACAACATGCGGCAGCCGGTTACCTCGCCAAGCCGTTCGAACTGAACGATTTGGTCGCGGTTGTCGAGCGATTGACCACGACTGTCAAAGCGTAACCCGCGAGCGTCCAGATATTCGCGTCGGGTGATCGCTCCGCTCGTCCCTCTCGCCGTTGCCCTAGATCCGTTCCCGTGCCCTCATACGCGTGCGTTGGCAATCCCCACATATGGTACTTCCGGCGGATGGCCCAAGACCGCCCGCTGGGTCTACCCCACATGGGTGAGGCAAGAGCCGGGCTGCGGTTGTCGCACTGGGTACGCCCGCGGCGGCTCCCACGAGTAAAATAGTCGTAGCGACAAAAAGTGACCGGCCGGTCCTTCAGAAGCGGCGAGATGCGTCGATAACATACACAGAAGGTCTTGTGGGATAGAGTCACGATTGATGAAACGTCCGCCCCACCAGATCGACTTTTCTGTTGGATTCACGACCGTTGGAGGATTCAGCCATGGCGACACGTTCGAACCTCGCTCGCTCGTCGGATATGCACTCGGCACATGATGCCCCGCGCGTCGGGGTCACGGTGCTCCAGAGGGTCGATGTTACGCCACGTCCCATGCGCGGAATTCTGATTGGCGCCGGGCTTTCGCTCGGGCTTTGGGCCGCGCCGGCCGCTGCCCTGTGGCGCATCCTTGGCTAACGTGCGCCCCAACCGTAGAATGTTGGCGTGCGGGTCGACGTGCCCGCGCATCCTGGCGCTATAGCCCGAAAGGATGCCGTCTCATGTCGATCCTCGTGGTAGAAGATGACGCCGACCTGCTCGACGTCTTGTGTTTCACGTTGCGGCGCAAAGGCTACGACGTGATTGCCGCCCATGACGGCGCGGTCGGCCTGCACCTCTGGCAGACCAAGACGCCGCAACTCGTGTTATTGGACGCTGACCTGCCCAAGATCAACGGGTGGGATCTGTGCAAGCAGATTCGCGCCGAATCGAATGTACCCGTGATCATGCTCACCGGCGCATCGACCGAGGCCGACGCGATTCGCGGCCTCGATCTGGGCGCTGATGATTACCTTACCAAACCATTCAGCCCCGCGATTCTCGTTGCCCGTATCCAGGCTGTGCTCCGGCGCACGAAAGAAGCGTCCGAACAGCCGCGCGTCGGTCAGCAGGAGATCACCGCCGGCGACCTGATTCTGGCGCCACAGTGGCGCACGGTGACCCAGGGATCGCGGGTAGTCCGGCTCACCGGCATCGAGTTCAAAGTGCTCTATGAACTGGTACTGCACGAGGGGCAGGTGTTGACCCACCAGATTCTCACCGACCGCGTGTGGGGTTACGACGCGATCGAGGATGGCAGTCTGCTCAAGGGTCACATCCGCAACCTGCGGACCAAGCTGGAAGACGACTCGTCGCATCCAACGTACATCCACACGGTCGCCGGCGTCGGTTATACCTTCCAGCGTCGCACGGTCGCGGCCTCACCACCAAATGTGCTCGCGTCGCACTAATGCGCCGCGCTGTTGGACAAAGAATCAGGCCGGCGCTCCCACGAGCGCCGGCCTGATGTGATCATGCGTCACGAACAGCAATCTCTCCACGGGTCAGGCGGGATGCCGCCGGAGCATACCCCACGCGATTGTCAACCTGCTACACACCATTGCGAGCGGCATAATCGGCCGGTCGCCGCTCGGTCGCCGCCGCCGACCGTGTCTCAAAGTATATGGATAAACAGTTGGCGGAACAAAAGTCAAAGCCCTCGGCGGATGCCTTGCTCGTTACCTCCCACCACTCGAACCCGGCGACGCCTGGCTCCTCGCGCGCCCCACACTGATCGCACACGATCTGCACGCTCACTGTATGTCCTCCCCGGCCTGCTGATACACACGCACCCCATAAAATGACTCGCGTTGTTCACAGTTTAGAACGGCATGCCCTCCAATAAGGTTAAACGCGGGCGAACAGAATTTCGGGCGTTATTCGCCCCGGTCAAGGTAGCGTCTGTCGCGGGTGCGGCGCCCGTGGGTCACGGTCCAGCGGTAGCCGGCCGGCGCTCTACACATCCGGGATATAGCGCCATACGCGGATTTATTCGGCCGTACAGGGGCTGAAGGGGTTGTGTCCAACGCCACGGCCTCGGTATACTCCCTGGAGCGCGCAGAAAGCGTCGCGCCCGAACCTCGGCGAGGACGCCGTGACAGAACACATCGCTGTGCCTGCTTCCCAGAGCGGGTCCGTTACATCCTGTATACATGCTTTCCGGGCGTGCTGTACAGGCGCTCATTCCACATCAAAATCACGCTTCGATCTGAGGTGCCCCCATGCTCACGATCGAGCGCATGTACGCGCTTGCCGCCGGCGTTGCCCGGCGGGTTCCATCTCTCCCCCTCTGCGACCGCGACGACCTCGTCCAGTGTGCCGTGATCGGCATGCTGGAAGCCGGTGTCTCAAGTGAGGCGTTGGGAGTGGTCATCGCACGACGCAGGATCATCGACGAACTGAGGCGACAGTACGGCCGTTCACGCGGTGATGACGCCGATAGCACTCCCGCGCGAGACGCGACCTACCTCTACCAGCCGGTTTCCGGTAAGTCGCATGCGCGCCTCGTGGATCGCATCGCCGATCAGTCGGACCGGATCGATCACCTCGAACACCGGCTCGATGCGGCGCACGAGGCGCCGCTGCTGCTGAAGGCGGTCGGACGCCGGGCCAAGCAAATCTTGCTGTGGCATGTCGTCCAGGAGCGGAGTCTCGCCGAGATCGCGTTGCGCACCGGTGTGACTGAATCACGCATCAGCCAGTTGATGAGTGCGGCCCGCTCACGGGCGCGCGCTTTTCACGAGGCGCGGCACAACGAATCATCCCCTCCGTCAAAGCCGGCGCGCGAGCCTCGCCAGGACGCCAACCACCTGGAGGCGACGGCGGCAGAGAAACGCGCCTTCGCCGAGTTCCGCCGTCTGCAGCGCGCCGGCCTGCGTCAGCCGCAGGCGATGTCGATGCTCTCCCAACTTCAGCAAGAGTTGGTCGCCGCCTATCAACGCAAGTGCCAGCGACGCGCCCGTGCCCGCGCGGCAGGACATGTCGAGGGGGCCGCCGCGAAACAGCCGCCCCGCAGCCAGCGGCGCTATGAGACTGCCGATGATGTCGTGGTCACGGACGAAGAGCGCCATGCGGCGGGAGCGCTGTGGACCATGCGCAGTAAGGGGCTTGACCATACCGACGCGCTCGGCGCGCTGCCGCCGGTCGAGCGGGCGCGGGCGGAATCATATCAGGTGAAGATGCGGACGCGTGCCCGACTTCGTGCCCGAGCGGTTCCCGCCTGAGATCTGGGACCGCCGCGGGCGGGGTCGAAGCGGCCGGGGATACGCATTTCCCGGGCCGCTTCGACTGGTTTCCGGCGATTGCCGGCGGGCACGCGGCGCGATTAGTGGAGCGGTGAGAACGACGCGGGTACGAGGATTTTGGTTTCCTGACTGACCAGGAACTCGCGGGTGGGCGCGGGCCAGTGGCCGTCCTTGAGCGCCTCCGCTCGGATGCGGTCGCGTTCGGCCAGATTCTCGTACGGCCAGACGTGAATGAAACGGTTCAGTTCGCCGAACTCGCTGTACCAGCAGGCGGCGAGTGGGGAAAACTTCTCACGGAAGGGCAGCGCCTCCGCCCACCGCCGCATCACCTCGGGAATCGTGCCTGGCTGGTAGGTGTAGGTGCGCATCTCGTAGATATTGCCCAACGCCCGTGGCTCCATGGGGCGCATGAACGGTGCGGGGTGCAGGATTTCCGACCGCTGGCGCACGATCAGCTCGCGGGTTGGCGGCGGCCAGTTGCCCTGCTCGACAGCCAGCGCGCGGATGCGGTCCCGCTCCTCCACCGACTGATACGGCCACACATGGATCATCTCATTGAGCGGGCCGATCTCAGTCCGCCACAGAGCGCCGAGTGGCGACAGTTTCTGACGCCCGTCGACCAGCGGCGCCCACCGCCGTTCAAACTCGGCAGCCATCCCCGGCTGGATCGTGTACGTGCGCATCTCGTAGATCATGGCGGTCCTCCTTCGAGAATGGGTGTTGGGTGTTGGGAGACGGCCCCGCGCTCCTTGCCCGACAGCGCCGCGCGGCGGCGGAAATGATCCCCGCGAAAACCTGCCCCCGGCCACCTGTCACCCGTGCCCAGTCATTGCCTCGCGCCGGCGGCAAGGTCAAGCGCTTTGAGCCAGTCCACGGTCAGCCGCAATCCCGCGTCGATGCCGCGAGGTTGGAAGCCGAGCGCTCGGGCCTGCGCATCATCGGTGTGCACCGGCCCGAGACGCCCGTACACCTCGGAGCGCCGCGCGAACTGGGACGCGTCCGCCGGGAGATCACTGCCGGGCGGTAGCACCGGCACGCGGTGGGGGCTGCCCCACAAGTCCGCGGTCCGGTTGAGCACGGTCGAGAAGGTCGCGACCTCACCACACAGCAGATAGCGATGGCCGGTCTGTCCATGGTCGTACGCGAGCAAGTGGCCTCGTGCGACATCCTCGGCCAGCACCCACCCAACCCGCGCATCGACGATCACGTCAAGCTCGCCCCGAACGGCAGCGAGGAGCAACCGGTTATAACGTTGGGGGCCGCGCGGGCTGGGTCCATACGCGTTCACCACATTGACGATGCGCGCGTCCAGTCCCTCGTGCGCGGCGGCAAGCACGAGCTGTTCGGCCTCGGCCTTGGTCACGGAGTACGGGTCGATCAGGGCAGTGCCGCCCGTCGCCTGTTCGCTGACCAGCCCCGACGCCTCGATGATCGCGGCGCTGCTGCTGGTGTGGACCACGCGCCGCACCCCGGCGCGGACGGCGGCGCGCAATACCCGCCGGGTACCCTCGACGTTCGACGCGCGGGCATCCTCGATCGATGCGCCCAGCGCGGCCGCCAGGTGAAACACTCCCTCGCAGCCGGACATTGCCCGCGCGAGCGCATCTTCATCGGACAGGTCGGCGGCCACGCGCTCGACCGACGCCGGCAGTATCTCTGCCCGCGCGGGTGAGCGGACCGTCGCGCGCACCTGATGTCCCGCGCGCTGCAACACCTCCACGAGCGCGGCGCCCAGATAGCCGGTGGCGCCGGTCACGAGCAACATTGCCCACCCCCCGCGCGGTCCGGCCACGGCGTGGTCTGTTGGGCGGGATACCGCCTCATCAGTTCAACCTCATGCCGGCGCCACGGCCGGGGGCCGCGGGTGCGGATTCCGCATACCGGCTTGGCACGCCGCCAGCATCCGCCGCGCATCGATGACGGTCAAGAGGCGTGGTCGCGATGGTCGATGGCGGTACGATGTCGCCGCCGGAGCGGAGAGCCGGGCGTGGCGCTCGGCCGTGTCGGGGGGTCATACGCGAGTTGCTCATGCCCTGGGATGCGCGCCGGCAAAACCAGGAACCCGGTCTCCGGGGGTTAGGTGTGCCTCCCAGAGTCCGCCCATTACACGGTGAGCAGCTTCTCCAGCGCGTCGGTGTCGCCTTGCGGGCCGACCACGGCCATGGCGAGGTTGCCGCCGTGGAACAGGCGGCGGGCGACACGCTGGACATCGGCGGCGGTGACGGCGCGCAGCTTGGCGACCACATCGTCCACCGTCTCGATCTCGCCCATCGTCAGCAGGCTCTCGCCGGCGCGCTGGCCGAGCGACATGCTGCTCTCGAGGCCGAGGCGGAAGCTGCCGGCGGCGTAGTCGCGCGCCTTGGTCATCTCTTCGTCGCCCACCGCCTCGCTGGTCAGCCTGCCCAACTCGGCCATGATCACGGCGGTCGCCTCATTCAGGTTCTCCGGGCTGACACCGGCGGAGATCGACATGGTGCCGGTATCGGCGTGGCGGGAAACGGATGAACCGACCGAGTAGGCGAGGCCGCGCCGCTCGCGCACCTCGCGGAACAGGCGGCTGCTCATGCCACGACCGAGGATGTTGTTGAGGATTGTCAGTGCGAACCGGTCGGGGTCGTTGCGGCCGATGGCGCGCAGGCCGATGGCGACGTTGCACTGGGCAATGTCGCGCTGTTCAACGATCACCCGCTGCTCCGCCATCTCCGGGCGGGCCGCCAGCCAGCGCGGAGAGGCGCCGCCCTCCCAGGCGGTGAAGTGGCGGCCGGCCAGTTCCATCACCTCGTCATGGGTGACATTGCCGGCGACGGAAAGCACGGCGTTTTGCGGCGTGTACCACCGTTCGAGATGATCGAAGAAGTCCTGCCGCTGAACACCGTCGATGATCTCCACTGTTCCGGCGATGCTCCACCCGATCGGCTGATCGCCATAGACGGCGCGCGAGAGCAACTCACCCACCCACGCGCCCGGCTGGTCGTGTGAGCGGCGGATCTCTTGTTGGACGACCGTGCGCTCGCGATCGACTTCTTCCGATGGGATGGTGGAGTGCAGCAACATATCGGCGACGACATCCATCGCCACCTCCAGATGGTCAAAGGGAACATGGTTCCAGTAGCAGGTCAGCTCCTTGGCCGTGTAGGCGTTGAGAACGCCGCCCGCCCCCTCGATCGCCTCGGCGATGATGATCGCGTTCGGCCGCTGCTCGGTGCCCTTGAACAGCATGTGCTCCATGAAGTGTGAGATGCCGTTCACCCGTCGCTCTTCGCCGCGCGAGCCGACGCCGATGAAGACGTTGACGCTCGCCGCTTGCGCCGCGGGCATGGGGGTGGTGACGACACGCATGCCGTTCGCGAGGGTATCGATCTGCCAGGGGGGCGAGCCGGACGGGTGGCGCTGCGTCTGCTGCTTTTCGGCCATGGTGCGGTGTCCTTCTGAGCTCCACGGCCATACAAGCCAAGGCGCCCGCGGTGTGCGATCAGGCGCGGCCGACAGCGGGTCAGCGCCCTGTTGGTGTGATTCTATCAGCCGGTCACAGAGAACGCGACGCGGCGGCGGCGGGCGCGCCCGGAATCCACACGCACAAAGCCCCTCCCCCGGTGTGGGGGAGGGGCTGAAGGGGCGTAACCCCCTCGCAGCGCGGTGGGCCGTCTAGGTCGTTGTGGTGGTGGTCGGAGTGGTGGTGAGATACGTGGTGAGAGTGGTGCGCAGTGTGTCAGTGGTATAGGCGCCGGTGGTGGTCGTGTAGCCAGTGGTGTCGTCACCCGTGGTGAGCGTCGTGCGGGTGAGCGTCGTGAACATTTCCTGCTCGGTGGCAGTCAGGGTCGTGTAGAAATCGGTGACCTTGGTGGTGAAGCCGGTCACGTCGTCGGTCGTGAACGTGGTCGTCCCGGTGGTCGTGGTGCCGGTGGTCGTGCCCGTCGTGCCCGTTGTCGTGCCGGTGTAGCCGGTGACGTCGTCGCCCGTGGTGGTCGTGCGCGTCGTGCCGGTGGTGCCGGTGGTGCCGGTCGTCGTGCCGGTGGTACCCGTCGTGTTCGTCGTCTGGGTGTATCCGGTCACGTCGTCACCCGTGCCGGTCGTGCGGGTCGTCCCCGTCGTGCCGGTGGTGTCCGTGGTGTTTCTCGTGGTATCCGTCATCGCTGTGCCTCCTTCGAATCGTCCGCCACACCGTTGCTGCTCTGGCAGGATAGTACCATAAAACGCGTTGGGACCATCACATGTGCGACAGTTCTCCCTGATTGGTCAGTTCACATGGTCGGGTTATGACGTCGCTGGCAGCGGCGCACGCTGGCGGACTTGGCGTACCCGGCGCACCAGCAGGGTAAGGCTGACCATCGCCACCACCAGGCTACACGCCTCGACTCCCAGCCCCGCGATGACCGTCGGCCCACGCAGGCTTGCCAGCGTATCCCACAGGGTATGCAGTGCCACCGCCCCCGCGAATGCGCCCACCACGGGGCGCGTGACGACCGGCCGGCCGGCCCGGAGTCGCTCCTGCCACAGCACCCCGCATACCAACCCGGTCCAGGCCGCGTGCCCGGCCGGCGCCATCAGCCCGCGTAGCAAGAGTGTCTCCTCGAGGGCACCGATGCTCCCTTGTGAGCCGAGGAGCGCGACGAAGCCATAGCCCATCGTCTCCAGCGCGGCGAATCCCATGCCCGCCGTCACCCCAACCAGCAACCCCGCGGACTCGCCGCGCTGCCGGCCGCGGAGGTAGATCGCTAGTGGCACCAGCAGCTTGGCAGCCTCCTCGATCACGCCCACGCCCACCAGGGCGAACGGACCCAGATCGCGCAGCGTCTCATATTCGAGGATACCAGCGACGAGGGTACCGATCGCCCCGCCCCACAAGAAGCAGACCGCCTGAGTGGACAGGGAGAGGTTGTGCGCCGGTAGACGCTCGGCGATGTAGGCGGTGAAGGTTACGGGCACCAGGAAGGCGCCCACGAGCAGGAGACTGGGGATGAAATTGGGGTTGTGGGTGGCGACCAGTACCTTCTCCAGCGCATAGAACAGCGCCAGGCCGCTCACCAGGATCGTCAACCAGCCCTGCCTCAGAGCCGCCATGCCCGCTCTCACCATCCTCGCTGCCCGGCACTCACGCGAGACCGACGAGACGCCCGACCTCGCGGCCAACATTGACCCAGAAGCCGAATCCCACCAGGACCAGACCAAGGATGGCGCCGGTGACGAGCACGGCGTCGATGCTGCGGCGACCCTTCTCGGTCCAATACACGTCTTCCAGGTCCAGCCACAGCGCAAACTCATCGAGCGTCAGCGCCGCGCCGATGCCGAACAGCACCGCCAGCGGCTCTCGTGCAGTGCGGGGGTCGAAGGCGAATGCTAGGTA
>JBBQJF010000022.1:0-28121 GCA_038325665.1 Dehalococcoidia bacterium | reverse complement strand
CTTTACACGGCGATCAACGCGACTCGCGCGGGTCGGGCGTTGGACTCCGGTGAGATCCCCCGAGCTGTGCTGCCACAATGGTGAAATGACGACACGGCAACGCCAACGGCCCCGGCCCATGGTAATTCGACGACCGGCAGGCCCATCAGCCGCGTCGGGAGTTCGGGATTGGGCGGACGAACGCGCACTGCGGCGAGCGGCTCATCAACCCCTGGAAGAAGCCACGGGACAGCCCCGCATCCTCTGGACGCGGGTAGCGCACGAACTGGGACTGACGCCCTAATGCTGGGTCAGCGGCGGCTCTCGTGCTTCAGACCACGCGAGTCATTGCACGACCTGGACCGCGCGAACAGCTCGGGCACCCTCCGACTGACATCCCGAGAGCGACCCCGGAACCGAGTCCCCGAAAATCCTTCCCGACCGAGAAGGGGAGGAACTAGGCATTCCTCGACGACGCGCCTCGAGGATCATGGATCGCCGAGAGTCACCTCCGGCGTGCCAAGGTGTAACTCCTGGGCGGCTACACGCATGAATGCTTTTCTCTCATGAGGCGACCGGCGCGAGCGCCTCATCCAGCTCGGTCATCATGCTCGGGCCGGCGAAGCGGACGCTGACCGTGCCCTTGTTATGGATGACGAAGTACCACGGCTTGGAGCGCACGTTCCACGCGGTGAATGTGTCCGAGGAGGTTGTCAGGTTGGAGACGTCCTTGTACACCTCGGCGCGCATGAAATTCGCGCGGCCGGCGTACCTGGGAAGCGTACCTGCCGCCCGCCGGTGGAGCGTGCGCCGGCCCGGGGTGGGCGGTGCGCGGACGGGTCACGCCCATGAAGAATCTATCATCGCTGCCCCAGACACGCGGAGCCTATCCGATTGGATAGGCTCCATACTCGCGGCGAACCATGAAAGACCCGTCCGCGCGACCTAAATACTCGTGGACGTAGGCTTACTGAACTGTGAGCTTGCCCTTCATCTCGGCCGGATGCACATCACAGTGAACATCGTAGGTGCCGGGCTTGTCGAAGGTGAACTTAATCGTCTCAGACTTGCCCGCGGGGTTGAGAGCCGTGGTTACTTCTTTGCCATCCTTACCCTTGACGTTGAGGACGTGCCAGTTGTGAATAGCGGTGCCCTTGTTATCGAGCACGAGGGTCGTTTCCTGGTTCGCCTTCACGGTCAGGTTCGCCGGCTCGAACTTGTTGTCCAACATGTTGATCGTGCCCGTGCTGACGGCCGCCCCCGCCGACGCCCCGCCGGTTGAGGACGGTGTCTTCTCGTCGTCACTACCACAGGCCACCGCGGCGAATAGCACGACCGGGACAACCAATAGCGCGGCGCGCGCCCACAATGATCGGGATTGCATCGTGTCCTCCTGTGCAGACCATGTACTCGGGAGCAATATGGCGGGCGACCCCGCCGCGCCACTGTGTTCATTTTTGCACAATCGGGTCGAGATAGCGACGGTCGAAACGACGATAGACGCGCGATCGGTCGCTCTCAGCCAATACGGGTCAGCGCGGCGCGTGTCAGGTCGTCGCGAGAGATTGTCCCCTGCCGCAGCAGGCGCGGTCGTGCGCGTGAACAATCGACGATGCTTGATATCGCACCCTCGGGGCAGTCGCCGCCATCGAGTATGAGATCGACCGCGCGGCCCACCTGCCGCGCGGCCTCGGCCGCCGAACAGACGGCCGGCCTGCCGGTTGGGTTCGCGCCCGCGACCAACAGCGCCCCGCCCGCCGCCCGGAGCAGCGCGCGCAGGGGTTCATGCGCTGGGATGCGGACCGCGACGGTTTCGTCTCCGTCCGCGACACCGCCACGGAAGGCCGGCGCCCGACGCAGCACCAGGGTCAGAGGTCCCGGCCAGAAGACGCGCGCCATCCGCCGGGCCGCGATGGGCGTCGCCGCCGCCACCCGCGCGAGGTCAGATTCGTCGGCGATTAGGACCGGCAGTCCCGATTCTGGCTCCCTCCGCTTGGCTCGGAACAAGCGCCGCGCGGCGCGCTCGTTCCCAGGCAAGACGGCGACACCGTACACCGTATCCGTCGGGATCACCACGACCCCGCCGACGCGCAAGACCGCCAGGGCTGCATCGATATGGTCCACCCCGGTGATCGGCGCGAGCGGCATACTCCACGACCCATTCGTTGCCGGCGGCGCGTCTGCCGAGTGCATCCTGCCGCTAGCGCGTCCTCGCCGCGCAATGGAGCCATCTGACTGCATGCGGTCGCGGGCGTGCGTGGCCGCTCGCAGCGCGGTTGCTGAAATCCGCCGGCGCGTGACTGCACGCGGCCCGCGGGGGTGTCCGGTTGATGTGACGCGCGGATACATGCGTGACGACGCGAGGCGGGGCGCGAAACCAGGTAAGCGACTGCCCTCTTGCCGTTGATGGGCACCATAGCAGACTGGTACACTCGGTTCGAGCCAGGGCATTGTGTTCCGGTGCGGCCTTGCACTGACGCCCGGCCGGCTACCCGCGTTGACGACCGCGGTGCTCCGTCGCCGGGGTTCCGCCCCTCACCCATGGAAGGAGCGGGAATGCCACCCCAGCCCGACAACCTCACCACCCCGGTGGCCGTCTCAACGCCCGACACTCATCCCCCACCTGCTGAGCCGCGGCAGACCGTTCGACCCGAGACTGTGATCGTGCTCGACTTCGGCTCACAGTACAGCATGTTGATCGCGCGTCGCGTGCGCGAGTGCAACGTCTACTGTGAGTTGGTCCCGTGGAATGCGCCACGCGAGCGGATCGAGGCGCTCCACCCGCGCGGATTCATTCTGTCGGGGGGACCGGCCAGCGTGTACGACGACGGCGCGCCTACCATCCCCGCCTGGGTACTCGAGAGCGGTCTGCCGGTGCTTGGCATCTGCTACGGCATGCAGGCGCTGGCGCACCAGCTCGGCGGCCGTGTGGCGCCCAGTGCGGCGCGCGAATACGGCCCGGCCGTCGTCACCCGTTCGACCGAGGCGCCGATCTTCGATGGTCTGCCCGACGCGATGCCGGTATGGATGAGCCACGGCGACCGGATCGTCGATTTGCCCCCCGGCTTTCGCGTTCTGATGCAGTCCGATAACTCGCCGATCGCGGCCATCGGCAACGACCGCGGACTGATCGGAATCCAGTTTCACCCCGAGGTGGTGCATACGCCGCACGGCGCCGAACTTCTGAGGAACTTTCTGTACGCGGTGTGCGGCTGCGCCGGCGACTGGTCGGCCGGCAGCTTCATCGAGGAGAGCATCGGCCGGATCCGGGCGCAAGTAGGCAACGGACATGTGGTCTGCGGGCTGTCCGGCGGCGTGGACTCCGCCGTGGCGGCGGCGCTGATCCACCGCGCGATTGGCGACCAACTCACCTGCATGTTCGTCGATAACGGCCTGCTGCGGCACGGCGAGGCCGAGCAGGTTGTCGAGACGTTTGGACAGCACATGCGTATGCCGCTGGTGCATGTCGACGCGACCGATCGATTCCTCGCCTGCCTGGCAGAGGTCACCAACCCCGAGACTAAGCGCAAACGTATTGGTGAAGAGTTCATTCGTGTGTTCGAGGCCGAGGCGGCGACGCTCGGCCCCGTCGATTTCATCGCCCAGGGCACGACCTACCCCGACGTTGTCGAGAGCGCCGGCAGCGGCGCCACCGCGGCCGCGATGATCAAGTCTCACCACAACGTCGGCGGTCTACCGGCAAACATGCGCCTGCAATTAGTCGAACCGCTTCGCTATCTATTCAAGGATGAGGTGCGGAAGGTTGGTCTGGCGCTGGGACTGCCCGAGGAGATCGTCTTCCGACAGCCGTTCCCTGGTCCCGGCCTCGCGATCCGTGTGCTGGGCGAGGTCACACCGGAGAAGCTCACCATCTTGCGCGCCGCCGATGTGATCGTCGTGGACGAGATTCGCCGCGCGGGACTGGAACGGGAGTTGTGGCAGTCATTCGCCGTGCTCACGGGCGCGCAAACAGTCGGCGTCATGGGCGACTTCCGCACCTACGGCTACGCGGTCGCCCTTCGCTGCGTCACCGCCGAGGACGCGATGACCGCCGACTGGGCGCGCCTGCCGTACGAGCTGCTGGCCCGCGTCTCGAATCGCATCGTGAACGAAGTGCCTGGCATCAACCGCGTCGTCTACGACATCACCAGCAAACCTCCCGGCACGATCGAGTGGGAGTAGGAGCGTTCGGGTGGTCGTCGGGGGCCGCGCACCGGAGGCCGGTGATACACTGCCGGCATGCAGACCCCCCGTCCCGAGTCGCGCGCCAGCGGAGTGACCATGAACGTATTGGTAGTGGGCGGCGGCGCTCGCGAGCACGCGCTCGCGTGGAAGCTGCGCCAGAGTCCGCGCCTCACCGACTTGTTCGTCGCTCCTGGCAACGCGGGCACGGCAGCGCTCGCCGCCAACATACCGATCAATAGTATGAACTTCGCGGCCATCGCCGCGGCCGCGGAAGCGCACCGGGTAGATTTAGTGGTCGTCGGCCCTGACGACCCGCTCGGCGCTGGGCTGGTGGACTTCCTCACCGAACGCGGTATCGCGGCCTACGGACCGTCGCGGGCGGCTGCCGAGATCGAGTCGAGCAAGTCGTTCGCGAAGGGCCTGATGGCGCGGGCTGGCATTCCGACCGCGACCGCCCGCTTTTTCGACGATGTCGCGGCGGCGCTGGCGGACTTGGACGCTCGGGAGGTCGCCGGCGCCACGCCGCCGGTGATCAAGGCTGACGGACTGTCGCTGGGCAAGGGCGTGACCGTCGCCACGACGTTTGATGAGGCGCGGACGGCGGTTCGGGCAGCAATGGTCGATGGCGCGTTCGGCGCTGCCGGGCGGCGTGTGCTGATCGAGGAGCGCATGAGCGGCCCCGAGGTCAGCGCGCACGCCTTTTCCGACGGCGCGACCGTCGTGCCGATGGTCTATTCCCGCGACTATAAGCGTGCCTTCGACGGTGACCTCGGACCGAACACCGGCGGTGTGGGCGCCTACAGTCCACCCCGCTTGGTCGATGATTCCCTGGCCGCGCGCATCCTCTCCACAATCATCGCTCCCACAATCCAGGCTATGGCCGCCGAGGGGCGGCCGTACCGCGGCACACTCTACCCGGGACTGATGCTCACGGAGGATGGTCCGCGCGTCGTCGAATACAACTGCCGCTTCGGCGATCCCGAAACCCAGGTGTTGATGCCGCGCCTCGACTCTGATCTACTCGATATCTTGCTCGCGGTCACGACGGGCACGCTCGCTGCAACGCCGGTGCGCTGGTCGCCGGTCGCGGCCGTCGGCGTCGTGCTCGCGTCGGGCGGTTATCCCGGCGCGTACCGGACGGGACTGCCGATCTCGGGGTTGGGCGATATCGACAAGGATGTGCTCGTCTTCCACGCCGGGACAACGCGCGACGACGGAACGGTCGTCACGGCCGGCGGGCGGGTGCTCACGGTCGTTGGCACGGGCGCGTCGCTGAAGGAGGCGCGCCAGCGCGCCTATGAGAACGTGCGCCGGATCCGCTTCGACGGCTGCCAGTACCGCACCGATATCGCGCGGAGCGAGGCCGAGTAACCCCGGTCTACCACATTGCCGCTCGTGACAGCGACGCCCCACGGCTGGCGCCTCACGGGGGATGGACGGGGCGCGAGCCGTGGGGCGTCGCTGACTCGGGGCGTACGGGACCAGGGTCCACATGTGATAGCATTCCGGCGGATGTGTCGCGCGATCGCCCCCTTCAGCTACCCTCGCCGGACATCTTGGCGGCGGTTTCGGTCGATTACATCCCAGACGCACGGATTTCAATCCGGGACGTTCATCGTGCTTCAGCGTGCCCCCGCCCCCATGAGCCTGCCCGATATCATCGCCGCCGCGTCAACCGCGTGCGTGCGACACTGGTCGCTGCTCGTGCGCATCGCGTTGCTTGGCGCGCTGGTCACGGTCGCGGTCGATGTGACACTGCTCAAGATTGCTCCAGACATACCGGAAGGCGCGCAGCCCAATTCGGCCGAGGTCAGTCGGTGGCTCCGCAACGTGTCACCTCTGCTGGGAGTTGCCGTCCTCGCCAGTCTATTCACCCATCTCGCGCTGGTGCGGGCCGCCCTCACGATTCTGCGCGGCGAGTCCGCGGCACTGGGGACATCGCTTGCCACCGCCGCGCGGGCGCTGCCGGCGGCGATGATCGCGGCGGTGGTCGCGGTCATGGCGGGCGCCATTTTGACGGCCACACTGCTGCTGGCGCCGCTGGCGCTGTTCTTGCTGGTAAACTGGCTGTTGACGGCGCAAACGCTCGTCGATGATGGCGGCGGCGGCTTCGCCGCCCTACGTCGCAGCCGCCAGATCGTGCGCGGGCAGTGGTGGCGCACATGCATGATCGGGCTGTCGGTGCTGGTGCTCTACCTATTCCCCAGTATCCTCCTGGGGCGGGTGGCGGGCGCACTCGACTCGGAGTGGGCCGCCGGCCTGATGGCTGGACTATCCTTCCTGGTCTCGGCGCCGTTCCTCGCGTTCGGCCACACACAGCTCTACCTCGATATCCGCGCCCGCAAGGGTGAACCCGTGAGGCGTCCGGCGCCCCCGGAGGATCGCACGATATGACGAGTTCCGTTCTGCTTACATCACCGCTCCCCAACCCCAGCCATCGGGGCAAAGTGCGCGATACCTATGACCTCGGAGATCGATTACTGATCGTGGCCACCGACCGCATCTCGGCCTTCGATGTTGTATTGCCCGAGGGTATTCCTGACAAGGGACGTATACTGACTGAGATGTCCGCCTTCTGGTTCGAAAAGATCGATACGGTCGTGCCCACCCACTTCATCCGGGTCGCGGACGGCACGGCGGCGGACGATCTTCCCTTCGCACTCCCCCCGCAACTGGTCGGGCGCTCGATGATCGTGCACAAGGCGGAGCGGCTCGACGTGGAGTGCGTCGTGCGCGGCTACCTGGCCGGATCCGGCTGGGCGGAGTACGCGAACAGCGGCCGGGTCTGCGGCATTCGCCTGCCGCCCGATCTGGTCGAGGGGCAGGCGCTGCCCGACCCGATCTTCACTCCCACGACCAAGGCGGAGTCGGGGCACGACCAGCCGATGACCTATGAGCAACTGGTCGAACTGGTCGGGCCTGCCGCGGCGAATGTATTGAAGCTACGCAGCCTAGCCGTCTACCGCTTCGCCTGGCAGCACGCCTACGAACGCGGCATCATCATCGCTGACACCAAGTTCGAGTTCGGCACGCGCAACGGCGAGTTGATCATGATCGACGAGGCGCTCACACCCGATAGCAGCCGCTTTTGGCCGCTCGATCGCCACCGACCCGGCGCCGACCAACCGAGCTTCGATAAACAGGGTGTGCGCGACTGGCTGACCGCCAGCGGCTGGAACAAGCAGCCACCGGCCCCGCACCTGCCCGCCGCGATCGTCGCCGAAACCGCCGAGCGCTACCGTGAAGCCTTCCGCCGATTGACCGGTGGCGACCTGCCCGCCGCCATCTCAACCGATGGGAGCAACCCATAATCTGGCTCCTGCGCTCCCGTGTGGTCGATCGGCAGTCCATGCGTCTCGGGGACCGCGTCCCCCAAAACCTACCACCCAACACCCTTCACCTATTCTCAAGGGAGAACACCGTCGCGATGACGTTTCACGCCCGCGTTTTTGTCACGCTCAAGCCAACCGTGAATGATCCGCAGGGAATCACCATCCAGGGCGCATTGCACGCCCTCGGCTACGCGGAGGTCGGCTCGGTGCGCGCCGGCAAGTACCTCGACGTGCGGCTCGACGCCCCCTCGCGCGACGATGCCTCCGCCCGTGTGACCGACATGTGCCGGCGCCTGCTCGCCAATCCGGTAATCGAGGACTTCCAGTTTGAACTAACCGACGGGTAGCGAGTTAGCGAGTGGACATCTTGACCCTGGTGGCTCGCGGGCTACAATCGAGAACACTCTCGAACCAGGGAAGGGGCCTCACTCATCATGAAGGAGTACGCCACCGCGGACATCCGCAACGTCGCGCTCGTATCGCACGGTGGGAATGGCAAGACCTCGCTGGCAGAGGCGATGCTGTTCGACAGCGGCGCCATCACCCGGCACGGGCGCGTGGAAGAAGGCAATACCACCTCCGACTACGACCCGGACGAGATCCGGCGACGGAGTTCCGTGTCACTGTCGCTGGTACCGGTCGAGTGGCACGGCACGAAGATCAACCTGCTCGACACCCCCGGCTACGCCGACTTCGTGGGCGAGCAGAAGGCCGGACTGCGCGCCGCCGACGCCGCTTTGCTGCTTGTCGATGCCACCGCCGGGGTGCAGGTTGGCACCGAGGCGGCGTGGGCATCGATCAATGAACGCGGCATTCCCCGCATGATCGTCGTCAACCGCATGGACCGCGAGAACGCGGACTTCGACCGCGCGGTCGATGAGGTGCGCGCCCACTTCGGCAAGCGCTGCGCCGCGGTGCAGATCCCGATTGGCGCGCAGAACAGCTTCCGCGGCATCGTCGATCTGCTACACATGAAGGCATTCATGGGCGAAAAGGGCGTCGAGGAGCCGATCCCGGCCGACATGGCCGAGCGGGTCGCCGCCTATCACGAGCGGCTGGTCGAGGCGGTCGCCGAAACCGACGACGATCTGACCCTGAAGTATCTCGAGGGTGAGGAGATCACCGAGGCCGAGTTGCTGCGCGGGCTGCACGACGGCGCGTGCCGGGGCGAGGTCATGCCGATTCTCGCCGCCTGCGCCACCAAGGGCATCGGTGTCACCGCCATCATGGACGCGATCATCGATATGATGCCCTCCCCGACCGACATCGGTGCGGTCAAGGCCACGACCGCCGGCGGCGATGAGGTGATCGAGCTAACCCCCGATCCGGCCGGCCCGCTGGCCGCGCTCGTGTTCAAGACCGCCGCCGATCCGTACGTCGGCAAGCTTACCTACTTCCGCGTTTATTCGGGCACGCTTAAGAGCGATTCCCATGTGCAGAACGCCAACAAGAAGCGCGACGAACGCGTCGGCCAGGTGTTCTTCATGCGCGGCAAGCACCAGGAGAACGCGACCGCGATCCCGGCGGGCGACATCGGCGCGGTGACAAAGCTCGCGGAAACCTCCACCAGCGACACACTCTGCAACGCCGACCGGCAAGTAATCCTTGATGGCGTGCATTTCCCCAAGCCGGCGTTCCGTGTCGCCGTTGGCCCGAAAACCAAGACCGATCAGGACAAGCTCGGCCCTGCCCTCCAGCGCATCGCCGAGGAAGACCCGACATTGCTCCTCCAGCGTGATCCCGATACCGGTGAGATCATCCTTGCTGGCGTGGGGGACGCGCATGTCCAGGTCGCGGCCGAGCGCATGCAGCGCAAGTTCGGTGTCGCCATCGAGGTGCGCCGGCCCAAGGTGCCGTACCGCGAAACTATCTCGACGCACACCAACGCCGAGTATAAGCACAAGAAGCAGACCGGCGGCGCCGGCCAGTACGGTCATGTCTTCCTGGAGTTCACCCCGCTGCCGCGGGGGTCAGGATTCGAGTTTACCGAGAAAGTAGTCGGCGGCAGCGTACCGCGTGAGTTCTTCCCCGCCGTCGAGAAGGGTGTGCGCGAGGCGCTGAAGGAAGGCACCCTCGCCCATTACCCGATCACCGACATGCGCGTCACGCTCTACGACGGCTCGTCGCACCCGGTGGATTCGAAGGCGATCGCCTTCGAGATCGCGGCGCAGCAGGCGGTGAAGAAGGGCATGCAACAGGGCCACCCCGTGCTGCTCGAACCGGTGATGCGGCTGACCGTGCGCGTGCCCGATTCCCACACCGGCGACGTGCTGTCGGACCTCAACACCAAGCGCGGCCGTGTCCACGGCATGACGCCGGAGGACGGTATGACCGTGGTCGACGCCGATGCGCCTCTGGCGGAGCTGATGGACTATGCCACCGATCTGCGTGCGCTCACGCAGGGACGGGGCAGCTTCGAGTTAGAATTCAGGAGGTACGAGGAGGTTCCGGCCCACCTTGCCCAGAAGGTCGCCGAAACCGCTAACCACGAGCGCGAGGCGGCACACGCGTAGCACGACATACAGGGGGTGTTCGCCCTTGCTCTCACCACGGGATCGGATCGCCCGCTCGGTGATCGCGTGGCCGCGGGCGGCCCATCAGATCGCCCCGACGCGCGGGTGGCTCGTGTTCTCCGGAAGGGGCGACGCGGTGGGTCGCCCTAGTCCGGTTCCGTCCGGTCCGTGGCCGTGCGGAACCGAGATCAGTACCGGCGCCACCTGATGCGTCGCCTTTAATCATGAGGCGGCAGGGGAATGCTGACAGCGGAACGTGCACCGAACGGCATCACTGAGGCCCACGTCATGACGTGCAGGGTGGCGGATTCCCTTGTTGGTGTGCTGCCGTCGCCGTCGCACCCATGGGATAGGCGTCGAAATCGACGAGTTTCCACTGCTCATTCACTTCACGCCAGCGATTCTTCACGCCAAACTGCACGTCTCCACTGAAGCGCACATCATAAATGTGGTCATCGCCGTCCTGCTCGCGACTGACGATCTCATAGCTGGTTAGTTTCGGCATTGGACTGCCGGCCTGCGCCGCGCCCATCATCGTGCCGGCCATTTGGGTAAGCTTCGTCATCGCCTCGGGGGTGATATCGGTGAAAAGTTGTGCAATGTTTCCCGCGATCAGGGCATCAGCATTGCGCTTCACCGCGTCCTCTACCGTCACATCGGCCATCAGCCACTCCTGCCAGGTGATTCGCGCGCCTGCTACGCCTCGGCGTGGCGTTGCCATAGCGACCGATAGCCTTCGCCCGTGACCGCGCGGCGGAACTCGTTGCGCTCTTCCCGCAGCAATTCGCGGTAGCAACGCTCTAATGTCACCTCGGTGGGAGATCCACCTACATCGATCATCCGATCAACAATCAATTGCCAGACACCGAGTTCCTTAACACTGGCGACATAGCGCGGCCATGGAATCAGCGCGAGTGATTCGGGGCGGCCCAGCCGCGGGCGCATTTGCTGAACGCTGCGCATCCGCTCCTCGCCCGATGACACCATCGGCACCACGCGCATCAGTGGGGTATCTGCCGGCGAGCGACGCGTATCGAGCAGCAGCGACTTCCGAAAATACGGGAAGAACAGGGTGATCACTTCCGCCCTGTCCAACGTCCGTCGTACCTCATCGAAATCAACCTGAAACTCCTGATCCATGAACATGTTCCCTTTCGACGGCCGGAATCCGGGCAATGGCTGTTGATGCCACGGCAACCATATCGCCATGCCTGGACCCACAACCCGACCGTGCGCCATGAGTGCTGACCATTATGGTTGATTGCAGCACGCGCCGGCGCGAGGTGTCAACGCCTGAGCGTCTGATCTGGCGGGTTCGCGAAGTACTGCCGCGCACCGGCAACGTCCCGCCGGATCTGATCGAGCAATTGCTCGACACCCGCGAATTTCTGCTCGCCGCGCAACCGGGCAAGCAGATCGATCCGCAACTCCTGGCCGTAGAGGTCGCCATCGAAGTCCAGCAAGTACGTCTCAATCGACGGCGGGCCATCGTCGAACGTGGGCCGGCGACCGATGTTCGTGACCGCGGGGTGTGCCGCCTCTCCGAGGTACGCCCGCGTGACGTAGACACCGAACGACGGCACGGCAAGATCGGCGCCGACCGCGATGTTCGCGGTGGGAAATCCGATCGAGCGCCCCCGATGGGCGCCATGCACGACCGGCCCGTGCAGGCTGAAGGGACGCCCGAGCATCCGTGCCGCCGTTTCCACGTCGCCGCCGGCCAGAGCTTCACGGATGCCCGACGAGCCGACCTTGCGCTCACCATGCGGCAAGAAATCCACCGTCTCAACCGCGAACCCCAATTCGGGACCGGCGCGCCGCAGCCACTCGATCGTGCCCTCGCGGGCGCGTCCCACGGCCAGGTCAGCGCCTCCGACCACCAGCTTCAATCCAAGCTCGTCTCGCAGCCCGGTCATGAAGTCGGTTGCCGACACCTGCGCCAGTTCCGACGTGAAGGTGAGACGGCCGACCCGATCGACACCCAGGTCACGCAACCGCCGCAGCCGTTCCTCCAGGGTGGTGATGTAACTGATACGCACGTCCGGCCGCAGCACGCTGATCGGCGCGGGATGAAACGTCAGCACCACGCTCGCCAGCCCCTGACCGGCGGCATGTTCCCGCAGTCGGTGGATCAGGTGTTGGTGGCCGAGATGGACACCGTCGAACACGCCGATCGTCACGGCGGCAGGCCGCCCCGGGGCCGCGCGCCGCAACTCGTGGCGTGCAAGCTCAGTTAACATCGGCGCCAACCTCCACGCGTCCGGCCATCATAAACCACTCTCTGCCCCACGCCGGCCACACGGCACATCCCGGCGAGGTTGATCTCCGACACCATCCTTCGCATGCTCGCACGCCGGCACGCCGCGATCAATCGGCCGGTCAGTGGAGACACGATGCTGCAGCAGTTCACTCGTGGAGGCAACGATTTCGACGGGTCGATGTGATTGCTATAGGACGCTGGACTCATGGCCGCACGGCAACCGGTATCCAGCTCCCCCCCTGGCGCCGGAACGTCACCCGGTCGTCCCCCTCCGATTCGCTGAGGTCGAGCAGCACTACGGCCTGCGAGTCCCCGCGCGGCGGCCGGACGAACGAACAGTACCGCGCGCCGGGGTCAATCGGAGCGACGATGAGACTCAGGATGACGAAGCAATCGCCCTTATAGTCGCCGCCCCCGGCTTCGACGTAGTGGCGAATAGCCTGAATCAGGGCGGCGTCCTGCTGTGCCGCGGGCAGGAAGCCGGCACGGTCGGATGCGGTGGGTGGCGCCGGCAGGGTAGGGAGCGGCCCGCCGGCCGTCGCGGTACGGTCCACCGGTGGTGTCGGCCGAGCGCAGGCGGCCGTCAGCAAGATGCCGCACGCTCCCAGCGCACGGAGCAAGTTCGTTGTACCACCTTGCCAGATGCGCGTCGGCATGCCGGTCAGCCCCCCTTGCCGATGAGGAAACCGACGACGAGCACGAGCAGCACGTAGGCGGTGATCAGGCTATACGTCCGGTCGCCCTCGTGCAAGAAGGTCGCGACCGAGACCGCCACGCGCAGGACCGGTGTGGCTATCAGGGCGAGCAAGCCGAGCATGATGATGGCGTAGGCCTTGCCGGCGAGCACGCCCTGGACCGTCTCCACGGGGCTCGTCGGCGCGGTCAGGATGGTATGCCCGGAACGGTAGCGGGTAAGCGACCGGAGTGCTCCCCGGCCGACGGTGTCGAGGTCGGCGTACCCGGTGTGCTGGCTCATGAAGAGCCACATCGTCCCCATCAAGATGATCGCGAAGCTGACCAGAACGCCAACGCGCAGCACCGTTGCGACGACCGTTTCCATGTCCGCCACCGCCTGGTCGCCCTCGGCCGCCGGCGGGAAACCGGCCGCATGCTCCTCCGGCGCCGGTGGACCTTCCAGCGATTGGGTTTCGACCCGCGCGGACAGTTGCGCGGCGGATGTGCCATTCGGCATGGCTGGAACCTCCGTCTCGATCGGGTGAGGGGCCTAGAAGACGCCGACACCCTTGAGCAGCATCTGCACCGCGACGATGACCAGCACGATGGCGAACAGCAACCGCAGCCCCTCGCTGCGCAGCCGCGTCATCAGCCGGGTGCCAATCATCGTTCCGGAGAGCACCCCCATCGCCACCGGGGCGGCGATAAAGGGATTGATATCGCCGCGGGCGAAGTAGACGCCGGCGCTGGCGGCGGCGGTGACACCAATCATGAAGTTGCTGGTGGCGGTAGCGACCTTGAGCGGCACGCGCATCACCAGGTCCATCGCCGGCACCTTGAGCGCCCCACCGCCGATGCCGAGCAGGCCGGACACCCCACCCGCGACCATCGAGAGCGCGAATCCGAACGGAAGGCCGGTGACATGGTAAGCGACCGTCTGGCGGGTGGCGGGGTCATAGTAGCGGCCGTGCATGCGCAGCCGCTCGGAGAGCGCATTCGGTGGGGCGGGTGGAGCCACCGGCAGGAAACGCTTCCGGAACATCATGCCGGCCGAATACAGCAGCACCAACGCGAAGATGAAAAACAGCGCCGGACCCGTAATGAGTCCGGCGATAAACGCGCCCAGCAGCGCCCCGGTCGTCGTCGCCGCTTCCAGGAACATTCCCAGCCGCATGTCGGCCAGATGCTCCTTGATATAGGTGGCCGCGGCGCCTGAGGAGGTCGCGACCACCGAGACAATGCTGGCGCCGATGGCATAGTGGATATCGAGATGGAAAGCGAGCGTGAGGGCGGGAACGAGAACGACACCCCCGCCCAAGCCGAGGAGCGCGCCGAAGGCGCCCGCGCCAACGGCTGTCAGATACAGCAGCACACAAAAGAGCAGGGGCGGCATAGATCATCCTGGGCCGAGCTTCCATTCCATCGTCTTCCTACTTGAGGCAGTAGTCCAACTCATGTTTCTACTCATGTTCATTAGAATGGGTGATGGAACGCGCCACAGCATGTGGCCGGCAGGAGCAGGCATGAATAGCCACCAGATGCAGGTGTTTCTCGCCGTCGCACGCCATCGGAGCTTCAGCCGGGCAGCGGCGGCGCTCTCGCTCACGCAGTCGGCCGTCAGCCAGCAGGTGGACGCCCTCGAACGAGCGCATGGGGTCCGCCTCTTCGACCGCCTGCCGCGCCAGGTAGCTCTGACGGACGCCGGCACAGCGCTCCTGCCGTATGCGGAGCAGGTCACGCGGCTCCTTGACGACGCGGCCGGCGCCCTGGAGGAGGTGCGGGGCGTGGCCCGCGGTCGACTACGCGTGGGGGCCAGCCCGACACCGGCGACCTACGTTCTGCCCGCGGTCATCGGGGCGTTCGGAACGCGGTATCCGGGGGTCGAGGTCGCGCTTGACGTCGATAGCAGCACCCGCATCGCTGAACGGGTAGCCGCCGGCGACACCACCGTGGGGGTGGTCGAGGGATGGGCAACCGACGTGCGCTTGACCGCGGCAGTGCTGCTCGAAGACGAGGTGGTGCTGGTTACGTCGCCCGGCTTTGTGCCGGCGGGCACGAGTGTCAGCCTTGAGGAGGTGGGCGAGATGCGGTACATCGCCCGGGAGCCGGCTTCACTGACGCGGGTCCTGGTCGACACGCGCCTGCGCGCGCTGGGACTCAACCCGCGGCCCGTGATGGAGTTGGGGCATATCGAGGCCATCAAGCGGGCGGTCATGGCGGGGCTGGGGGCGGCGTTTCTGTCCCGCGCGGCGGTGGTCGATGAGGTGGCCGGTGGCCGGCTCCGCGCCTGGTCGGTGGCGGGCGCCGACTTGCGGCGGCCGTGGTATCTCATCGAACGAGCGGGTACACGGCCGCCGCCGGCCGCGACGGCATTCATCACGGTCCTTCGGGAGAGTCTCCCGCGATGACCATGCCGGTCGCCGCCCTGGACGGTTTCACCACATGGACGGTCCCTTCCGCGGACTACAACACACTTCGATGGCACACCACCTCCTTTCCGACGAGGACGCTATCCCTGACGAGATACTTCACGGTTTGACCGCCTCTCCGCCTGCCTACGCGTGGAGTTTGGACGGGACGAGACTGACACTTCCCCGCAAGCCCCGGGAACGATAGATTGAAGATGCCGTCCACGGGGTCCGCACGGAGGCCATCATGTCATTGCAGGTCAAACTCCACCCGTTGCTCGTCAAACGCGCATCGAGCAAACAGGGAGAACTGTCGGTCCCGTTCAGCGATGGCATGCGACCCGCCGACATCATCCGCACCGAGGGCTTCAGCGACACGGACGCGGACGCGATCATGGTGCTGATCAATGACACCCAGGCCGAGATGGATACCCCCGTCAACGACGGCGACCGCATTGAGTTTATGGTCGGTATCTCCGGCGGCGCATCCCCGCGCACTTGACCGCGCCGATCACATGTAAGCTAACCGCTTATCAAGAAGTGTGACGGATGCCGGTTTTTGATTGATGGGCGCTCGGTTCGTTTGCTACTATGAGCGTGGGCCACTGCTCTTCCCAACGACACGCCGGCTCCCCCAGGACCGCTGCCCCCGACCACGAATTCGAGGGCGGTTTGAAACGTGCATGAGGTCGTATGCCCAAGTACATCTTCGTCACCGGTGGTGTGGTCAGTTCCGTTGGGAAAGGTATCACGACTGCCTCTCTCGGTTGCATCCTCAAGAGTCGTGGCGTGTCGGTATCCGTCCAGAAGCTTGATCCGTACCTCAACGTCGATCCGGGCACGATGTCGCCGTACCAGCACGGCGAGGTGTTCGTGACGGCCGACGGGGCCGAGACTGACCTCGACTTGGGCCACTACGAGCGCTTCACCGTGCAGGATCTGACGCGCGCTAGTTCGGTGACAACCGGCCAGATCTATCAGACGGTGATCGCCAAAGAGCGCCGTGGCGACTACCTGGGCGGCACAATCCAGGCGGTGCCGCATCTCACGAATGAGATCAAGGCCCGCATCCGCGCGGTGGCGCGCGATTCGCAGGTCGTCATCGTTGAGGTTGGCGGTACGGTCGGTGATATCGAGTCCCAACCGTTTCTTGAAGCCATTCGCCAGATGCGAAACGAGGAGCCACGCGACGACACGGTGTCGATTCATGTCTCCTATCTGCCCTACGTCGGCGCCACGAACGAGCTAAAGACGAAGCCGACCCAGCACTCGGTGCGCGAATTGCGCGGCATGGGCATCCAGCCTGACGTGATTATCGCGCGCTCTGACTACCCGGTGCCCGAGGACGTACGGTGCAAGGTCGCGCTGTTCTGTGACGTGGAGCGGCGTGCGGTTGTGCCGATGCTCACGGTGGACACCATCTACCGAGTGCCGATCCTGCTGGAAGACGCCGGTCTGGGGGACTTCATCATCGAGCGGATGAAGATACCGGCCAGTGGGCGCGATTTGCTCGAGTGGCGCGAACTCGTCGACCGGCTGGTGCATGCGCGCGGCCGGGTCAGCATCGCGGTGGTCGGGAAATACGTGGAGCTGCACGACGCGTACTTGTCGGTCAAGGAGTCGCTGATCCACGCCGGAATTGTTCATGATGTCGCCCCCGACATTCGCTGGATCCACTCTGAATCGCTGGAATCCGCGGATGTGCCGGCGGTCCTCGACGGTGTAGACGGAATCGTGGTGCCGGGCGGCTTTGGTGAGCGGGGGATCGAAGGTAAGATACTGGCCGCGCAGTTCGCCCGTGAGCGACAGATCCCATATCTTGGGTTGTGCCTGGGTATGCAGGTGATGGTGGTCGAGTTCGCCCGCAACGTGCTTGGTCTGGATGGCGCGAATTCGACCGAGTTCAACCCATCAACACCGCATCCCGTGATCAGCCTGCTCTCCGAGCAGTCCGGCATTGAGGAGAAGGGCGGGACAATGCGGCTCGGCGCGTATCCGTGCCGTTTGCGGACCGGAAGTCGTGCCCACCGCGCGTACGCCGTGGATATGGTCTCCGAACGCCACCGCCATCGCTACGAATTCAACAACGCGTACCGCGTCCAACTTGAAGTGGCGGGCATGATACCGAGCGGCACGTCGCCCGATAACAGTCTGGTGGAGGTCTGCGAGCTACGCGACCACCCATTCATGATGGGATCGCAGTTTCATCCCGAGTTCCGCTCACGCCCGAATATCCCTCATCCCATGTTCCGGGAGTTCATCGGCGCGGCGGCAGGACGGCGAGCGCCGGTCATCACGGGGCAGGCGCCGGTATCCCGCTCACCGGCCACGACACGGATTTGACCGCGAAAAACCACGCGCGCTGACCGCGCCACCTGGAACACGATGACGATCTGGCGGTTCCTGCATACCTTGACGCTGTTATGGTTCGCGGCCGGTATCGGCGCAACCATGCTGCCAATATACCGCGCCCATCGCAGTCGCGATGTGAGCTTCCAAATGCACGCGTTCGGTCAAGCAGCCGACCATGAGACGTCGGTCTTGCTCCCCGGCGCGCTGCTGAGCGGAATCACGGGTGTGTTTTGGGGCGCGGCGGCCGGCTACAACTTCTTTACGACCGGTTGGCTGGTTGCATTATGGTTGTGCTATATCGTCGCGGTGTTCGTGTGTCTGCCGCTGCTTGGTCTCGGGTTGCGGCGGACACGGCTGTTATCGCTTCAAGCGGCCAAGACGGGGCGCATGACTCCGGAGCTTGAACGAGCGCTCGGTGATAATGTGCCGGTCGTGTTTGGGAGCCTGATCATCATCCTGATGGTGATCATGACGGGGCTGGCTGTCTTTAAGCCGCTGTAAGCGGGTAGGGACACCGCGGAGTGCGAACCATGCCGAGGTACCACGCTTGCACCCATGAGGTGACCGCGTTATGATACATAAGCTGGGGTGTATGCCCGGCTCCTCCTCATCCGCGAGCCTCTTCTCGGCCTCCCCACGCCGACCGGCTCGATCCACCTCCCTCTTTTGTCCATCTTCGAGGTTTGCATGTGAATAACGGAGATCTTGGCTTGAAATCCCGAGAAGAACTCCTGGAGATCGCCCGCGATCTGGGACTGCCGGGCGCCGGGACAATGAAAAAACAGGACCTGATCGACCGCCTGCAGCAGGCGCAGGACCAGCAGTTACCATCGCTTCCGCCACCGCCCCAGCAACATGGCCCCCTGCTCATTGGCGGTGTTCTTGAGATAGTCGATGACGGCTACGGATTCTTGCGTGGCGAGAGTCTGCTGCCCAGCACCAATGACGTCTACGTCTCCCAGTCACAGATCCGTCGCTTTGGACTGCGAACGGGTGATTATGTCACCGGTCAGGTCCGGCCGCCAAAGGACACGGAGAAGTATTACAGCCTGTTGCGGGTCGAGAAGGTCAATGACCTTGAGCCGGAGATCGCGAAGCAACGGCCGTACTTCGAAGCGCTAACCGCCGTCTTCCCCGATCAGCAGCTTACGCTTGAAACCAATGCCACGAACATCTCGACCCGCATCATCGACCTGATTGCGCCAATCGGCCGGGGACAACGCGGGCTGATCGTCTCTCCGCCGAAGGCCGGTAAGACGATGCTGCTCAAGAATATCGCCAACGGGATCACGAGCAATTACAACGATGTCCACCTGATGGTCGCGTTGATTGGTGAGCGGCCGGAGGAGGTCACGGACATGAAGCGCTCCGTGCGCGGTGACGTGATCAGCTCCACCTTCGACGAGCCGGTTGAGGATCACACCCGCGTGGCTGAGATGGCGCTGGAACGGGCCAAGCGGTTGGTGGAGATGGGCAAGGACGTGGTTATCCTGCTCGATTCGATCACGCGCCTGACCCGCGCCTATAACCTGGCGATGCCCCCCAGTGGCCGCACGCTGTCCGGCGGCATTGACCCGATCGCGCTCTACCCGCCCAAGCGGTTTTTCGGCGCCGCGCGAAACTGTGAGGAGGGCGGGTCGCTCACCGTGATCGCCACTTGCCTGGTGGAAACCGGCTCGCGGATGGATGATGTCATCTTCGAGGAGTTCAAGGGTACCGGCAATATGGAGCTGCGTCTTGATCGCCGCCTGGCCGAGCGACGCGTGTGGCCCGCGATCGACATCCCCGGCTCCAGCACCCGCCGCGAGGAGTTACTTCTGGCGCCGGACCGACTGAAGCAGGTGTACACGGTCCGCCGGATGGTTGGCATGATCGCGTCCAACTCGCCGAACCAGACCGAGGGCACCGAGCGCCTGGTTGAGCGACTGTCGCGCACCGAGAACAATGCCGAGTTCCTTGCCACGCTCAAGCAGGAAGTGTAACCAGCGACACGCATCTGGTCATCCTCGCTCGCTCCACTCGCGCTCGTTTGACCCCGGGCTGTCACCAACATGCCTTGGCATCGTCGTGCACAAAGTTCGCCCCGACACGACGGTTTCCGTGTCGCCCCTTCTGTTGGATCGAAGGCCGCTACAGCAAGAATCCAACGATTCCGTGATCATGATCCCAGCCGCCCGTATCATGATCGAGGCGAAATGCCGCGTACGGGGTTGGCATAAGCGCCGTGCTGTGTATAATTCGCAAAGCGGTTTCCGGCCGACTCATTCTGACAGGAGGGCACAGAGCAATAAGCGGTACGCTCAGCCCGCGCTCTCCACGGCCCCATCGAGCGCTGAACGAATCCCAACCCACCCGGCCCAGCCGGTCGTCGCGGATGCCGCCTCTCGCGTCCCACCACGGACGCCGGCCGCTTCTGCACGTCATCATGCTGGCGGTCGTCACGGCAGCGGGCTTCACGATCACACTCCGCGGCGGAAGCGCGGCTCCATCACCGGCGAACGCGACGGTTCTCAAACCGACCGCGGTCGAGACGGTGGTCGCGGCGATGCCTACCCCGGCGCCCCCGCTTATCCGCGCATCCCTCGGGCTGACACAAGTTGCCCCGCCCTCGACGGCGGGCAGGCAGTCCCCGACCCAAAACATCTCGGAGTCGCCCCCGGTGGCCGGCTCGGGTCCCGCGTTGCCGCCCCAGGTGGTGGCGCGTGCGGCCGGCGTGCCGTCAGTTTCGGCGCCTGCCGCTGGCCAGGCCGCTCCCGCGCGCACTGACACCCCGGTGGTCGGCGCCTCGCGCGCCGTCTCCGGCCTCGATGATGTGAACCCGCGCGCCTCCTCGTCTGCCGCCGTGGCCGCGGCCGCGCGCCAGACCCCCGCCGAGCCTGAAGAAATCGTTGTGTATCACGAGGTTCGCCAGGGCGACACGCTCAGCGTGATTGCCCAGAAATATGATGTCTCCGTCGCGTCGCTGGTCGCCATCAATCCGCTTGTCACTGATCGGCACCTGCTCAAAGTTGGGCTTCGCCTGTATGTGCCCACCAAGGAGGGGGTGCTGCACTTCGTTCGACGAGGGGAGACGATCACCGATCTCGCCGAGACGTTCGGCGTGAAGACCGAGGCGATCGTGGCCTTCAAGCCGAACAACATCGCCGATGCCAATTCGATCCGCGAGGGCGAGTTGGTGCTGATTCCCGGTGGCAAGGCGCCCCCGCCACCGGCGCCACCGCCAACGCCCGTGCCAACGCCCGCGCCGGCCGCGGCGCCCCGCCCGGCGGCCGTTATATCCACACCCGCGGCGGCAGCGCGGGCGCCGGCGGTGGCCTCATTCGCCACCGTGGCGCCGGCGGTTCGCGCGCCCACCGCGCCGCCGCCGCCGCCGGCGGCCGTGCGCCCGGCAGCGGCCGGATGGATGTGGCCAATCACGGGGCGGCTATCGAGCTACTATGGTCCGGGTCATCCCCTCGGTATCGATATCGATCTATACGGGCGCGCGGGCGCACCGATTGGCGCGGCGCGCGGCGGCACGGTCACGTTCGCCGGAGGAAACCCCTGCTGCTCGTACGGTTATTATGTTGAGATCGACCATGGCGACGGCTTCCGCACGTTGTACGCGCACTTCAACGCGCCGCCACCGGTGCGGATCGGCCAGCAAGTCAATCAGGGACAGGTGGTCGGCTACGCGGGCACGACGGGCTACTCCACCGGCGTTCACCTGCACTTCGAGGTCCGGCGCAACGGCACGGCGGTCAATCCGCTGGGCTACCTGCCATAGGTTCCAGCACGCGGCGGTTCAAAGGGGAGCGTGCGCCCACCGGGGGCGTCCTATCCCTTTGAACCGTCCCCCTTTACCCTATCTCTCATGAGCGGCGCCGGAGCGATCATCGTCGCGGCGGGAAGCAGCCGGCGCATGGGAGGTCAGGACAAAGTCCTGACCTCCCTCGCCGGCAAGCCATTGATCACGCATACGCTGCGCGCGTTCGAGGCGTGCACGGCGATTGACCAGATCGTCGTGGTGCTCTCGGAGGCGAACGCGGAGGCGGTGTTGCCGCTGCTGCGTCCATTCAAGAAGGTGACGCGGACCTGCCTCGGCGGTAGCCGCCGGCAAGATTCCGTGCGTCACGGCCTGTACACGCTCACCGCCTGCGACTGGGTGGTGGTCCACGATGGCGCGCGGCCGTTGGTCACGCCGGGCATGATCAGCCAGGGACTCGCCGTGGCGCAGGAAACCGGGGCGGCCGCGGCCGGAATGCCGGTAATCGAGACGCTCAAGGCCGCGCACGCCGATGGCTCCGTCATTCGCACGGTGCCGCGCGAGGGGCTGTGGGCGATCCAGACTCCACAGGTATTCCGCTACGACATTCTCCTGACCGCGCACGAACAGGTCACCGATGATGTCACCGATGACTGTGCCATGGTCGAGCGGCTCGGCAACCCGATCCGCCTCTACGAAGGTTCCCGCCTCAATGTGAAGGTGACAACGCCCGAGGATATCCGGCTCGCCGATGCCCTGCTTCGTCAGCGGCGCTAATCCATGAGCGGGCGACGGGTTGGGTTCTGATAAGCGTTCAGCCATCAGCGTTCAGCGTTCAGCCCGCGCGTTCACGGAACGATAGCCAGTCGCGGTCGCCGCCAACCTGGCCGTGGTCGCGCGTCCCCACGGCTCGGCCGCTGACTCCTGGCGGCTGAGCGCTGAACGCTTACAGGTTCTGAACGGGGTCGGACCCATGACATGCGCATTGATCCCGACACGCGCCCGCCAGGGACGCCGCTCAAAACTCCAGCTTGAGCAGCTTCTTCGCGTTTTCGAGCAGGATTTTGGGCCGCACCTCGTCGAGAAAGGCCACCTGCGCGAAGTCACGCAGCCAGCGGTCGGGCGTGATCGCCGGAAAGTCGCTGCCGTATAGCACGCGATCCGTAATCAGATAGTTGCAGTACTGCACCATATTCTGACTAAAGTACAGTGGCGACCAGCCGGATAGGTCGATATACACGTTCGTCTTGAGGTTGGCGACCGAAAGCTGCTCATCGACCCACGGGAACGACGGGTGTGCCATGATCAAGGTCATGTTTGGGAAGTCCGCCGCGACATCATCGAAGTAGGGGTAGGGCCGGCCGTACTTGTTCTTGTAGCCGCTTTGCCCCGGCATCCCGGCGCCGACACCCGTTTGACCAGTATGGAACAACGCCGGCACGCCCAGATCGGAGATTGTCTGCCACAGCGGGTAATACAGCGGATCGTTCGCCTCAAACCGCTGCGTGATCGGGTGAAACTTGAACCCGCGCAGCCCGAGGTCCTCGACACAGCGCCGCGCCTCGCGCACGGCCATCTTTCCCATATGTGGATCGACGCTGCCGAACCCGATGAACTGATCTGGGTGGCGTTTCGTGAGTTCCGCGATCCAGTCGTTCGAGCCGCGCTGTTGGTCGGTCTGGCTGCTTTCGTCGATGAACAAGAGGACGGCAATGATGTCGCGGTCCTTGAAGTACTGGTAGAACTCCTCCGGATCCTGGGGCGTCTTCTCGCTGCGGAAGTAGCGCGACATCTGCTCCCCAACCGCGCCGCGGTCCGATCCCGGCGGGTTGGGCGCATGAACGTGGATGTCGATGGCGGTGGGCATGGCGGCTCCTTCCTCATGTGCAACCGGTCTGCTACACGAATGCCCGCATCGTACACTGAATCCATGACAGCCCTCCGCGCCCGCCTGGCCCCCAGCCCGACCGGCGGACTGCACGCCGGCAATGTACGCACGCTGATGCTCGCGTGGCTCTCGGCGCGGGCGGCCGGCGGTGTCGTGATTCTGCGCATCGAAGATCTGGATCGCGCCCGCTGCAAGCCGCGGTTCACCGAGCAGTTGCTCGATGATCTGAGCTGGCTCGGCTTCGATTGGGACGAGGGACCGGGAGCGGGCGGCGACCATGGGCCGTACCTGCAATCGGAGCGCATTACCCGCTACGCCGCGGCCCTCGCTGAACTCATCGGCGGCGGCTTCGCCTTCCCGTGCGCCTGTTCGCGCGCCGAACTGGCCGGCGTGGCGAGCGCACCGCACGGACCAAGCGGACCAGCGTACCCCGGAACCTGTCGCGACCGCTTCCGGGACACGGACGATGCGCGGCGGCGCACCGGGCGCGTCCCGGCGTGGCGCTTCGACAGCCGTCGCGCCCCGCTGGTCCGCTGGCGCGACGGGTTCCGGCCGGATACGCCCGCGCCGGCCGAGGTGGACGACTTCGTGCTATGGCGCGCCGACGGCGTGCCGGCGTACCAACTGGCGGTGGTGGTCGATGACCTGGCGATGGGGGTCACGGAGGTCGTGCGCGGCGACGACTTGACAGACTCGACTCCCCGGCAACTGGCGCTGATCGCCGCGCTGGGTGGGCGTGCGCCCGTGTATCGCCATGTACCGCTCGTGCTCGATGAAGACGGCAGGCGGCTGGCCAAGCGCGGCAGCGCGACACAGATCGCCGAGATGCGGGCCGCTGGGGTCGCGGCCGAGCGCGTCATCGGCCTGCTCGCGCGTGGCGCTGGACTGGTCGACGCGCCGGTCGCGCCACCGTTGCGGACACTCGTGCCGGCGTTCGCGTGGAATCGGGTGCCACCGTGGCCGGTCCACATCACTGACCACGAGCTGCGCACGCTCTCCGGCGCGTGAACCCATCGACTCCCCCTTGAAAATGCGCGGTAGGTCTCAGCGGACGCGGGCGACCTTCCGGGTCGCCCCCACGGAGGAACCCGGGTCATGCCCTGGTAGGAGCGACCCGGTGGGTCGCCCCGGTCGCGTCCCGCTGTCAGGCAGACTGATCGACTCAGACGACTCAGAACCGGGGGGTCGCCTGATCCTGCATTGAGATGTCGGGGGATAGCACCGAGCGGCCCGGCAGGGTATGAGCACCGCTCGTCCATGTCGCGTCCGGTGACTGGCACGGGCGCTGAAACATACACCGCTGTTGCCAGGGAGTCTACCGATCGGTAAACTCGAAAGTGGGACGTACGCGCCTTGTTGGAGGGAGCACGATGAATCAGGTAAACGCGATAACGCCGGCCATGCGAGACAACCCGTACCCATATTATGCACTCGCACGCCAGATGGCGCCGGTCGTCTGGAACGACGCGCTCGGCACATGGAATGTGTTCAAGTACGAGGACGTGCGCGCTATCCTCCGCAATCCTCAATTATATTCGTCGGACGCGCTGCGCTTCTATCCGCAGCTCGAGCGGCGCGGACAGACGATGCTGACCACTGACCCACCGCGTCACACCCAATTGCGCGGACTGGTGAACCTTGCCTTCACACCGCGCCGGGTAGCGGAGTTGGAGCCGCGCATTCGCCAGATCACCAACGAGGCGCTTGACGCGGCGCTGCCCACCGGCCGGATCGACATCATCGAGGATCTGGCGTACCCGCTGCCGGTGATCATGATCGCGGAGTTGCTGGGTGTGCCGCCAGCGGACCGCGCCCGGTTCAAGCGGTGGTCGAACGTCATCGTCAGCAACCTCGGCATAGACTTCGCCGTGGGCGTCCCGGACTCCCTTCAGCAGGCCCAGGACGAATTCATCGCGTACTTCGAGCAGCAGATCGAAGACCATAGGTTGCACCCGCGTGACGACTTGATCCAGGCGCTGCTCGGCGCCGAGATCGAGGGCCGCAAGCTCACGGCGGAGGAGTTGCTGTCGTTCTGCATCCTGCTATTAGTCGCGGGCAACGAAACCACCACGAATCTGATCGGCAACGCGATACGCTGCTTCATCGACCATCCGGCCGAACTCGCGCGCCTACGCGCCGACCCTTCTCTGATTCCCTCCGCCGTGGAGGAGGTACTGCGCTACCGGTCACCGGTGCAGGCAACGATTCGCTTTGCCAGCAGCGACAGTGAGTTGCGCGGCCAAGCGATCAAGCAGGGTCAGCGGCTAGTGGTGTTTCTCGGCTCGGCCAACCGCGACGCGGATGAATTCCCCAACCCCGATGCGTTCGATGTCGCGCGCACGCCCAACCGGCACTTGTCGTTCGGTCTGGGCATTCACTTCTGCCTCGGCGCGCCGCTGGCGCGGTTGGAGACCAAGGTCGCGATCGAAACGTTGTTGAGCCGCGTGCCGGCGTTCCAGAGGGCGGATAACGCACCGCTGGAGCCGGTCGAGGGCTTCATCATGCATGGCATTAAGAGCCTGCCGCTTAACTTTGAGGCGGCGCCAGCGGCAGCGGCGGTCTAGGGGATGGAGGACCAGGGGTCACGGGTCACGGGTCTTAGGACACGGGTCATAGGGAACGGCATCGAGGGAGCGCGTGGCGGGAGCTTGGGTACGCGCGGCAGAGTGAAGGTGGTTCGCCGCTCGTCAGTGGCGGATGTCGGGTATCGTGTTCGCGGGGTCCAGATGCGGAACGGTGAACGGGGAATTTGGAACCGGGAACGTCGCCCGCCCAACCAAAACCGCGCAACCCGCTCGCGGCCGGCGGCTGGTCGGGCCTATCGTTTCTTGCCGCCAACGCCATCGGCCTGCTGGTCTATCCGGTGTTGTCGCGGCGGCTCGAGCCGGACGACTTCGGTCTGTTCACCCAGGCCAACCTCGTCTACCTCGCCCTGGTCATGATCGCCGAGGGCGCCGTCGGTCTGGCGCTCGTGCAGTTGCAGGGCGACCGCGACCGGCTCGCGCGGGCGGCGCTCTGGCTGTCGGCGGGGTTAGGCGGGCTGGGGACGGCGCTGTGTATTGCCGCCGCTCCGCTGATGATCGCCATCTACGGCGACCGCGAGTTGCTCCCGCTGCTGCTTCTGCTCGCTCCCGGCGTTCTCCTCAATGCTCTCGGCGCCGTCCCCCATGCCCTGCTGGCCCGTGAACTCGACTTCCGCCGCAAGACTCTGCCGGAGACGCTGTCAATCGCGCTGGGAAGTGTGGCGGGGCTGGTTGCCGCGCTCGCGGGACTGGGGGTGTACAGCCTCGCGGTGATGAGCCTGACCACCGGGACCGTCTCGTCCGTCGCTGCCTGGTGGGTCTGCCGGCCGCGTCCCCGGCTGTCTCATCCCGACCGGGAGGCGATGCGGCGACTCGCCGCGTTCACCGCGACACTCGCGGGCGGCGACCTGGCGCTGTACGCCCGGCTCAACGCCGACTATGCCCTCACCGGCCGGTTGCTGGGCGCCGGTCCGTTGGGTGTGTACTCACTCGCGTGGGCAACGAGCGCCGGGCCGCAACTGGTGATCGGCGCGTTCACTGGACGGGTCGGTTATTCATTGTTCGCGCGGCTCCAGCACGATCGAGAGCGACTGCGGGCAGTGTTCCTCAGCGGCCTGCGCATCGTGGCGACGGCGGCGCTACCGGTCTCGCTCGGGGCAATGGTCGTGACGCCGGATCTCGTGCCGGTCGCCCTCGGCGCTCGCTGGGAGGCGGCGATCGAGCCGGTGGCGGTGTTATTCGCGCTTCAACTCGTGCGTACGGTCTGCTCGCCCGGCGCGTCACTGATATTAGCCCTGGGGCACACGCGACTGTACGCGCTGATCGGCGTCGCGGCGCTGCCGGCGACGGTCGCGGCCGTACTGCTGGGCACGCGCGGCGGTGTCACCGGTGTGTCGGCGGCGGTGCTGGTGGCCGTCGGCTCCACGTCCCTGGTGTATCTGGTGACAGCACTGCGAATGCTCAACATACGCGCCGGTGAACTGCGCCATGTCTTCTCGATCGCCGCGGCGCTCACCCTCGCATCGCTGCCGGCGCTCGCCGCCACGCGGGCGCTACTGCTCGATGTCCGCGAGACGCCCGCGCCGCTTCGCCTTGCGGCGGCCATCTGCGCGGGGGTCGTCGCCGGTCTGCTGGCGCTGTGGCGGTTGTGGCCGTCACTACGGGTTGATGTCATGCGGCTCCGTCACGCGCTGGCGGTGGAGTCCGGCGATACGAAGGCGGGATGACCCACCCTGTTCCCAAGCGCGACGGCGCGACGTCCGGTGTAGTGGCCTCCCCGGACAGCGACAGATACCAATCAAGCGCCGCGCACCGCCGGACCGCGATATAGTTGTGTTGTATCGATACCACCCCGCGCCCCTGGCACGGGGAATCTCCTACCCGGCATGTACGAGGCGAGCTGGCCGGCGTTTCTCGCGCACTTCGGGACAGACGCACGCCGGCAACGACTTATCCGTGGAGTATGGAGGACCTGCTTGTCGAGCTTCGAATCGAGTTGACCGAGTATGAGGCGCGACGTGCGGGACAGACCACGGTCGTCGCGCACCTGTCGTGCGACAACCGTGACGCGGTGGTCATGGGTGCGCGCATCGCCAAGTCAGACCGAGGTCGGTGGTGGGATACGGCGCGTGCCAATCATGTGAATGAGAGGCAAGGCTCACTATGGAACACCTCCACGGTCGCGGGTGGCCGGTCGTCCCGCCCGCCGCGATGCACTGAAGCCCCGCGAGCGTGGGCTGTACGCCCGCTCGACCGGCTCCG
>JBBQJF010000021.1:0-28162 GCA_038325665.1 Dehalococcoidia bacterium | reverse complement strand
TCGTCTTCCTCAAGCGCGTCAATAATCAACTGACGCAGCATGCGGCGCTCCTTGTGCGCGAGCGATTCGTGGAAGCGGCGCAACCGGCGGTCGAACTCGTCGACTTCTTCAGGCCGGAACGAACGATGCGAAAGACGCGATGGCATGATTGTCCTCCATGGCTATGCGCCGCCGGGAGCCGGTTGACCCCGACGCCGCTGTCGATGATACACGAGGCGCTGGCCTGAGCCGTTGGAGCCAAGGATACCCACGCGGGAAGCGGGCTGCTGTCGCGCGGGCGACAGTTCGCGCAAAACAAACGCAAAACGGCCCCCCGGACAATTGCAAGTGGGTCGCTCCTGGATGAACACCGGCAACAGGCGCTACAGTGACATGGGCCGGCTCGGGGCTGGTTTTCAGCACGAGCGGCTTACTCGATGTGTCACTATGCTCCACTCCATGTGTCAATCCGCTGAACAGCAAGGATGAGAATCAGTGCTCATAAGCGTCGCGCGGGATGACGCCGCCAGCCTACTCGAACGCGTGGACCTCCTCCGGCTGAGTGTGATGCGTCAACTCACGCCGGGGCGGCAGCAAGAACACGGCCAATTCCTCACGCCATCTCCGACTGCCCGACAGATGGCGGCGATGTTCGGGGTGACGGACTCTCACATCCGGCTCCTGGACGCTGGTGCGGGTATCGGCTCCCTCACTGCCGCCTTCGTTACGGAAATGTGTCAGCGTACCATTCATCCGAGCGGAATTACGGTCACTGCCTACGAGATCGACCCGCTCATGACTGGTTATCTTCGCACGACGCTCGACTGGTGCGCGGCAATGTGTTCGCGATTCAACATCGATTTTCAGGCAGAGCTGCGCGAAGACGATTTCATAAGCACGACTGTCGCTGAATTGCTCTCGCCCATGTTTGGCGCCCCAACACGCTTTGATCGCGCTATCCTCAACCCCCCGTATCGAAAAATTGGCACTGATTCCACTATCCGCCGCGCTCTCCGCGTCGTGGGGATTGAAACGAGTAACCTGTACGCCGCGTTTCTCGCACTCGTGGCCGAACTACTGGAGCCAGAAGGGGAGATGGTTGCAATAACCCCGCGCAGCTTTGCCAATGGTCCATACTTCAAGCCTTTTCGCTCCAGGTTCCTGTCAATGATGAACATTCGCCGGGTGCATGTGTTCGAGTCACGGTCTCACGCGTTCCGGGACGACGAGGTGCTCCAAGAGAACATCATCCTGCGAGCCACGAAGGAGCGACCGGGGAACGCGACTGTGCTGATTACCGCCAGCACTGGCCCTGACGACGATCTCATGACGGAGCGCGAGATCGCGCCGTGGGAGCTGGTGCGCGCGGACGACCCGGACGCGTTCATCCACATCGTGCCGGACGCGCTAGGTGACCAGGTGGCGGCACGGATGCGCTCTTTCGGTGGCACGTTGGGGACTCTAGGCTTCACAGTCTCGACCGGCCGTGTGGTGGATTTTCGCGTCGAGGACTACCTACGCGATGAGCCGGAGCCGGGCACGATCCCGCTGATTTATCCGACGCACTTTGCGGAGGGCTTCATCCGCTGGCCCCGGTTGCCCGGCCGCAAACCTAACGCGTTGGTGGTCGCTCCAGAGACAACGGGACTGCTCGTACCGTCCGGCCACTACGTGCTTGTCAAGCGATTCTCTGCAAAAGAGGAGCGACGTCGCGTCGTGGCCGCGCTCTTTGACCCAGCGTGTGTGCCCGGCGACCGCGTCGCATTCGAAAACCACGTCAACTACTACCACGACGGCGGCGTGGGGCTGCCGATCGATGTGGCGAAGGGGCTAACCGCGTTCCTCAACTCCACGCTGGTGGACACTTACTTCCGGCAGTTCAATGGACACACTCAGGTCAACGCCACGGACCTTCGCAGTCTCCGCTATCCGACATTGGCGCAGTTGGAAGCGCTGGGGGCAAGCATCGGAGATGCGTTTCCACCCCGGCACGAACTTGACGATCGCATCGAACGGGAGTTGCTCGACATGGTGGATAGCCCCAACCCTATCCAGGCGCAGCGCCGCGTCGGTGAGGCTTTGGCCATCCTGAAGGATCTAGGCTTGCCCCGTCCGCAACACAACGAGCGATCCGCGTTGACATTGCTGGCGCTCTTGAATCTGCTGCCAGATACGCCATGGGCTGAGGCCGCCGCGCCGATGCTGGGCATCACACCGATGATGGACTTCTTTGCTCAGCACTACGGCAAAACGTACGCGCCCAACTCTCGCGAGACTGTGCGCCGTCAGACAGTGCATCAGTTCATGGCCGCCGCGCTGGTGCTCCAAAATCCGGACGACCCCGGGCGGGCGACGAACAGTGACCAGACCAACTACCAGATCGCGCCAGAGGCGCTGGCGGTGCTACGGACCTTCGGCACGGACGAATGGCAGCCGCGGCTGCGAGAGTACCTCATACACGCGCCTAGCCTGGCAGAGCGGTACGCCCAAGCGCGGGAACTCCACCGCATTCCCCTTACGTTGATGGACGGTACCGAGATCATGCTATCTCCGGGTGGGCAGAATCCACTCGTGAAACGGATCATTGATGAGTTCTGCCCGAACTTCACGCCGGGGGCAAAGCCGGTGTATGTAGGAGACACGGGTGAGAAGTGGGCCTTCTACCAGGGGAACCTCCTGGCGTCGCTGGGCGTCACCATAGAGTCGCACGGCAGAATGCCGGATGTGGTGGTGTATCAGGAGGACAAGAACTGGCTTGTACTGATCGAGGCCGTAACGAGCCATGGGCCGGTGAGCGCTATGCGCCGTGCGCAACTTCAGCAGCTCTTCGCCGGCTCAACCGCGAGTCTGGTGTTCGTGACCGCGTTCGCCAACCGCGGGACACTCAAGAACCACCTTCGTGACATCTCATGGGAAACCGAGGTGTGGGTGGCCGACGAGCCAGCGCACCTTATCCACTTTAATGGCGAGCGATTCCTCGGTCCGCATTGAGCATCGGTCCGCACGGGCTATCCTGCACTCGCGTCGTGGTTCAGAGAGGGCCGGACCCGTTCTGTCGAGATGGAAGCTCAAGGCCACGGCGGTTCCGGCGGGCCGAAGAAGTCGAGTTGGGCGACGCCCGCCACGCGCCACGCGTCACCCACGGGCGTGACGAAAATCCAGCGTGAGAACTCGCTGAAGGTGCGGCCGGCCAGATAGGCGCGCGCCCCGTCTTTCTCGATGATCAGACGTGAGCAAACTTTGCCGGAGTCGCGGGGCGAGATCGTCGCGGTGCAGTCACCCGCGTAGACATCGCCCTCCGCGTTCACGGCGGAGCGCACGGCATCCTCGGCTGACGATGCGACGGTCGTGAGGCGCGCCGCATCATCGGCGTGCACGGCCGCCGCCATTGAGGCGCCGATCACCAGCGCCCACAGTATCGCCGCCGCTTTGAATTGTGTTCGTCCGCTGGTCGCCAATCGCATCGCCTCACCACGGGGTGCCGCTCGATTCCACCGTCAGGGTAGGCTGCGCATCATCGTTCAACACTTCCAGCGCCCTGACAGTGCCCTGACAATCCCGCGGCGAGGGCAGGAACCACGCGGACGCGACCAGGGCGACCCACTGGGTCGCCATCCCGCGCCGGTCACTCAACGATTGGTCTGTGAACGCACGAATCTCCCGGTCCCCCTTCCCCTGGAATCCAGGCGGGGGCCGGGGGAGATGTGGATCGTCCGTGCCGCGCGGTGTCAGTCAGGGGCCAGCCCCGGCGAAACGTTGATCGAGACGGCGGACCCTCTCGCGCGATGCACATGCCCTGGCTATACTCTGAGGTGTGGACCCCCATGATCAGGACGTCCGACGAGTCCTGTCCGGCCTCGGACCACTGCCCGCGTCATGCTCCCGGCCCGCGCTGGTGGTTGTTAGCGGCCTGCCTGGCAGCGGCAAGAGCACACTGGCGCGTGCCCTGCTCCATCGTGTCGATGCTGTCCTGTTGCAGAGCGACCGGGTACGGAAGTTATTGGTCGACGCGCCGGCCTATTCCGCGGAGGAGAGTTCGCGCGTGTTCGCCGCGATTCATGGAGCACTGGAGTATCTGCTCACGGCCGGCATCCCTGTTATCCTGGACGCGACCATGCTCACGCGGGCCGAGCGCCGGCAGCCGGAAGAGATCGCGGTGCGCACCGGCGCACGCCTGCTCCTCGTCCGGGCGGAGGCAGCGGAGGGTGTGATCCGGCAACGGTTGGCCGCTCGGCAATCCGGCACACGCGATCCGCATGACCTGTCCGACGCCGGTATTGAGGTGTACGAGCTGATGCGCGCACGTATGGAGGAGACCCCGGACGGGTCGTTTATCATTCGTACCGACCGTGATGATACAGCCGCCATCGAGACGCTGGCGCGCATGATGCGAGGTCCGGCGCCGCCTGGTCACCTGTGCGTGGGTGGTGACGAAGAGCGGTCACGGGACGAGGATCGGGCCGTGAATCCCCGCCATCCCGCCGAACGGAGTGAAGCGCCATGAGTCAACGACGGCAAGAGGCGCGCAAGGCACAGCAGGAGCGCCGCCGCGAAGAGCGGCGTCAGACGCGTGTGCAGGCGCGCCGCACCCAACCGACGGCCCCGGCCGCTCCCGGCGTGAAGCCGGCGCGTGTCGTGCTGACGCCGGCCAGACCCGCCCGGAGCAACCGCCTGCCCCTGATTCTGGCCGCGATCGTGGGCGGTCTGGTGGTGCTCGCGCTGATCGCCTGGCTGCTGTGGCAACAGTTCAAACCGTTGCCGGGCGAACAGGTGGAGAGCAACGGCAACGCGCATGTGGAGCAGGGTCAGGCGCACGGCGCCTACTTCAGCAACCCGCCCACCTCGGGGTGGCACCTCAACCCCATTCCCAATCCGGGCATCTACACCAACCCGAAGCTGCCCGAGGAGTTGGGTCACTTCATGGAGCACGGCGGCGTGTGGGTGTTGTACACCTGCCCCGACGGTTGCGCGGAACTGGTCGAGCAACTGACGCGGGTCGTCAACAACGAGATCGACCGCAATAAGCCGGTGGCGCTGGCGCCTTATCCCGCGGCAGGCGCCACACCGCCGGAGCGGCGGATCAACGTGGTCGCCTGGCAACGGATCTTGAGCATGGACGAGTTCAACGGCAGCCAGATTGAGGACTTCATCGAGCGCCTCTCCTGCCGCTACAACCCGGAAGGGCCGGGATGGTGCGGCACGGTCAAGGGCAAGGTCGCGAATGATCCAAAGGATGCCGGCGAGAACGGCTTCAATGCCGCCACGCCCGGCCCCGCGCCTGCCGCCGTGCCCGGTCTGACCCCGGGACCGGCCGGCACGAGCGCGACGCCGATCGCGGTGACGCCGCCGGCGACCGCGCCCACTCCCGGTGTGAGCACCGCCCCGGCCGGCATCGGCCCCACCCCGCCGCGGTAGCGTGGGGCGTACGCGGCGGGCATGACGAACGGCCAACACGGAGATGGGTGACATCCCGCTCTCCTGTTGGCCGCGTGTCGTGCATCCACGGGGGCTATCTGACCCCCGGCCCGTCCCTCCCGGTATGGCAGGGGGCAATGATGTCTTGCACGTCCGCGACTCGATCGGGCGGCCGCTATTTCTTGCTCGTCGTGGATGGCTCCGTCGCGACCAGACGGTCCTGGTGCCGCGGGCATTCGACCTGGAGGGCGGCGCGGGCGGCCGCGCGGCCTGCTTCGATCACGCTGGCCCTGCTCTCGATCGGGTGTGGACGCATGTAGCTTGTCAGGCAGGTCGGGCACCGCACGCTGTCCGAGTCGCGCTCGGCGCGTTGCCCACGCCCCCAAACGTTTGAGAGAGACGTGGCGGCCACCGGCTCCGCGAAGAGACGGTCAGGGCGGAGCGCCCGCCCACGCGCGATCTCGACCAGCCGCTGGAGGCTCCCGCCATCGTCGGGGAAGGTGGCAGAGCCCGTGCGAATACCGACGACGGCGCTACCGAGCCGCCGGATCAGCCCGCGTCCGCCGCCGCGCCCGGTTTCGGGCAGCACCGCGACGAGGGTTGGTCGGTCGGTTTCGGACCGGCCGAGGAGATCCCACCGCCGGAGGCCGCGCACCAGCATTGGACCGACGCGCACCAGGTCCGTTAGTCCGTCCATCTCGAAGAGCACGACCGCCAGTTCACGGTGATAGCGCTCGGCGCGGGCGATCTCATTTCCCGCGAGATTGAGCAGCATGCGCGCATCGAGCACACCGTCAGTCAGCGGCCCACCGTCGGCGGCGAGATGGCGCGCTGCCGCGGTGATGCCATGGGCGAGCACCGCCCGAAAGATATCCGTCTGTCCGCCGCCCGTGAACAGCGCGAGTAGCGCGCCCCTCGGCCCGTGGCTGTCTTCGATCGGCGCGCACATTGCCGAGGTGATGGTGAGGCGGTGCGCCAGTTGAGCGCACGCCGCGTCGCCCCAGGGTCCGGCCATAACGCCGGTCAGCGGCAGCGCGATGGAGGTAAAGAGGGGCGCCGTCGTGAACGGGCCGGTCGACACGCCCAACTGGTCCAGCGGACCCGTCCGGCCGCCGCTGTCAATCATCGTGGTGAGATGCCAGCTATCGGTGCCCGGATCGCGCAGCAGGCACGCCACGAAGCACGGCGCGCCCAGCCGCGACCCCGCGGCCGCCACGGCCGTGAGCACGCCGGACAATCGGTCCCGTGTGTGAATCTTCAACAGCGCGTCCCCGAGAGCCGCCATCAGTGGCTCGACCGCCGCGCTCGGTTGTGCCGTCACCGTCTCCATCGTCATCGCCTCCTCATGGAGTATCGTCCGCGGGCACCGCCGTCTGAAGATGCGCGAGATGGGGATTGGGTGGTGGGTGGTGGGGGATACCGGGGGGGGCGCCCAATACGCATCGCCTATCGTCCGCTCAAAGGTCGCGTGTGGCGACGGCCCCGCCGCCGCCGTCTCTACTATGCTGGGCGTCACGGGGATGCGTATACGCCGGCTAAACGTGATACTGGTGGGTAGAAACATGCTGACCCTATAATGATGCGGTTGGTTACAGGCAGCCCCGGCCGGAGGATGCAGACTCATGGCGCAACTCGCTGACCTGCGCGCCCTGATCGACAGCCGCGAGTTCCTTGTCCCCTGCGACGGCTCGGCAGCCTCCTATGAGGCATTGGTGCAGGCGGTCAACGTGGCCAAGCGCAATAAAGGACATGTGTTCGTTGTGCATGTGATCGAGGTCAAGCGTACGCTCCCGCTCGACGCCGAGATGATCGATGAGGCGCAACGGGGCGAGGAGATCTTGTCCGAGGCGGAGCGTTTGGCCGAAGAGTTCGAGTTCCAGATCGAGGGTGAATTGCTTCAGGCGCGCGAGGCCGGCCACGCGATTGTCGATGAGGCATTGGAGCGCCGGGTCGAGACGATCGTGCTCGGCACCGAATACAAGCGGCCACTGGGCGAGTTCCAGATGGGCCGCACGACCCAATATGTGTTGAAGCATGCCCCGTGCCAGGTGTGGGTGTTCCGTATGCCCGCGCGTCAGGGCGAAGGCGGCTAGCAGGATTCCCCCTATTCGGTGGAGGCGCGCGGTTGAGAGTCGTGATCATGGGCTGCGGGCGGGTGGGCGCACAACTGGCGATGTTGCTCGATCGCGCCGGTGATGATGTGACGGTGCTCGACCGGAACGCGGACCAGTTCGCGCGATTCTTACCTGCTGATTTCCGCGGCCACAAGCTGGTTGGCAACGGCATCGACCAGGATGTGCTGCGGCGCGCCGGAATCGAGCAGGCCGATGCCTTCGTCGCCTGCACCCAGGGCGACAATCGCAACGTGATGGCGGCGCAGATCGCCAAACACATCTTCAACGTCCCCCGCGTCGTGTCGCGGATCTACGATCCGATCCGTGAAGAGATGTACCACATGCTCGGCCTGCGTACGATCAGCCCAACCACCGTTGGCGCGCAGTTGTTGATGCAGGCGATCCAAGAGGAGGATCAGGTGGGTGATAGGTGATTAGGGATTGGCGGTGGGTTTCCCGTTCTCCCATCACCTATCACCTACTACCCATCACCCATCACCCACCATGTACATCATCATTGTCGGCGGTGGTAAAGTCGGGTTTCACCTCGCGCGGGAGCTGATCGAAGAAGGGCAAGAGGTGCTCGTGATCGAGAAGGACGAGCATGGTCCGCGCTCGTCCTTTATCGCCGAAGAGCTGGGTGACGTGGTGATCCGCGGGGACGGCTGCGAGGCGTCGACGCTGGAGGCAGCGGGCACCGGCCGCGCCGATATGCTCATCGCGGTAACAGGCGATGACGAGGACAACCTCGTGTCGTGTCAGGTCGCGAAGGTACGGTTCGGCGTCCGACGCACGGTGGCGCGCATCAACAATCCGAAGAATGAGAGCATCTTTCGCAAGCTCGGCATCGACGTGACGGTGAGCGCCACCGCCGCCATCCTGAATCAGATTGAGGCCGAGTTGCCAACCCACCGGCTGATCCCGCTGCTGCACCTGCGTGGCAACGCGGGACTGGAGATGGTCGAGATTCGGGTCCCAACCGGGGCGCGGGTGATCGGGCAGCCGGCGAGCAAGATACTGCTGCCCCAGGGCGCGTTAATCGCGCTCGTCGTGGATGCCGAGGGCAATCCCCGGCTGCCCGGCGATTCGGTGCTGCGCGCCGAGGACGAGGTGATCGCGATCAGTCACGTCGACGCCGAGGACCAATTGCGACGGGCACTTACTGAAAAATGAGTTGAGACCCTACCCCCCAGTCCTTCCCCCCGGCCGCACCGGGACCGGCCGCGAGGGAAGGACTGGGGGGAGAGGTGGACCGCGCCGTTCATGGACAACCGTGTATGCGAGTAGCCTATCTCGGCCCGCCGGGCACGTTTGGGGAGATGGCGGCTCTGCGTCATGCGCCGGAAGGGGAATTGATTCCGTTGCCCTCGCACGCGGCGGTCGCGGCGGCGGTCGCCTCCGGCATGGCCGACGAGGGTGTGCTGCCGGTGGAGAACAGTCTCGAGGGATCAGTCAACGAGACGCTCGACATTCTTATCCACGACTCTGACCTGCGGATGCGCGGTGAGTTGGTCGTGCCAATCGAACAATGTCTGTTGGTGCGCCCGGGGATGAACGCCGGGGACGTGCGCGTGATTTACTCGCACCCCCAGGCGATTGGACAGTGCCGGGGGTTTATCGAGCGCCACTTTCCCACGGCACGGCTGGAAGCGTCACTCTCGACGGCGGGGGCGGTCCAGGAGATATTCGCGCATGAGGATGCGGCCGCGATCGCCTCGGCCCGCGCGGCCGAATTGCACGGGGCCGAGGTGCTCGCCCGCGCCATTGGCGACCGCCGCTCGAATGTCACGCGGTTCGTCGTCGTGGCCGCCTCCGACGCGCCGCCGACGGGCAGCGACCGCACCTCGCTCGCCTTCACCACGCGCCACGATAAGCCTGGCACCCTGGTCGCGATCCTGACCGAGCTCTCCACGCGCGATCTCAATCTGACCCGAATCGAATCGCGCCCCTCGAAGAACGCCCTCGGTGTCTACGTCTTCCTGGTGGACTTCGAGGGCCACCGCGCGGACGCGATTTGCGCCGCGGCGATCGACAGTGTGCGCGCCCGCGCGAGCTGGCTGAAGATCTTCGGCTCGTATCCGCGCTACGAACCTGAAGGCGAGGAGACATCGGTCACCATGGACGCCCGCGACTGAATCCGGCCCGCTGCAACTTGTGGCGTGGCCCATGACCCACAATGCCGTGACAGGTAGGACGGACAGCCAATTGACACCACGCGCGACGGAGGTGGTGATGGGCACGCAATCTACCGCGCTTCGCATCCCGGACGTCATGCGCGAGCGCGCTGCCACGATCATCACCCTGACCGACGCGTTCTGTACGGCTCATCTCGATGCCGAGTGCGCCGATTTTAGCCGCGAGATGGTCGCTAAACTCTCTCGCAAATGACCGTCGCCGCTTGCCCGAGGCAATGAACGGGTGTGGGCCGGGGCCGTACTTTGGACCCTCGCCCAAGTCAACTTCCTCTTCGACAAAACGCGGTCACCACATATCATCACTGATGACCTGACCAACGAGTTCGGAGCGGCGACGAGCACGCTCGGCAACAAGGCGAAGCAGATCCGCGATGCGCTCAAGATTCACATGATCGACCGTGAATTCAGCCGCCGCGAATTGCTCGAACATAGCTCACTTCCCTGGATGATCATGGTCAACGGACTGATCGTGGACGCCCGCGCCATGCCGCCGGACATCCAGGAGGAAGCGCGGCGGCGCAAGCTCATCCCTGATCTGCCGCCGCGTTAATCTTGCCGCTCGGCCGCGGTGATGGGCGCTCGCGGTTGCCGCGGCGTGCCGCCGGCTGACAGGCGCCGGCCCAGCAGGGCCGCGCGCTCCCGACAATCGGTGCGCGCTGTTCGCATGTGGCGCGCGCACGGAAACGCCCGAGAAACCTCGCGGCTTCTCGGGCGCTCGTGCCGGGTGCGACCAACAGACTTGTCCTCGACCCCGGAGGGCCTCACAACCGCAAGCGGTTCGAGCAGGAACGGCGTCGAAGAGTGTCTGGTACTCTCGGCCGGTTTGGCTCTCGGCGTCACCTGACATGAATGAAAGTACGCTGCTCCGCCGCGCCTGTCAACGGGTAATTCGTCAACCGCGCAACTTTATTTTTGCGGCGCGGTCGCGCCGCTCGGTGGGTCGCACCCGTGCTGGGTCACGTCGCGTGCATGGATGGGCGCCGCCCCACTGACATCAACGGGTCCGGGTCTTCCCCGCCATCGGGTGAGCGATGATCTGGCGGAAATCTTCCACGCCGGCCTCGATGTGATACTCCCCTGGTGGGTTGAACGGGGCGGCTTGCTATTGTCTCATGACAGGAGAGACGGACCGCGCCGTAATGCGCGGGGTGCGCTACGGCGAGACGCGACGGATGAGGGCAGGCGATGAAGGCAGAGGCGATCAAGAAGCTGGCGGTGGTCAGCATCGACAACGGCGCGAAACTGGGAAACGTTGATGACCTGATCTTCGATCCCAAGGGACTCCGGATAGCAGGGTTGCGTATCTCCGCCAACCGGCAGGAGGCCGTGCTGCCGTTCGACCAGATACGGAGCGTGGGCGTCGATGCGGTCACCATCCCCAGCCACGAGATGGCGCGATGGGGTGTGGCCGATAGTCAGTTCACGGGGCTGCCCCGCCTGGATGACTTCAAGAAGCTAAAAGTGGTAGATGAGGCGGGCACCTTCCTCGGCACCGTCCATGACATCGACATCACGCCCGAGGACGGGCGCATCGCCTCAATCGAGATTCGTAGGGGCGGCGTGCTCGGCATCGGTGGGGAGACACATGTCATCAACGCGCGGGAAATCACCAGCGTCGGTGATGAAGTCATCGTCGTGCCCGCCCGCGCTGTCGAGCCGCCGCCGCAAGGGTAAGCCCCTCTCCTTCACCGGCTCAGCCCATGCGCCCGCCGCCGCGCGGACAGGGGCGACGCGGTTACGCGGCGCGCCGGCGCTCCGAGCCGGTTCCATTCATCGGCCGGCATCGGTCGGCCCAAGATCCGCTCGACCTCACGTAGCATCATTCGGAGTTGGCCGGTTGAAAACTCGGCATTTGACGGCACTGACATCCGGTGATTCTGGTAGGTCATGAACTGGTGGCGAGCGCCAGTGTAGGGTCCGGCAAAACCCAGAACACGAAGCCGTCTCACGAAGTCACGCCGCTTACTCGGTGTCCACGCGTTCAAGCGCGGGCTCCGTGTTCAAGTCGATTCCGGCCACGACCGGTAGGGGGTGGCCGAGCTTTAAGCCGACCAGTAGCCAGTCCTCCAGCGTTGAACGCAGTTCGTCCCTGCAATCACGGATTGTCGTGCCGAACGCGAGCACACCGACGCATGACGATATCCGCCCCGCGAAGGTGGCATCCTCAAGTTGCTCGTAGATCGCATCGTTTAGCGCGCGATCTATGTATTCCGTGAGCACGTACCGCACGGTCATTCGGCGTTTCCTCTGGCTTGTGCCCACTCACTATATCGCACGACGGCGACACCATGGACATTCTCGGACGGCTCGCTCGGTCGTCATTTCCGCTCAGCCCATGCGCCCGCCGCCGCCGCGCAGCCGTGGGTCGAGCCGGTCGCGCAACGCGTCGCCGAGCATGTTGACGGAGAAAACAACCATGCTGAGCGCGATCGTCGGGGCGATCAGGATCCAGGGCGCGGCGATCATGTAGACACGGCCCTCGGCGCTCATCATCCCGCCCCAGGTGGGGGTCGGCGGCGGCACACCGTAGCCGAGGAACGACAGCGACGCCTCGGCCAGGATCGCGCCGCCGAACTGGACCGTCGCCACGATGATGATCGGCGGAATGATGTTCGGCACGATGTGGCGCAGCATCAGCCGGGTATGGCCGGCGCCCAGCACCTTCGCCGCCTCGACGTAGGGGTTGGCTAGCACCCCCAGCGCGGCCCCGCGCACGACGCGCGAGGTGGTAATCGAGGCGCGGAACGCCAGCGCCAGCACGACGTTCGTGATGCTTGGCCCCAGCACGACCAGCACCGAGATTAGCAGGATCAGTCCTGGCACCGCCTGCACCGCGTCCACCATCCGCTGCACGAAATAGTCGACCGCGCCGCCGAAGTAGGCGCTGACCACGCCGATGATCGTCGCGAATACGATTGCCGTCAGGGTGGCGCCCAATCCGACATAAAGCGAGATGCGCGCGCCGCGGATCACGCGACTGAGAATATCGCGCCCGTATTGGTCCGTGCCCAGCACATGCTCTCCCCCGGGCGACCGCAGCGCCGCGCGCTGATTGATCGCCACCGGGTCGTACGGTTCGATCACCTGGGCGAGGAGCGCCATCACCACCATTAGGGTGAGCACCGCGCCGCCGAGCGCTCCCAGCGGCTTGGCGCGGATGAAGCCGACCAACCCGCCGCCCCAGCGACGCCACGCCGGTCGTTGCGGGCGAACCGCGCCCGCGGTGAGAGTTGCTTCGTGCAGAGCCATGGACACCTCCCATTACCCGCCCAATCGCACCCGCGGATCGAGGAACCCGTACGACAGGTCAATTATCAAGTTGACGAAGATCACGAGGGTGCCGACGATCATGGTGATGCCTTGGATCACCGGGTAGTCGCGCGAGGAGATCGACTCCAGCAGCAGCCGGCCGACACCAGGGATAGCGAAGATGCTTTCCATGATCACCAGCCCCGAGATCAGCACCGCCAGCTCGATACCCAGCAGCGTCACCACCGGAATCAGCGCGTTCTTCAGACCGTGGCGAAAGACGACCACCCGCTCCGACAACCCCTTTGCCCACGCGGTGCGTGTGTAATCCTGGCGCAACACCTCGAGCATCATCGTGCGTGTCAGCCGCATCACCGAGGCGGATAGGCGGATGCCCACCACCAGCGCCGGCAGGGCCACCTGTTTGAGATGCTCGACCGGATTCTCGGAGAACGAATGCCAGATCAGCGGCGGCGTCTTGTGCCACCAGATCGTGGGCAGCACGAGCAGCATCGTGCCCAGCGCGAAGTCGGGCACGCTCAGCCCGAGAATCGCGATCGAGCGTGGGCCGTAATCGAGCGGCGTATCCTGGCGCATCGCCGCCAGCACGCCGAAGCCGATCGCGAGCACGATCGAGATGCTCATCGCCAGCGCCGCCATCTCGAGCGTGGTCGGCAGGCGCTTGAAGATCAGCTCGGTGACCGGGCGCTGGTCCCACAGCGAGCGGCCGAGGTCACCGCGCAGCACACCGGAGGCGTAGGTCGCGTATTGCACCGGAAGCGGTGCGTCGATGCCGAGCCGCTTCTCGATCGCCTCCCGATCGACATTGCGGGCGCCGCCTTGCTCCGACAGCATGATGTCCACAATATCGCCGGGAACCATCCGCACCATCACCACCACCAGGAGCAGCAGCAGAAACAATGTGGGCGCCACCCCGAGTAGGCGCTGGACCAGATAACGGATCATGGGGCTGTCCCTTTCCCCCGCCCCGCCCCATCCGGACTCCCCTTCTCGTGCGGCTCAGGGGTGGACAGTTTCGGGAATGCGGGTTCGGACAAAATCGATCGTCGCGCCGGCGCTGACAGTGGTATCCAAACGACCATCAGCCCCTTGGCGCCGTGCAGGGAGTGGCCGGGGACGCGGTGAATCGCCACCGTACGCGCGTACAAGTGGGACGCCTCTTTTACTCCATGCCCCTCCTCCCAACGTGCGCTCGGTCCGCGAGGCGGCGCCCACGGCAGCTCATTCCAGCGCTCCGTTCGTCACTAACTCAACGATCTGCTCGTCGTCCATGCCGAGGATGTCGCGCAAGATCTGGTCGTTGTGCTGACCGAAGGGTGGTCCGGGCCAGGTGGTGGCGGCGGGCGTGCGTGAGAGCCGGACGCGGGATGACTCGATCACCACCGGCCCCAACTCCGGGTGCTCGACCGTCAGGAAGTGACCCCGGTGAACAAGCCCCGGGTCGGCAAGCGCGTCGGCGCTGGTTGTCACCCGGTGCGCGGGAACCCCCGCCGCCTGCAACGTGCGTTCGATTTCGCCAACATCGCGGCTGACGGTCCAACTCGCCAGCGCGTCATCGAGTCCCCGGTGATTGCCCTGCCGCGCCGCGAACGTCGCGAAGCGAGGATCAGTCTCCCACTCGCGATGTCCGGTGGCCGTGCACAACGCCCGCCATTGTTGCTCCGTGGCAGAGGCGATGGCGACCCACGTCTCCCCCGGCCCCTCCCCGCGCGGCCCCGCCCCGGCATGCCGTGGGGGCGGGGAGTTCACGGCTTCCGCTTCCCGCGCGGGCAACGTGGCCGCGCTGCCCTCCCTGCTTCCGGCGGCCGAGTTCGGCCCAGGTTCTCCCTCCTCCCCCGTAGCCTGTCCCGGCATGGCCCGCGGGTTCGGTCCCTCCCCTTCTCGTGCAGCCCCATCCTGGCCCGTCGGGAGGAAAGGCGCCGGGGATTCGGTGGTCCGCACGCGCGTCGTTTCGCTCACGAGTTCCCCCCCTTCCCTTGCAGGGAAGGGGGCCGGGGGGTTAGGTCGGGCCGGGGGGTTAGGCGGAGCGGGTGCGCACCCGTACACTCCGTGCGGCGCGTGTTCGGCGGAGGTGTTGCCGGCGCGGGTTTGCACGCGACCGTTGACGGTATAGTCGAGCATGGCGGGCGCGAGGAAGTGGATCGCGGATTCGGCCTGCGAATAATCGATGTACTGGCCCTCACCCGTGCGGCGGCGGTGGTCGAGCGCGGCCAGCAGGCAGGCGGCGATAAACTTCGGCGAGGTGTAGTCGGTGTAGGCGACGAACGGCCCGGCGGGAGCGCGATCCGGCCAGCCGGTGAGCGCGCCGAACCCGGCGATCTGCGACCCCATCGTGCCGAAGCCGGCGAGCGAGGCCCGTGGACCCGTCTGTCCATTGAGGCAACTGCTGATCATGATCAGGTCAGGGTTGAGCTTTCGGAGCGTGTCGTAGTCCATGCCCAGGCGGCGCATCGCCCCCGGCGCGTAGCTCTCGACCACGATGTCGGCCCATTTCGCCAGTTTGAGGGCGATGGCGCGGCCGGCTTCGGTGCCGAGGTGGAGGCTGAGGCCGAGTTTGCCCGCCTGCACATTGGCGTACTGCCCGGAGCGCTCCGCCCCCGGCTGGCCGTCTTTGAACGGCTGATAGGTACGGAGCGCGTCCGGCCGGGTCGTGCTCTCGACGTGGATCACCGTCGCGCCGTGGTCGGACAGATAACGCACGCCCATCGGCGTGGCGTACACCCATGAGAAGTCGAGCACCTTGAGGCCGGCGAGAGCGGGTGTGACGTCGCCCTGACGCGCGTCGCGCGCTGTCGCTCGTCCATCAGCCTCCATCGGGGCAGGGGTCATGGATGGAGGCTTCTCCCCGTTGACTCTCAGTAGTTCGTCGTTGTGCTCACCGGGCAACGGCGCCCGGCGGCGGTAGGTGATCGGTGTGGCGCTGAACTTCGCCAGTGGGCCGGGATAGGCGATCGTCGTGTCCAACTCGGGGTGGCGAATGCCGGTCCAGTAGCCGCGAGCGGCGAGCTGATCGGAGCGGACGACATCCTCGGTCGTGCTCACGGGCACGATTAGCAGGCCGCGGCGCATCGCCTCCGCGAACAGCTCGGCCTTGGTGTGGCGCAGCGTGAATTGCTCGATCAGGGCGGAACAGCGGTCCAACTCGGACGGCGGCTCTTTGCCGGTGATGATCAGCGTGACGTAATTGACCCAGTCCTTGTCGCGCGTTACCTCATCAACCGCCCCTTCCTCGTACATCCACGCGAACAGTCGCGCCGTGAACGGACCGATCAACGTGCCGAATAGGAAGGTGAGCGAGACGTGGCCGTCTTGGCATGGATATACGAAGCGCACACGAAACGGACCAAGCTTGGCTCCGCCCGACATCCGTTGCGCGTGCGGCTCCCCCCACGCGTTGCTAAGGATGAATGACTGGGTCGCCATCATCGCCGCGGTCTGCGCCGAGACATCGACATTCTGCCCCACCCCGTCGCGCTCACGGGCGGCGTGGGCGATCAGCGCCGCCGCGGCCGCCTCGGCGCCGGCGTGCAGCCACGCCTGCATGCCCGGCACCTGCACCGGCGGGCGGTCCTCGTCACCGGTGAGCAGCAGAGTGCCCGAGGCGGCCCAGACGGTCAGATCGGTCGCGGCCCACCCCGCCTTCGGCCCATCGCTCCCGAACGGCGTGATCGACACCATCACCAGCCGGGGGTTGATCGCCCGCAGCGCCTGATATCCAAGGCCGAGCCGCTCCATATATCCGGGGTCGAACGATTCGATCAGGAAGTCGGCGGTTGCCACCAACCGGCGGAGACCGGCGCGGCCCTCGTCGGTTTCGAGGTCGAGGGTGACGCCGCGCTTGTTACGATTGAAGGCCCACCAGAACAGGCTTGTCTCGGGTCCGGCCCGGTCCTGGTAGCAGGGTCCGATGCGGCGGGCGAGGGAACCGCCGGGCGGCTCGACGACGATCACATCGGCGCCGAAGTCGGCGAGGATTTGGCCGCACATCAGCCCGCGCTCGTCGGTCAGGTCCAGGACGCGGTAGGGAGCGAGCACGTCACACCGTCCACGATGTCAGGGTGAGGTCTGTCCCGGTATTCTACGGCGGCGGCGCGCCACGTCAAACGCCGCTATGGTGTGGGCGCGCCGGAGCGGGTCGTTCGAGATTGACGGGTGGCTGGATGGCCGAGCTCAGCCTGCACGCTCGCCACGTCGCTGAACACCGGAGGCGCATCAGCATGGGGGCGTCGCCCGACCCGTGGTCTCAGGCCGAGGGGGCGCACCGAGCAGCTCACGGACGAGCAGACCCGCCAGCCACTGTTCATACTCGTCAGCGCTCCAGCCCGCCCCATCGACCAGCTCCCGGTAGACCTCGGCCGCGCCCAGCGCGCGGATGATGGCGCCGGCCGTGGCCACGTCCAGTCCGTCCGCGAGCTGGTCGGCCAACCCCGCTACAACCTCGGCTTGTGCCCGGCCGCGCTGCGCCTTCCAACCTGCAAGCATCCTGGCGACATCGCGGTCGGTGGTGGCTGCGGCTTCGAGCAGACCGACGACCTCGGTCCCGCGCTCCCATTGTTGACGGTTGACCCGGGCGAGGAGGGCCAGACGGTGGGCCGCATCCGGCTCAGCGAGCGCCCGGGCCATCAGCGGAAAGACTTCCGCTTCCGCCAGCCATGCATCGCAGATCGCTGCCAGTATTGCCTGCTTGGTGCCGAAGGTGGCGTAGACGGTGCGGACCGCCACGCCGGCCGCCGCCGCGACGGCGGTGATGCTCGTGCGGGCGTACCCGTGCTCTACAAATAGCTGCCGCGCGGCACGGGCAATCCGCCGCTTGGTCTCTTCCGCCTGTAGCTGCCGGTACGGAATCCGGTCAGGAAGGTTGACATCCGCCATCACGAGTCCTACAGTAGCACAACATTGAATGCAGTGTCGCTGCATCCAATGAACGGGTGATGCAATTTCAACTGCTCGGGCCATTGGCGTGACTGGGGTCCGCGTCCTGCCATGATCGCCGTGGACATCACGCGCGGTCGAGAGCGGGGGCGGCGATGAGGCACGAGAGGCGGCCGGTTCCTCCGTCGCGCCACCACCATCCGTCGGTGCAACGCGTTCCGCATCACACCGTATATCCGCGGGGGAGTCAAATGAAAGGAGCTGCACGATGGCAGCGGGGCAGAACAAAGAGGTCTTTCGCCGTGTGATCGAGGAGGGCTTCAATCAAGGAAATCTGCAAGCCCTGGATAATTGCTTTGGCCAGCACTACATCGAACACCAATTCGATCTGCCGTCCACGCTCGAGGAGTTCAAGGGTTCGATCCGCTACCTACGCGACGCCTTCTCACCGTTCAGCCTTACAATTGAAGACATGGTTGCGGACGACGATAAGGTCTGGGCGCGGCTGACCGGACGCGGCACGGATACCAAAGGGATCATGGGGCATGCCCCGTCGGGCAGGTCGTTTACGATCACGGTGATCGATGTGTGCCGCTTCGAGAACGGAAAGATCGTCGAGCACTGGGGGGTTCCTGATCGGTTTCACCAGATGGCTCAACTCGGTCTTCTGCCACGACCGGCAGAGCAGACGGCATAGCGCGCCATTCGACCACTCGCTGGGTCATCGTTCGACCGCGAGCGACTGATCGGGCCGCTCCTGCCATGGTCTGAGCGACGCCCTCTCGTCGGGGCGGCGGCCGCTACTCAGCCGGGTAGTGGCCACCGGGTATCAGCCCGGATATCCTTGCCCTTGCGCACCATGCGCCTGGGAGGCCGCCCACGAGTTCGCCCATCGACCCCGAGCAGATCACGGACGAACTGATCGCGCGCGTCCTCAATGCGGGCGGCGACAAGCCGCGTGTGCCCTCGGCCACCTACCGGCTGCAGTTCAACCGCGAGTTCACGTTTCGCCGGGCAGCGGCGTGGGTCGTGTACCTGCACGCGCTCGGTGTCAGCGACGTGTACGCGTCTCCCTACCTCAAGGCACGTCCCGAGAGCACGCACGGTTACGACGTCACCGACCACAACGCGCTTAATCCGGCGGTCGGCGCGGAGGCGGATTACCGTGAGATGGTGGCGGAGTTGCAGGAACGGGGAATGGGACAGGTGCTTGATGTGGTGCCGAATCATATGGGCATCGGCTCGGCCAACCCCTGGTGGATGGATGTGCTGGAAAACGGGCCGGTCGCCCAACATGCCCAGGCGTTTGACATCGATTGGCGCCCGCTCAACCCCGGCTCCGAGGGCAAGGTGTTACTGCCGATCCTCGGCGATCAGTACGGCGCGGTGTTGGAGAGCGGCGACCTGAAGCTGGAGTTCCATGAGCGGGACGGCATATTCGCGATCCGCTACTGGGAACATCTACTGCCGGTAGACCCGCGCGGCTACGCCGACATCCTGCGGCTGCGACTCGATGCCCTGATCGCGCAGACGGGTTCCGAGCATCTCGACGTGCTCGAGTTGCAGAGCATTATCACGGCCGCCACCAACCTGCCGGACCGAGAAGAGCGCGATCCCGAGCGGGTAGCCGAACGCTCCCGCGAGAAGGAGATCATCAAGCGACGGCTGCGGGCGCTATGGAGCTGGTCGTCCGAGGTGCGCGCCTACATCCAGGAGGCGCTGGCCGTTTACAATGGCACACCCGCGGACCCGCGCTCATTCGACCTGCTCGACGGCCTGCTCGACCGCCAGGCGTACCGGCTCAGCTACTGGCGCGTGGCCGCCGAGGAGATCAATTACCGCCGGTTCTTCGACATCAACGATCTCGCCGCGCTTCGGGTCGAGCGTCCCGCCGTGTTCGCTGACAGCCATCGCCTTGTCCTCTCTCTTCTCGCCGAGGGCGCGCTCACCGGCCTGCGGATCGACCACATCGACGGATTGTGGGATCCGGCAGCATACGCGGCGCGACTTCAGGCGGCGTATCTGGTGGCCCGGTACGAATCGCGCCTCGGGGATGGACCCGGAGCGCCGAGCGATGTCGGCGCCCTCACCTTCCTCGCCGGCCGGGACAACGCGGCGCCGGTTCGCCCCACCCCCGACTCCCGCGCGCTGGTCGATGCCGTATTCGCCGTCCTGCGCGACCGGCTCTTGGCTGATCCCGGCGATCCTGTCAGCCGCCCCCTGTGGGTGGTCGTGGAGAAGATCCTCAGTGCGGGTGAACATTTACCGGAGACCTGGGCGATACACGGCGCCACGGGGTACGAATTCGCCATCGCCACGGGCGGGCTGTTCGTCGATAGCGCCAACCGGCGCGCCTTCGACGAGATATACGGCCGCTTCACCGGGCAAACGGCGCGGTTCCACGACATCGCCTATGACTGTAAGCAGTTGATCATGGACACCTCGATGGCGAGCGAGCTGAACGTGCTCGGCCGCCAGCTCGGCCGGCTGGCGGCGCGCAACCGCCGCACCCGCGATTTCACGGTCAACAGCCTCACCGACGCGCTTCGCGAGGTCACGTCCTGCTTCCCCGTGTACCGGACCTATGTCTCGCGAACCACCGAGATCGTGGATGAACGCGACCGCGCCGTGATCGCGAGCGCGATCGCGCGGGCGCGACGGCGTAACCCGGCGGTGCCGTCGCCGGTGTTCGACTTCGTGTGCGATACGTTGCTGCTGTCGCCGGTCGCGGGTGAAAGCGACGACGACCAGTCCGCGCGGCGCGATTTCGTGATGAAGTATCAGCAATACACCGGTCCCGTGACGGCAAAAGGGGTCGAGGATACGGCCTTCTACCGCTACAACCGACTGGTATCGCTCAATGAGGTGGGTGGTGAGCCGGAGCAGTTCGGCATTGCGCCGGCTGTCTTTCACCGGCACAACGCCGAACGTGCCCGTCACTGGCCGGCGGGCATGATCGCCACCGCCACCCACGACACCAAACGCGGGGAAGACACCCGCGCCCGCATCCATGTGCTCTCGGAGATTCCGCGCGAGTGGCGCGCTGCTCTCAACCGCTGGAGCCGCGCGAACCGGAAGAAGAAACCGGTCGTCGATGGCGCGCCCGTGCCCGACCGCAACGAGGAATACCTGCTCTACCAGACCTTGCTCGGAGCGTGGCCGGTGGCGGGTGTTGGGTTCTGGGGGTTGGGTCATGGGGAGGGAGCGAGTGAGAGCGCCGGGGCCGCGACCGCTCCCGATGAGGCAGCGTCCTCCGGTTCCTCCCAACACTCAATACCCAACACCCAACACCCTCCCGACGCACGGGCCACGTTCGTCCGGCGCATCCAAGAATACATGCTCAAGGCGGTCAAAGAGGCAAAGGTCAATACGAGCTGGATCACGCCGAACGAGCCGTACGACGCGGCGGTGCAAGAGTTCGTCGCGGCGATCCTCTCGGACGACGACGATCCGTTCGTACGCGACTTTTTGCCCTTCCAGCGCCGGATCGCGCGGGCGGGCATGATCAACAGTCTGGCGCAGGCGGTGCTGAAATGCGCCGCGCCCGGCGTGCCCGATATCTACCAGGGCACGGAGTTATGGGATTTCAGCCTGGTGGACCCGGACAATCGTCGCCCCGTGAACTTTGAGCGGCGCGCGGTCGCGCTCGAATCGATGATGCAACCTACCGAGGAGGGGCGGCCGGCGGTCGCGCGGGATCTGCTGGCGGCGTGGCCGGATGGCCGGGTGAAGCTGTACGTGCTGCACCGCGCCCTCACACTTCGACGCGAACGGCGCGCGTTGTTCCACCGGGGCGCGTACACCCCGCTGGAAGCCGTGGGACCGCGCCGCGATCACATTTGTGCCTTCACGCGCTCGCTCAATGACCAGACCGTGATCGCGGTTGTGCCGCGCCTCACCGCCCGTTTCGTGCGCGATCCGGATGGCCTGCCGATCGGCGACCATGTGTGGGCGGGCACGGTGCTGCGCCTGTCGGGTAGCGCCACCGGCGCGCGCTACCGTGACCGGTTCACCGGCGCGGTGGTGGACGCCGTGGATGGACCAGGCGGCCCGGCGCTGCCGCTGGCCTCGTTGTTCGCCACGTTTCCCGTGGCCCTTCTGGAGAGGGAGTAGACGGTAGACAGGGGCGCCGGTGAATATCATGGGGTGCACGGGGGTCGCCGGGGTAGCGCCCCGCTCGGAGGGCTGACCGTCGGGGCATCACCGAGCACGGCGGACGGGGCCGTCCTCCCACTACCCACCACCCAGTTTCGAGGGAGATGTCGTCGATGGCGGAGAACGCGCCCACCCCTGCCCACCACCAGCCGTCCGCGGCCCGTACGAGCGGCCTGCTTCTCCATCCCACGTCGCTGCCGGGCGGGCACGGCATCGGCGATCTCGGCCCGGAGGCGTACCGCTTCGTGGATTTTCTCGCGGAGGCGGGTCAAGCACTGTGGCAGATCATGCCGCTCGGCCCCCCCGGCTACGGTGAGTCACCCTATGCGGCCCGCTCCGCCTTCGCCGGCAACCCGCTGCTGATCTCGCTCGACCGGCTGGTGGATGACGGGTTTCTGACCACCGCGGATCTCGATGATGCCCCGGCGTTTTCCCGCGAGCGGGCCGATTTCAGCGCGGTCGAGGCGTTCAAGCTGGAACGATTGCGGCGGGCGTTCGCGCGGGTGGAGACATCCCGCGAGCGCACGTCCTTCGACGAGTTCTGCCACCAAGAAGCGAACTGGCTCGACGACTATGCTCTATTCATGGCGCTGCGTGACGCGCACGGCGGCGGCGCCTGGACCGATTGGGAGCCGGAGCTGGTGCGGCGCGAGCCGGACGCGATGACGCGGGCGCGGGCAGAACTCGTCGCTGACGCGCGGTTTCACGCCTTCGTGCAGTTTCTGTTCTTCCGCCAATGGGCCGCCGTCCGCCGCCACGCCAACGAGCGGGGCGTGCGGATCGTGGGCGACCTGCCGATCTTTGTCGCTCATGACAGCGCCGATGTCTGGGCGCATCAATCGATTTTCTTTCTCGATGGCATTGGTCGTCCCGAGGTCGTCGCCGGCGTACCGCCCGACGCTTTTTCCGACACCGGCCAGCGTTGGGGCAATCCGCTCTATCGCTGGGACGTGCTGGCAGCGCACGGCTTCGACTGGTGGATCGCGCGCTTCGGCGCCACGCTGGCGACGGTCGATATGGTGCGCATCGACCACTTCCGCGGCTTTCAGGCCGCCTGGCACATCCCGGCGGCAGAGGATACCGCGGTCAATGGCGCATGGGTGGAGACGCCAGGACGCGAACTGTTCGCCGCCGTGCGCGCCGCGCTGGGCGACCTACCGGTGATTGCCGAGGATCTCGGTATGATCACACCCGAGGTACATGCATTGCGTGACGCGCTCGGCTTCCCTGGGATGAAGGTGTTGCAGTTCGCCTTCGGCGGCGGCGCCGATAATCTCTATCTGCCGCACAACCATGTTCCTGACAGCGTGGTCTACACCGGCACGCACGACAACGACACCACCGCCGGTTGGTATCAGTCATCCGAGCCGCACGTCCGTGACCACGTCCGCCGCTATTTGGCGGTCGAGGGACGGGACATCGCCTGGGACCTGATTCGCACCACCTGCGCATCGGTCGCGACGATCGCGATCGTGCCGGTGCAGGACGTGCTCGCGCTCGGCCCCGAGGCGCGGATGAACTTCCCCGGCCGGCCGCACGGCAACTGGTCGTGGCGGCTGCTTCCCGACCAACTCACCCCCGACCACTCCCGCCGCCTGCGTGACCTCGTCGATCTGTACGGGCGCCAACCCCCACCGCCTGGTACGCCCCCGCGCCCCGCGCCCCGTGACCTATGACCTGTGCCCTATGACCCCCGATCCGCGCCCACGACAAGAAGCTGATGGCCGATACCGCCATGACCGAACCACGCGCCACCCGCATCATCATCCCGCATCGCGCCGGACTCCCGACCGAACTCTGGATGGGCGGCGCCGATAGCGCGGTGGGCGAGCCGCTGCACCCGGACGACCTGCGCGGCGCTTGGGTGATCGACTGCGCCGGCGATATGCCCGAGCACTATCAAGCGGTCGCGGGGCTATGGCTGTTCCGGGTGTTCTCGGACCTGGAGGAGGCTCCCGCCCGCTACCACCGCCTCAGCGCGCTGGCCCGCACTATCGCCTGCTGCCTCGGTGGTGGCGCTGATGCCGGCGGCGATTGGGAGCACCCGGTCGCGCCGCCGCCGCGCGTGTACGTGCTCTGCACCCAGGGGTTGAACCGCAGCGGCCTCGTCACCGGCCGTATCCTCCGCGGGCTGGGACTCACGGGAGACGAGGCGTTGACGCTGCTCGCCGATCACCGGCCGGGAGCCGTCAACAATCTGACCTTCGCCCGCCTCGTGCGAGAGGACCAGTAGCCGGGCACAATAGCGCCACCCGCGCTGGGTCGCGTGCTGCCCGGTGCGCGGGCGATGCACGAGGAGAGACATCGTGCGCAACAACGTCACCCGCCTGCTTGACGCGCGCACCATCCCCTACACCGCGGTCGAATACGACGCCGGCGACTTCCACTCGGCGGACGAAGTCGCCGGCCTGATCGGCGTTCCCGCCGAGCGTGTCTACAAGACGATCGTGGTGGTGCGCGAGCAGTCGGGGAAGCGGCCGCTGCTGGTGATCGTACCCGGCGACCGCGAAGTCGATCTCAAGAGACTGGCGGCGGAACTGGGCGAGAAAAAGCTGCGCGTCGCCCCCCGGCGCGAGGCGGAAGCGTTGACGAAGCTGCAGGTGGGCGGCATCAGTGCCCTGGCGCTGATCGGCCGCGGTTTCGAGGTGTGGCTCGATCACAACGCCAAACGCTTTGTCGATGACGGCATCTATGTCAGCGGCGGACAGCGCGGACTCAACATCCGCCTCCGCCCCGCCGATCTGCTCGCCCTCACCGGCGGGGCTTACACCCACGCGATCACCGAGGACGGCGCGCTCCCGACAAGCGACGACGGGGCGGAGGTATAGTCACACCCGTTGCTCACGACCGGTCGCTCCCCCTTCCCTTGCAGCCTGTCCCGGCGTGCCGGGGGGAAGGGGGCCGGGGGGTTAGGTCGTCCCAAGCAAGGGACGCGCCCTCATCGCGCCGTCCGCGCCTCCAGCATGCTTGACCCGAGGAAGTTGTAGCCGGTGTGCTCGGCGTTGCGGGTTGCCTTCTTGATGAAATCTTCCTCGACTTTGCCTGCTTTGTAGCCTTTGAGTAACTGCTTGAACGCGATCTTGATCGTCGCCTCGTCGATCATCTCGCCGTTGTCCGGGTCCATGATCGCGCCCTGACCCTTGGCGTCGGCCTCTTCATAGAGCAGAACGACCTTCTTGGCGTGTTCGAGCTGATCATCAGTGGGAGTGTAGGCGGCGTTGATGATCTCCAGGTGCGAGGGGTGGAGCGCCCAGCGGCCGTCGAAGCCGTAGCCGGCCGACTCGTCACTCATCGTCTTGAGCGCGTCGAGGTCGCGAATCTGAAGGTGGACATTATCGACCGCGTCGATACCGGCCGCTTTGGCCGCATTGATCACCCGCTGCTTGGCGTAGAGGAAGCGGATGTTCTGGTTATTGTAGGCGTCGGCGATGCCGATGTCGGCGGCGTAGTCCGCGATGCCGAACACCAGACCTGCCATTCGGTCGGAGGCGGTGGCAATCTTATAGGCGTTCTCCACCGCCTGCGCCGTCTCGATCAGCGCCTCGATCTGAATCTTCGTCTTCCATCCCGACTGCGCCTCAAACTTGGTCAGCAACTCGTCCACGCGCTCGATCTGCTCCGGCTGGAAGGTCTTGGGCATGATCACGCCGTGGAACTTATCAACCGCGCCCTTGACCACCGCCTCAAGGTCGCCCTCGAAAAACGGCGACTGGGTGTTGTTCGGGCGGAAGGTCACGAACTTCGTGCCCCAATCGAGGGTCGTGAACGCCTGGACGATCACGCCGCGCACTTCCGGCCCCTTGGCGCTCAGCGGGCAGGCGTCCTCACAGTCGGCCATGATCTCGTCGGCTGCCGACGCCGCCGCCTTCTCCAGCATCCGCATTTGATGTCCCGGCAACGTCAACTCGCTGCGCCGCACGGTGATACTCGTGGTCATGGTTGTCTCCTCCCTGTGAATACCTAACCCCCCAGCCCCCTTCCCCCCGGCACGCCGGGACGGGCTGCAACGGAAGGGGGAGCGAGTGTTCATGTGGTGGTGATGGCTGCCAGATGCTTGGCGACTCCGGACGCGCCGTCATGACAGCCGCCGTCCCCGGTCAGAGTCGGGACGGCGCGGGGCGTTGCGCTGTTCGTATCACCCACCAAGCAATGCCCGGCCAATCACGCGCAGCTCGAGAATCGGCTTGACGCCCTCGAAGATCGGCAGCACCTGCGCGTCCACGACGTAGCGGGAGATGGCCGTCTCCTCGGCGTAGCCCCAGCCGCCGTGGATCAACTGGCCCTCCTGTGTCACCCAGACGGCCATGTCCGAGGCGAGCAGCTTGCACATCGCGCCCTCAAGCGCGGAGGACTCGTCGCGCTCCATCGCGCGGGCGGCGGCGTAGGTAAGCTGGCGGGCGGCGGCGAGATGCGTCGCCATCCGGCCGAGCTTGTATTGGGTCAGGCCGTACTCACCAATCGATTTTCCGAACTGGCGGCGGCCGGCCACGTATTGGGCGGTCTTCTCCAGCGCCGCTTGGGCCAGACCGGAGGCGCGCCCGCCGGTCTGGAGCCGGCCGACCGCGAAGCCGGTCATCTGGAGATAGAAGCCACGGTTGAGGCCGCTCTCCTCGCCCACCAGATTTTCGGCCGGCACGAACCAATTGTCGAAGTTGAGCATGAATGAGTGCATGCCGCGGTAGCCCGGTGTCGGAATCGCCGTGCCGGAGAGCACGCCGCCGCCCGGACCCTGCTGCTCGAACTCGTGGCCGTAGAACGGCTGCTTCTCGACAATGAATAGCGACAGTCCACGCGCTCCCTTGGCACGGTCGGGGTCGGTGCGCGCCAGAAGCGCCAGCACGTCGGCCCGCCCGGAGAATGTGCTCCATGCTTTGGCGCCGTTGATGCGGTAGCCGGCGCGCCCCTCGACCTCGGCCGGCTCGGCCCGCACGGCGACCGCGGCGACATCAGAGCCGGTGTCCGGCTCGGTGACGGCGATCCCGACGATCAACTCACCCGATGCGATGCGCGGCAGCCAGGTCTCCTTCTGCCGTTCGGTGCCGCCGGCGGTCAGCGCCTTGACCAGAATCTCGGGACGGGTGGCGAGCGAGCCGGCCGCGCCCAGTGAGGCGGCCGACAGCTCCTCGGTCGTGATGATCATCGCCGGATAGCCCATGCCGGTGCCGCCGAACTCCTCCGGCACCGAGGCGGCGAATAGGCCGAGGCCGGCCATCTTGCCGATCAGGTCGTCCGGCACCAGTTCGTCGTGGCGGTGGATGCGCTCGGCGAGCGGCGCGACCTCGGCGCGGGCGAACTCGCGCATCGAGCGGCGGGTCATCTCCAGCATCTCGTCGGCGAGCGGTGTCTGATTGATGCCGCGTGTCTCGATCACCGCGCGGCCGATCCGGCGGAAGCGTTCCTCGGCCATGCCGGCGCGGATCAGCGCCTGAATCGCGGGCGACGCCAGTTCGCCGAGCGGCGATGTCCGCGCCGCACCGCCGTCCAGTCCAAATTCCTCCAGCGCTCCCTCGACGACGCCCCGCAGCCGGTGCGCCACCTCGGCGGCGTAGGCCACCGCCTTCAACTCGGCGACCTCGTCCGGCCGGCTGGACTCGCGCAGACCGGCGGCGTATGTGAGCAGATCGCGCGCCGCCCGCAGCTCCGTGGCGAGATAGGCGACCCGCTCGGTCAACACTTGATAGTCGTCGATGCGCTTGCCGTTGTCGGTGGTTCGCCGCGCGGCCTCGATCACGGCGGCCATCACCGCATCGGCCGCGCCCAGGATTCGCTGACCGCCCTCGAGGCCGGCCGCGGTGGGGGTCGCTGTGCTCATGGTCGATCTCCCGTCAAGTCTTCTCGGTCCGTTGCCCGACCTAACTCCCTGGCCGCCTTCCCTGCAAGGGAGATGACCTAACCCCCTAACCCCCTTCCCAGCAAGGGAAGGGGGAACAAAGGCGCACGGGCCGGAGCCCAATCTCGGCGGCAATCGCCTTGCCCGTCTCCTGCAAGGGAAGGGGGAACCAAGGCGCACGGGCCGGTGGTGATTGCTTGGTCATGTGCAACTCCCGTGAGATCGGGAAGCTCGTCCGATTCCCCGCGCGGCTTTTTCACTCCCCCTAGGCGTCACAGAGCGACCCATGGTCACCCCCTTCCCTTGTCGGGAAGGGGGCCGGGGGGTTAGGT
>JBBQJF010000020.1:0-28247 GCA_038325665.1 Dehalococcoidia bacterium | reverse complement strand
GTGGAACGTTCGCTCCGAGCCGTGGTTTTTCATCATCGACGGCAAGGGCACGATCAGCGCCCGCTTCGCTGGCCCGAGCATGATGACCGAGCTGGATGAGGCGCCCGCGCCGATCGCCTCATGAGAGAAAAGCATTCATGCGTGTAGCCGCCCAGGAGTTACACCTTGGCACGCCGGAGGTGATTCTCGGCGATCCATGATCCTCGAGGCGCGTCGTCGAGGAATGCCTAGTTCCTCTCCTTCTCGGTCGGGAAGGATTTTCGGGGACTCGGTTCCGGGGTCGCTCTCGGGATGTCAGTTGGAGGGTGCCCGATCTGTTCGCGCGGTCCAGGTCGTGCTATGACTCGCGTGGTCTGAAGCACGAGAGCCGCCGCTGACCCAGCATTAGGGCGTCAGCCCCAGTTCGTGCGCTACCCGCGTCCAGGGGATGCGGGGCTGTCCCGTGGCTTCTTCCAGGGGTTGATGAGCCGCTCGCCGCTATGCGCGTTCGTCCGCCCGATCCCGAACTCCCGACGCGGCTGATGGGCCTGCCAGTCGTCGAATTACCACGGGCCGGGGCCGTTGGCGTTGCCGGGTCGTCATTTCACCATTGTGGCAGCACATCTCGGGGGATCTCACCGGAGTCCAACGCCCGACCCGCGCGAGTCGCGTTGATCGCCGTGTGAAGTCTACCCACGAGGGGAGGCATTAGTGACATACCATGCCTCTAACGCGAAATCACCCGCGTGACGGGCTTCGTGAAGCCGCCGAAGGTGGGAAGCCAGCAGGAGTGCTTGCCCGAGCCGCCGGCGACAATCACGTTGATGTCCCCGGCGCGTTCGCAGATGCGGGCCATGTCATCGCCGCTGTCCTCGTTGAGCGGGCGCAACTCGACGGCGTACTCGGCGCTGAGCCGGGCGATGGGATAGCGGGCGCGCTCGAAGATGAATCGCTTGATGTCGTCCTTGCTGTAGCCGTCAGCAGCGATCGTGGTGGCGTGCTCCGGGCCGAGCACCAGCAGCGGCCAGCCGTGCCGTAGCATGTTGTTGCTGCCGGATTGGCCCATCGCACCGGCGATCGTCAGCAGGATGCCCTCGCCGCTGTTGCTGTAGTGTTCTTGGATGTTGTGCGGACCCTCGGAGCCGGTCACGGTGACGGTGCTGACGTCGCGGTCGTGGCCCTTCTCGACGTGCAACGGCTGCCACGGATTGGCGTCCTCGGCCTCGGCGATACAGAAGCTAAACTTGGTGGGGCTGCCTTGTGTCGAACGGTCGCCGGAGCCGGGGATGCCGCCGCCGACATTGATCAACACCAGTCGCATCGCGCGGCCGATGGTGGCGTTCGCGCGGAAGCCCTGCCCAAACACGTTGTAGCCAGAGTTGATCTGTAATTGCTTGGCGATCGGGCCGTTGACGATGATCAGTGGAGCGACCGGGTGGGTGGTCGCCTGCACGCCGTCGAGGTTGAAGTCAGGGTCGGCCACGGCCTCGACCGCGGCGATTAACACCGGCATGTACTCGGGTAAGCAGCCGGCCATCACCGCGGTGATCGCTACCCGCTCGACCGTCGCCTCGCCCTGGCGCGGCGGCAGCACGCCCAACACCTCGTCGGGCGCTCGGGTCGTGCCGCGTAGCATCCTGGCAACCGCCTCCTCCGTGGGCGGGATGATCGGCAGGCCGTCGGTCCAGCCGCGTTCGTAGTACAACTCGTTCAGCTCGGCGAATGAGTCGTCCGCCTCGAAGGTGCGGGCACGGGTCACCATGGTGGGCCTCCGACGTGCAGTATAGGCAGCGTGATTATCAGGCCGGATTCGGAACGCGACTCGGCGCCGCGTCCGTGGTCAAGCGCGCGATAGATGCGTCGAACCCGCACGCCGGCGGCGTTAGCCCGGTCGTTCGCCGTTCGCGTGATCAAGGACGGCGCGACCAGGTCACCGGATCACGCGACCCACCGGGACAGGACGACCGGCCGGGCACCTGCACCACGTCATCACATGGGCCACCTGGAGACGTGAATCCGAGTCACCGGCCCACGGACCCCGGCGCGGGCCGTCGGAGGGCCTTCGCGCCGCGCCGCCGTCGGTATCCAGGTCGCGTATAGGGTGACGCTACTGACCTGGTGCAGATGGACCCACCGGGTCCCCCTACACGGGCACGATCAGCGCATGCCCGCCCGACTCATGCTCGGCCCGCCATCGCCGGCTCCCGGCCGGTGATCGCCTCGACGGTCTGCTCGACCATTTGCTCGGCCTTGCCGGCGACAATTGGCGGACGCAGCCCGCCGATCGGGTGCTGAGTGAGCGCCAGCCGCAGATCGGGGATGCCGCGGGCCTTGCTTTCGAGCACGGCCAGCCCGCGGAACTCGTCGGTGCCCACGACAACGGTGGGTACGCCTTCATTTTCGAGGACGACGGCAGCCTGGATACTCCAGGCGGTGCAGGAGCCTCAGTCGGCGCTCCCGACCAGCACAAAGTCGCAGTTGGCCTTGAGGTCGGCCACCACCTGCTGTGACGCTGGTCCCGCCACCGGCTTCTTGCGCACCAGAACATCCTTCACGCCGTAGCGTGACTTCAATTGCTCGACGATGCCGGCCATCAGCATACCGGCGTTCGCCTTGCCGTTATCGAGGATGCCGGCCACCGTTCCCTGAAGATGCTCCGGTCGCGGCGCCAGGCGTCCGTCGCGGATGCTCGATGGCGCGGTGGGGTCGTACACGCGGACCCTGCTCATGGTGTCATCCCTTTCCCGCTGCCCGCTTCATGCGGGTCGGTTGATCCTACGCAGCAGCGAATGAGGTGTCAAACCGAACACCGGTGGGTGGGACGCGCCACGTTAGGAGGAATGAGTCACGCCTGGGCAGCCAGCTATCACCGGGGCTAGACCTGGCTCCCCGGTTCAGGGCCGCGTGAGACTTGCGCGGATGTCGGCGATGTCCTGGCGCAGCGCCGGGTCGGTGTACATCTCGCGCTCGATCTTCTCGGTGCCGTGCATGACCGTGGTATGGTCGCGCTTGCCGAGCAGACGGCCGATCTCGGTGAGGGGGCGGGCGGCGTCGGCACGCAGCAGATACATGGCGACATGCCGGGCGCGCACCAGATTCTTGTCCCGCGCCTTGCCGGCCAGTTGCGGCGCCGGGAGGTCGAAATGCTCGGAGACGGCGTCGATGATCGCCTCGGGGCTGGGAATGCGGCGGCGTGGCGCGGGGGCGAGATCGGCGAGTGCCTGCCCCGCGAGTGAGAGCGTGACATCGGCGCCGGTGAGCCGCGAATAAGCGAGCACGCGGTTAAGCGAACCCTCAAGCTCGCGGATATTGTCCTGCACGCGTTGGGCGATCGTCTCCAACACGGCATCGGGCACGCGCAGCGACTGCTCGTCCGACTTCGCCCGCAGGATCGCCAGCCGTGTCTCATAGTCGGGTGGCTGGATGTCGGCCTGGAGGCCCCACTCGAACCGGGAGCGCATGCGGTCCTCGAGCAGCGAGATGAGCTTGGGCGAGCGGTCGGAGGTGAGCACGATCTGGCGATGGTTCTGATGCAGGTCGTTAAACGTGTGGAAGAACTCTTCCTGGGTCTGTTCCTTGCCGGCTATAAACTGGATGTCGTCGATCAGCAGCATGTCGGCGCCGCGGTACTTCGCGCGGAACTCCTCGCCGCGCCGCTCGCGGATCGAGTTTACGAACTCGTTGGTGAATTGCTCGGAGGACACATACACCACCCTCAGGCCCTTCGCCAGCCCGACGTGGCCGATGGCGTGCAGCAGGTGCGTCTTGCCCAGACCGACGCCGCCGTACAGAAACAGCGGATTGTAGTCGTGGCCGGGGTTTGCCGCCACATTCTGCGCCGCCGCGTGCGCGAGCTGATTCGATGCGCCGACGATGAACGTGGGAAAGATGTACTTGTCGTTGAGGCGGAGCGAACCCGCGGTCGCGGCTGGCGTCGGTGGTACGGCCGACGCGAACGGCGCGGGCACGACGCCCACCCCCGACGCATCGGCCCCATCCCGCTGACCGGGCAGCGCGGCGGATGCGCCGTCACTGTCCGGTTGAGGCGACCGAGGCGCGGCGTCCGGTTGCCCGCGCCCGCGCCCGCCGGTCGGGGCGCCGGCGCCCGACACCTCGAATGTCAGGTCCACCGCGTCTCCGGTCACACCGGACAGCGTGTGCGACAGCAGCGGCCGCAGCTTGCTCGCGAGTTGCTCGAGCACGAAGTCATTTGGCGCCGCGACGGTGAATGTGCGGCCATCGTAGCGCGCGCCCACCGTGTCCCGCAGATAGGTCGCGAAGATCGGGCCGGTCACCTGGAGTTGTAGTTCACCGAGGACGGCCTGCCACACCTGGCCCGCGGACGCGCGGTCCATGCCTCACCTCTCGTCGTTGCGCGCACGCGCACAACGCCGGTGATCACCGGGTTGCATTGAGCGTCGCGAGATGACCGTGATGGGCACGTCCGGGGGGAGGGACGCGCAAACCCCGAGAGGGGCCTACCTGCCGTGCCTGTGACTCTGATTTCGCCCGCCGCACGCCACCGTGGCGCGTGAATTGAACCGGAGCCGTGGCCGTGAGCATAGCAACCACACCCACCGCCGATCAAGGCTGTTCTGTCGAGCACATGGGGAAAACTTCGCCGGGGCGGCGTGCCGCGTTGTGGTTCGAGGGAGTTTTCAACGCGACACCCGCCGGAGTGTGTTGGCGCGCTCTTCGCGGTATCCTGTTGCGTGGATAGGCCGGAGCGCGTCGCACCGGGCGCCCACGAGTGTGAGAGGGCATGATGCTGCTGGCGGTAGATATCGGCAACACCAGCGTCCATATCGGCGCCTGGGAGGGCGAGGATCTGCGCGCGACCTGGCGGCTCGCCACAGATGTTGAGCGGTTCCCCGATGAATACGCGATCCTGCTGATGGGGCTGCTGCGCGAGAGCAACATCGACGTGGAGCAGGTGCGCGCCTGCGCCCTGTGCAGCACCGTCCCGCTTCTGACCCAGACATTCCAGGAGCTTATCACGCGCTACTTTCGCATCCAGCCGCTGGTGGTCGGCTCGGGTGTCCGCACCGGTGTCCGCATCCTCTACGATAACCCGCGCGACGTGGGCGCCGACCGGATCATCGATGCCGTGGCCGCGCTCAAGCTGTATCCGCCGCCGCCGCTGGTCGTGGTCGATTGCGGAACCGCCACGGTATTCGATGCGATCTCCGCCGAGGGCGATTACCTGGGCGGGGCAATTGCCCCCGGTATGGGTCTGTCGGCCGAGGCATTGTTTGCCCGCGCCAGCAGGCTGTTCCGCGTTGATCTCGAAAAGCCGAAGACCGCGATCGGCAAGAACACCGCGCATGCGATGCAGTCCGGGATCATGCTCGGGTATGTCGGGCTGGTCGAGGGGATTGTCGCGCGATTTCGCCAGGAGCTGGGCGGACACGCCAAGGTGATCGGCACCGGCGGATATGCCCTCTCGATCTCGCGAGAATCGGACGTTTTCGATGTCGTCAACCCGGAGCTGACGTTGATCGGTCTGCGCATCGCCCACGAGATGAACCGGGGATGAGCCGCCCGATCACGCCGCCCTCCGATCGTGAAGCGAGCCGTCTATGACCCCGTCGGATTTGACTTTCTCCCGGCCGCTGCCTCCGGCTATGCCGGGACAGGTGTGCGACGGGCGGGGTGTCACCGTCTCCCCATTCCCTCGCCGGGAAGATGGACGCGGAGTTAGCTGTCTCACAGGAGAGTCACCATGGATGCCCTCACCGCCGCCGTCCACAGCATGTTGAAGGAGAACAGCGCGGATCTCCGTCAATTGATATCCGCCACCGATGCCGCCGTGCTGAATCGCCCCCCGGCGCCCGAGGCGAACTCGATCGCGGTGCTGGTCGCACATGCCGTCTCGGCGACCCGCTGGCTCGTCGATGCGGCGCTCACCGGCCGGATGGATCGCGAGCGCTATCTGGCGGGTGACCGGGCCGCGGCCTTCGCCACCCGCGGCGCCACCCCCGCCGACCTGCTGGCGATCGTCGATGAACTGGACCAGATGATCGCGCGACTGGCCGAGGAGGGTCCGCGCGCCGACTACGGTGGCATGGTCGCGTTCCAGGGAGCGGCCGCCGAGCCGCGTACGCGCGCCTGGTCACTCGTTCACGCGCTCGAACACCTGCGGGAGCACATCGGCCACGCGCAACTCACCGGCCAAGTGCTCGCGACTGGGAAGGTTGCTTGAATTGCCGGCGCCGTCGTGGCCCGCCCACATCGGCGGGCGGGGCGTCCGGGTTCGTGACGGCGAAGAGCTGATGGTGTCGCATGAGTAACCTCGCGGGCAAGACTATCGTCCTCGGCATTTCCGGCTCGATCGCCTCGTACAAGGCGGCTGATGTCGCCTCGAAACTGGTGCAGGCGGGTGCGACGGTTGACGTCTGCATGACGCCGGCCGCGACGCGGTTCATCACGCCGCTGGCGATCCGCTCACTCACCGGCCGGCCGGTTTACGTCGATATGTGGGATCCGGACGCGGAGACGGCCGAGGCGCATGTCGCGCTGGCACGCCGGGCCGACGCCGTGCTGATCGCGCCGGCGACTGCCACGACCATCGCCCGCGTTGCCCAGGGCATGGCCGAGGACATGGTATCGCTGACCGTACTCGCCACGGTGGCGCCGGTCTTGATTGCGCCCGCGATGGACAACCAGATGTGGGAGAACGCGGCGACCGCCGCCAACGTGGCGCTGCTGCGCGGGCGCGGTGTCGTCGTCGCCGGCCCCGCCGTGGGGCGGCTGGCGAGTGGACACAGCGGCGCCGGGCGGTTAGAAACAACCGAAACCATTCTCGGCGCGTTGCGGGCGCTGCTCGGACGCCAGGGCGACCTCGCCGGCCGCCACGTTGTCGTCAGCGCGGGCGGCACCCAGGAGGCGCTCGACCCCGTGCGCTACCTGTCGAATCACTCGACCGGCAAGATGGGATTCGCTCTCGCCGAGGCGGCGCGCGACCGCGGCGCACGCGTGACCCTGGTGGCGACGCCCTCCACCTCAGCGCTTGATACGCCGTACGGCGTCGCGCGGGTGGGAGTCACGCGCACCACCCAGATGCGCGACGTGGTGCTCGAGTTGTGCGCCGGGGCGGATGCGCTAATCATGGCGGCCGCGCCGGCCGACTTCACGCCAGCGGCGGCGGCGGAACACAAGATTAAGAAGGACGGCTCCGGCCGGCTGCTCCTCGAACTGGAGGAGACTCCCGATATCCTGCGCGCGGTGCATGACGCCGGCCTACCGGTCGTGCGTGTCGGTTTCGCCGCCGAGAGTCAGAATCTGCTCGCCTATGCCCGCGACAAAGTGGCGCGCAAGGGCCTCGACCTGATTGTCGCCAACGATATCACGGCGGTCGGCGCGGGGTTCGGGACCGACACCAACCTGGTCACTCTGATCGATGCCAGCGAACGAGTGGAGTCGCTGCCGTTGCTGTCAAAGTACGACGTGGCGATGCGCATCCTCGACCGTGTGGCCGGCCTACTCGCCCGACCGTCCGCCCCCGGGCGCCCGCGAACGGTGAGCCGCGCGTGATGGGTCATTCATGACTCAGGCGTGCGGTCTTCCGTCGCGATAGCGGCATGCTGATCGAGGCGTCCGTCATGACCGGCAGGGGCGCTCATGACCTGACAATCCTCGCGTGCGATTGCAGCGCGCCACGCCACGCATATGGATAGCAGCCGGACCCCCTGGTGGCGCATGGCGGCGGATGGGTCAAATCGTCGCCTCAATCGTTTCGAAGTCGTTCGGCAGACGCACGCGGGCCAGATCAGGCAGCGTCACATCGGCGCCAACGTGCGTGAGGACAAACGGAATCGCGGGAAACTCCGACCGGAGCGTATGCACGTCGGGCATGCTCATGTGGACGGTCGCGCCGCGATGTTGCTGGTTGCACTCCAGCACGAGCGTATCCGACGAGCCGGCAAGGGTGCGCAGGCCCTCACACGGGCGCGTGTCGCCCGAGTAACCGATGGTCTGGCCGCCGTGTTGAACGAGGTAGCCGTGGCAATCCAGTTCCGGCACATGGTCCACGGATACGGCCCGGAAACGAACCGGCCCGGCTTCTTGCTCGTCGCCGTTCACCTCGACGAAATGTAAGTCGAATCCGCCGCGCTCCCGGTCATGCACCGGATAGGCGCCGACGCGACACATCTCATCTAATCTCGCGGCGACACCCGGGGGGCCGACGACCCATAGATCGGAATCGCGACGCGTGTGCAGCAGATACTCGAGTAGCAGGAACGGCCAGCCGAAGGTATGGTCGGCGTGGAAGTGGCTGATAAAGACGGCGTCAATCGCCGTGAGGTCGGCCCCCACCCGCCGCAGATTGGGCAGCACCGCCGGGGACGGTTCCATCAGCACGCGCCCGCCGATCAGAAAGCTGCTCCAGTAACGCCCCTGAGCGAAGGCGTTGCCAGTGCCGAGGAATGTGAGCGGAACGGTTGACGACACGCGCGGCACCCCCGTGAGGAGTTCGGGCGGAACCGCGGCGCCGCCTCCCGGCGATTGTACCGCAAAGAGCGACGGGATCCTCCGCATGAAGTCCCCGCCGCCCACATCCCAGTAACTCGTCGCCTGGTCGCCCTATCCCTACAACCCATGGGTCGACTGTCCCGCCGTCTCCTCTGATGCTCGCGGCCAGTCCCGACATGGCCGGAGGAAGGAGGCCGGGGGTTAGGTCGCCTTCGCCCCCGTGTACACCACTTCGAATAAGAGCCGATCCGGAGATGCGAACATCACCTGGTAATAGGTCTGATCCTCGCTCCGCGCGAATTCCGGTCGGTGGCGCGGCGTTTCGAACAGCAGCTCCACGCCGCGTTCGGACAGATAAGCCGCGGCGCTATCGACATCGGACTGCGATGCCGCGCCGAGGGCGAGGTGATTCATCCCCGGCCCATCGTAGTCGTTGCTGACCTCCTTGGCGTGGCCGATGAACCAGAGGCTGTTATCGCCTTTGCCCGCTACACCAAGCATCCCCTCGGAATCGACAATGGTCTGCCATCCCGCGAAGGCCATCAGATCTCGGTAGAACGACAGATTCGCCTGTCGGACGTTAAGCTGGATGTGGGCGAGGTGGGTTTGCATGGTGCGATGTATCTCCTCGTGAGGCGGACTGCCGCGCCTCCGGTCAGACTGTGGCCGGCTCCGATTCCGTGTAGTGGCTCTCGATCTCGTCCATCGTCACGTCGCGAACGCTTTGGGCGAACATGATCACGTAGCCGTCCGGGTGCTTAACCTTGAAGGTGCGGTCGCCCCAAAACTCGTCGTGAAGCTCTTCGGCCAGCGTGACCCCACGAGTCTTCACGGCGTCGCAATACAGGTCGATACCGTCCTCAAGCTTGATGTAGAGTTCGAGGCCGGGCGCGCCCACCGCGCCCATGGCCGGACCAAGCATCACCCGCGCCTGACCGCGCGATAGCTCGGCGTGCATGATCGTGCCGTCCGGCGCGTTGGCCGTGCCGAGCGACTCGAATCCCAGCTTTTCAAACCATGCGATCGATTCCTGGACGTCGAGAACCGCGAAGTTGGGGGTGATCGGGGGATACTCGGGCGCTGACATGGTGCTCCTCTTGGTTCATCGCGCGACCCGTGGCCGCGGTAGTGAGCGACGGGCGCGCTATCTCCACCGGCGCCTCGACGCCGGTGGAGATAGCGCGCAGTGCCAGACGAACTGTTCGGTGTTCCCGCGAACGCGGGCGACCCACCGGGTCACCCCGACCCACCGCGGTGGGCAGTCGCTGGTTGGGGCTTAGGTGGGTCGCTCGCGGCCCCGTCATAGTCCCGGTGGACGTGTCGGCGCGGAACCGAACGGGGCACCGGATCGTGTACTATGCCGGCGCCGCGGCCCACTGCTCCATCGCCTGCTTCATCTCCTCCTCGGAGACGTCACGCACATGCTGGGCGAACATGATCTTGTAGCCATCGGGGTGCTCGACTTTGAAGGTGCGGTCACCCCAGAACTGATCCTGCAACGCCTCGGAGACATGCGCGCCATTGCGAACCACCGTGTCGTGGTAGGCATCGACGCTTTCATTGAGGTTCACGTACAACTCGAGGCCGGCGCTGCCCACCTCGCCCATCGCGGGGCCAAACATGAACACCAACGGGTCGCGCCTTACCTCCGCGTGACCGATGCTGCCATCGGGCATCTGCATGACCCCCGCCGGCTCGAACCCAAGTTGGCGGAACCATTCGATCGTCGCCTTCGGGTCGCGCACTGAAAACATGGGGATCAACGGGGCGGTCATTTGCTCTGCCATAAGGAACAGCCTCCTTCATCGTGGGTCGAGATCATTCACGCGTGTGTAGGTCCACTGGCACCGTCCCAGCTCCGAAACACGTTATGTATCTAGTGTGGTACCACCTTTCCGATCCGACACCGGAGTTCTCGTCGCCATCTCGCCCGGTGGCCAGCGTCCATGCCGCGTCTGTTGGGATGGGTACTGGGATCGCGCGTGGAACGCTGCCGTTATGCCAGATCATTTGTTCTATTGCTACCGTAGCCTTCCGCTGTTGCCAGCGTGCTGTCAGCAGGCAGCGACGCGGCCCGAATTTCTCGCGAACTCTCTCAGGAGGGCGGCTATGACTCCCAGCCGAACGTGAAGAACGCCAGCCCGGCGGCAACCGGCGCGAGCACCACGATCGCCAGCAGCAGCCAGGTCAGAAGTGGCAGGGCCAGCACGACCAGCAGCACGAGCAGCGCGGCAACGGGGGCGGCCACCAGCCATGGAACCAGTCGGAGCAGCGCGGGGAGATACGGACGCAGGGGAACCAGCAGACGGCTGGGGCGCGAGTCGGGATAGATCTCGGGATAGATAGACCGGGCCATCGACACTCCATTCCCCACCAGCGTGCGCCAGTGTATCGCGCGAGTCCGTGGGAATGGTCAGGCGCTTATGCCAATTCCTCAAGTGCGGGGCACGGAGGGCGACCCCTGTGCTCGCGGCAACGGGCGTGGGACACCTTGCCGCGTCTCTGCTCCGGTCGAGAATGACGCGGCGGTTGCTTCGCGCCGGAGAAGTCAGGCGACCACGCGCGGGACCACCGCGTGGTCGCCGTCGCCTCACGCGTCGGGAACGCGGGCATAGCCGTGCGGCGCCGAACGGGTCGCTGACCCCGCACGAGGAACCGGCCGGGGGGCGGCGTCATGACCGGCCCAGCAGCTCGGTGACAACCTCATTGATCAGCCGGCCGTCGGCTTGGCCGGCTAACTGTTTGACCAGCGCCGGCATCACCTTGCCCTTGTCCGCCGGTCCCCGCGCGCCCGTCTCCTCGATCACACGGCGGGCGGCGGCCTGCACATCGTCACGGGTCAACTGACGGGGGAGATACTCCTGCAGAATGTCGATTTGGGCGGACTCGCGTTCGATGAGGTCCTGCCGGTTGCCCTTGCCGAACTCTTCGATGCTATCGCGCCGCTGCTTGATTTCGCGCTGGATCACTTGAAGGACGCCGGTATCATCCATCGCGTGCCCCGCGGCGATCTCGCCGTTGCGGATGGCAGCGAGGACCATCCGTAACGTCTCCTTGCGCCGCTCGTCGTGCGCGCGCAACGCCCCGCGAAGGTCCATGTTCAGGCGTTCCGTCAGTGGCATGATCATGTCCTCGTGTATGCCCGTCCATCGCTCGCGACCGCCCCGTGGAGTTTACTCACGCTCGCGGTGTTGCCGGTCAGCGGGTTGACTGCCGTACCCGCGACCATCGTCATCACCCGGTAGGTACGAGATCGCCGCGGACCGGCCGCGCGGTGTCCCGACGGCCGGGGCAGGCCGCGCCTCACGGAGCGGGCGCCGCCGGGGCCGCGCCTGATCGCATGGCGCCCAGTATCTCACACCCGAGATTCATCGCCGGCATACCGCGAAAGAGGAAGGCCAGTTCCACCACTTTGTGCAGCTCTTCCCATGTGGCGCCGGCGCGGCGGGCGGCGATCGCGTGGAGGCGGGCGGCGTCACCCATGAGCGCCAGTAGAATACCGAACAACATCAGTTGCGATGTTTTGACATCAAACACCTCGGAGTACATCGCGCGGGCGCGTATCTCCTCTTGCAGGCGGAGAAAGTCGGGCGCGATATCCGTACTCAACTCGAATCGCGCCGCGACGCGCGGCGGCACGAATCCGATCAACTCTTCGTAGCTGTCACGATACGCGGATAGATCGTCAGGCAATTCGCGGGCGGATGGCATGTGTGATGGCTCCTCCGTGGCGATCGGCCGTGCGCCTCTCGGTGGACGCGACCCGCGGCCGGTGTCGGCTGCATCGTACGCCCTTCCACGCCGAGCCTCACATTGGGTTCACGACCCGTCACGATTGGGCACGATCTCCCCGGCAGCGCGACAGGGATAGCTGGATGCGCGGCCTCTCGGCACGGGATTCACATGATTTGCCCGTCAGTGCCGCATATCCCCTTGTCCCGGCGTGTGGCGCTGCCGACAACTTGAGTGAGTGTGACTTTCCGACCGACCCGTTTGAATACGAAACATGAGTGTCACGCTGAGCCTGATAATGATAGAATACCAATAGAAATAAGGGTTCACCCCTATACGTGGATGTCGCGTCACACGCGATGATGGGCCACAGACGAGGCTATCAACCGTCGGGAACGACCGACGAGAGCGCAATTGCAGGAGGTCCGAGATGCAACCTACCAGTTCCCGTACGGCCGCTACCCCCGCTGTGACCGCCACCCAGAATCGCCGCCCCGCGCTCGGCGGCATCCGCGTGCTAATCGTGGACGACCACACTGTCTTGCGCGATACCCTGCGTCTCCTGCTGGAAATGAACGGTGAAGTTGAAGTCGTCGGCGAGGCGGGCGATGGTCGTCAGGCGATCGAGCTAGCCGAGACGCTTAAGCCGGATGTCGTGCTGATGGACACCGCGATGCCGGGACTGAATGGTATCGAAGCGACGATTCAGATTCGGAAGCGGCAGCCACGTACGAAGGTACTGATACTCAGCGGCTACGGCCATGAGGACCAGGTGCGTGCGGCGCTGCGAGCGGGAGCGTCCGGCTACGTCCTGAAGAGTTCGTCCGCTGATGAGCTCTTGCTCGCGATTCGCACGGTCAACCAGAGCAACACGTATTTGTCCCAGTCACTGGCCGAGGGCGACCGGCTGCGAAGCTACCTCGTCAATTCAGACAACAAGGTCAAGGGCGAGGGTGCACTCTCCGCGCGGGAGCGCGAGGTTCTCCAGTTGATCGCCGAGGGGTCCACCAATCGGGCGATCGCCGAGCGCCTGTTCATCAGCGTCAAGACCGTCGAGGCTCATAAGGAACACATCGTCCAAAAGCTGGGCGTGCGCGGCAGCGCCGAGTTGATCCGTTACGCCATCCGCAAGGGACTGATCTTCGTGGAAACCGATTCGAACATGGGCACGGACTCCGCCGCTCAGTAGCGACGCCGGTCGAAACCACCTGCAATGCGCCGCGCTCCTCACCTCGGGAGCGCGGCGTTCGTGTGTCTGGAGATCCCGATCCGGTCAGCCCCACACGAAAGCCGGTCGGGGGCGACGGTGAGTCATCCTTTCGTCCTCGCCCTCGTCGGAGCCGCGCCGCCATGCCGACGGCGCACTAAGCCATTCTCGGCGCGTCAGTCCGGGTTTCCCCCAATGTGACCGGCTGGTAGGTAGTCGTAGCCTACGAGAGCAGGCAGAAGGAGGATGCACCGTGATACGACTGAGCCGGCTGGACGGCAGCGAGATCTATCTGAATGCCGAGCATATCCAGCTCGTGGAGTCCACCCCGGACACCCACATCCTTCTGACCAATGGTCAACGTTACCTGGTGCGCGAGACCTCAGAGATGGTCGCCGAGCTGGCGGTCACATACCAGCGGCGGGTCCACCGCGCGCTCGAGTTGGTCACGGGTCATCATGATCCGCTCCCGTTTCCGTCCGCGGAGCGGTTGCCTGATGCGATCGATGACCTTGGAGACTCTCCGGAGGTGGACGAACACAACGTCCGGCACAGCGCCGCGGACCGCGGCACGGCGAGGGCGACGACGCTCCTGCCGCACCTTCATGGGGAGAGGTAGCCCATGGACCTCGCGACAATCATCGGCCTGCTCCTCGGCTTCGGAGCTATTTTCGGCGGGATGATCATGGAGGGCGGCAACCCGATGGCCCTCTTCAACATCCCCTCGATCGTTATCGTGATCGGCGGCACCATCGCCACGGCGTTTGTCGCCTTCCCTCTGTCCCGCATGATCGGGCTGGTCGGGGTGCTGATGAATGCCTTCTTCGATCGTGGCCACGACCCGCGCCACACCGCTGACCTGCTGGTCTCGATGGCTGAGCAGAGCCGGCGTGAGGGCCTGCTGTCTTTGGAGACGAAGGCGCAGACAATCGAGGATCCGTTCATCAAAAAGGCAATGCTGCTGATGATCGACGGCACCGACCCAGAGCGACTGCGCACGATCATGGAAATTGAACTGGCGTCGCGCGAAGAGCGCCACGAGCAAGGGGCGGCCGTGTTGGAGTCGCTGGGCGGCTTCGCCCCGACCTTGGGCATCATCGGCACCGTACTCGGCTTGATCAACGTGCTGAGCAACCTCTCGGACCCCAGCTCCCTCGGTCATAAGATCGCCGGCGCGTTCATCGCCACGTTTTACGGCGTGTTCACCGCCAACATGATGTTCTTGCCGCTCGGTGCGAAGCTCAAAGGCAAGGCGAAGCACGAGGCGCATCTCGGTGAGATGTCGCTCGAGGGTGTGCTCGCGATTCAAGCAGGCGAGAACCCGCGCATCGTTCGCGAAAAGCTCAATGGCTTCCTGTCGCCCAAGGAACGCTCGGAGGGCAATGCCGGCGCGTCCAACGACGCGGATCGGGCGGCGGCATGAGGAAGAAAGCCAAGGTTGAGAAGGCTGAGAATCACGAGCGCTGGCTCCTCACCTACGCCGACCTCATCACTCTGCTGCTAGTGTTCTTCATCGTGCTGTACGCCGGCTCGACGGAGGACGCCAAGAAGTTCGAGGTGCTGGCCGACGGGATGCGCTCGGCGTTTAATAACCCGGCCGCGACGACTGGCGCCGGTGGAACCTCGGCGGTGTTCACCGGTTCAGGTTCAACCAACGCCGGGGGTACTGTCAGCCAGGCGGTCGACTTCCAGAGCATTAGCGCCGTGATCGACAAGATGGCCCAAGAGCGCGGATTGGCGGATCGTATCAATCTCCGCATGGAGGCGGATCGCATCGTGATTGGCTTGACCAGCGACCTGCTGTTCACGTCCGGAAGTTCCTCGCTTCGTCCGTCCGCGGCGCCCGTGCTCGATGCGGTGGCAGAGTCGCTGCGCGGCAGGCCGAATGAAATTCGGATCGAGGGCCACACCGACAACGTGCCGATCAACACCCTGGAATACAACTCGAATTGGGAGCTGTCGTCGGCGCGGGCCACCGCCGTGCTACGGCGGTTCGTCGATGAGGGTCGAATGTCCGCGGACCGCGTGTTCGCGGCGGCGTACGGCGACTCACGCCCACGCGCGGACAACGCGACACCCGTCGGCCGCGCGACCAATCGTCGGGCGGAAATCGTCGTTCTGTACCCGCCGGAGGGGGTGCAATTGCCGCCGACCGTGACACCATCCCGGCGCTAAAGCGCCCGCGACCACGTCCCGAATCACTCGAACGGAGGCCCACCATGAAGAAACCGTTGATCCTTGCGGCTGTTGGCGCTGTTGTCCTGGTAGCGGTGGGCTACTTCCTTGTCCTGCCCATGCTCACGGGCAAACCGGCGGAGGCTGTCGATGAGGAAGCGGAGCCGGTGGCGTCCGCATCGTCCCGCAAGAAGGCGACGAAAGTTGCCGAGCCGGGGCTGATCTACTCCATGTCCGACCGGGTGCTCAATCTCAGCAGCTCCGGGGGCGCGCCGCGCTTCGCCCGCCTCGAGCTGGCGCTCGAATTTGAGCCGGTAGCGGACGCCGCACATGCCAAGGCTGCCAAGGGCAAAGAGGCGAAGGCTCCCGCCCATGGCGCCGCGGCAGAGGGTGGCGCCGCGATCGACCCCGCGCTTGAACCGGTGGCGGCGCGCAAAGCGCAGATCGACGACGCGCTCGTGCGCATTGTCGGCAGCAAGACACTCGAGGCAATGACGACAAACGAGGGCAAAGAGGCGCTCAAACAGGAAATGTTCGATGCCGTCTCGGCAATTGTGCCGGCGATGGACCTTCTGAATGTCTACATCGTGCGGTTGGTCGTCCAGTAGACCCGCCTATCCCCGCGGTAATTCGCGAAGCGGCATCATCCCGATCGGCCGGCCGGAGGCAAGATGGCACAGATGAAGGCACGCGCAACGGACACGCTTAGTCAGGCCGATATTGAGGCGCTGCTGGCGTCCATGCCCGGCGAACAGGAGGGGCGCGCGACCCCGCCGCCTCCCTCCTCCGATAAGCAGATCCGGACGTGGAACTTCCGCAAGCCCGACAAGTTCTCCAAGGACCACATGCGGTCCTTGCTGGCCTTACATCAAAACTTCGCGCGCCTGGCGGCCACGGCCCTGTCGGCCCGCCTGCGTAGCAACGTCATGATTAAGGTGACCTCGGTCGACCAGGGATTGTATGAGGAGTATATCGACCTGTTGCCTGACCAGAGCGTCGTCAATGTCGTCAGCATGAGGCCGCTGGAAGGCAACCTGCTGATGGAGTTCCAACCCGAGCTGGCGATGGTCATGCTCGACCGGCTGCTCGGCGGGACAGGAAGTGTCGGCGAGGCGAACCATGAACTGACGGATATCGAACTGGCGTTGGTGCGCAATCTGGATCGCACGATTCTCGAAGCGCTCCAGGAGGCCTGGGTCAACTTGGCCGAGGTTGATCCGACACTCGAAGAAATCTCGATGACTCCCCAACTGGTCCAGATCGCCTCGCCGGCCGATATCGCCGTGATCGTGTTGCTCGAGGTCCAGATCGGCGACCGGCTGGGCACGATTAGCATGTGTATTCCCCATCTGGTGATCGAGCCGCTGATGCAGCGCCTCAGCGCGCAGGTGTGGGTCGTCTCCAACCGGCGCAAGGCGCCGACAACGGAGATGCGTGACAACATTCTTAGCGGCCTGCGCGGCTCGCCGGTAACCGTAACGGCCGTGCTGAGCGAGACCACGGTCACGGTGGGCGAGGTGCTCCGACTGCAAGAGGGCGACGTGCTGCTGCTCGGCTCCGGCTCCGTGGGCAACGTTCGGTTGAAGGTTGGGGACCAGTATAAGTTCAGCGGGCTGCCGGGACTGGTTGGCGGACGGATGGCGGTTAAGATCGGGAGCGTAGACGAAAGCGAGGGTGGCAATGACTGACCCACAGACGACGGTTCGTCTCGGCGAGCGTATCTCCATCGCACTGCCGGCCGCGATCAGCGAGGCATTTGGCGGCGAGACCGAGGTCACGGGGGCCGGCCCAGGCGAGCTGGCGGCGCTGGTCGCGGCAGTGCCTGGTGCTCACCATCTCCACCTTGAATTGGAGGCGGGAACCGGTCGCCAGGAGGGACAGCGCCTCCTCTTCGTCCTACCGGCGCAGCCGGCCGAGGCGCTGTTCGAGTTGGAGCAGACCGACCCAGACATGCTCGCTGACCCCTCCACGCAGTTGCGTCTGCTGGGTGAGTTCACCGAGGGCGCCGAAGCGCTGGCGGAGTCGCTCACGGGTGCACTGGCGGCTGCCGGTATCGTGGTCACATTGCGGGTTTCCGGCGCGAGCCTGGAGGAGTCCGCCGATTCGCCGGGTGCGGCGGGAACGCCATTTGGTGAGGCCGAGGCGGTTGCATGTACGATGATGTTGCAGCGCTCGGGCGGATCGCGGTTCACGATCGTCGTCGGTGCGTCCCGCGAGCTGGCAGCCACCCTGGCTGGTGGCGCCGCGGCGGATGGCGGCATCCAAGAACGGGCAGCGACGCTGGCCGCGCGCGACGCCGAGCGCCTGGTGGCCGCTCCACCCGTGGCCCTCGCGCCGCCGACTCCTCTCTACGCCCCTGCCGCCGCCGCTCCGCCGCCAACCCCGATCACCGCGCACCCATTCGCGTTCGGGCAGTTGGATGTCGCCCCTTCGTCCGCCCGCGCCGACCATAGCGTGGACCTGATCCTCGATGTCGCGCTTCATGTCCGCGTCGAGCTAGGCTCAACGCGGATGACCGTCGAAGAAGTGCTCGCGCTCGGACCCGGCTCCGTGGTGGAGCTGGAGCGGCTGGCGGGCGAGCCGGTTGACGTGGTCGTCAACGACCGACTGATCGCCCGCGGTGAAGTGGTCGTCGTCGAGGAGAACTTCGGCGTGCGCATTACCGAGATCGTGTTCGCGCGTAACCGCTCGACCGCGGCTGTCTGAGGTTATCGCTCACGCCGGCACGACCCCACCCCGTTCACGAGGTGGGGTTTTGCCGTGTCAAACATACAGGGTTCCCCGATTCGAGTATCGAAGCGAACGTGACATTCTGAAGGGGGTCGAGACAACAACCGACCTGGCGGTCGAAACCTTCACGACCCGCCTGCCGTCCGCCACGTCGCTGTATCAGCGGGGTGAGCGGTTCAGGAGACAAGACACATGAAACGGCTATCGAGTCGCTGGATCGGGATCGGCGTGGCCGTGCTAGTGGTCGGCGTTCTCATGATCGTTGTCGCCGGTTCGGGCTCACGTTCCGCCCCGGCGGGAAGTTCGGTCGGTGTGAGTGGGGCCGCGGAATCGAATCCGGCGCCGATCCAACCCGCGTCAGGCATGTCGGCGGGCACGATGTTCGGGCTGATCATCAAGGTCGGTATCGTGGCCGCGTTGTTGGGCGGCAGCCTCTGGCTGCTGCGCCGGTACGCCGGCAACACCGCTCGCGGCGCCGGTCGTACCGGCGTCGTCACCATCGCTGACACGATTGCACTCGCCCAAGGACGCGCCTTGTACGTGATCGACCTGGGCGCGAGCGCGCTGGTGGTCGGTGCGACCACCCAACAGTTCACCTTGCTCGGGGAAGTCACGGACGGCGAGGTGTTGTCGCGGCTGCGCGCCGGAAGCGTGCGGCAGGCGTCGCCATTGAGCGACATCACGGGGCGCTTCACCGCCGCCCTCCAGGGACTCGGCGCCGCGCGCCACGCCGGCCTCAGCGCTACCATGCGCGGCGCGCCATCCGGATTCGACGACGAACTGATAGACGACCATACGGCTCCTCGGGCGTCTTCGCCGGCCTTCGCCGGCGCGCTCCGCGCGTACGCCGATCAGGCGCCGGACGATGCGAACCACCTCCCTGTCTCGGACGAGACCAAGGCACGCCCGCCGCGGCGCGTCCGTACCAGCGACAGCGAAAGCCAGCCGCAAACCGGAGCGGCGTCAGCCGGCTCCTCCGAGCGGCTGCGGGCACTCGCCGAGAAGCTGCGCGCCGCCCGCGACACGGCATAACGCTCCGGATATACCGGGCAGACTGACCTTCACGCCGCGGTTGCACCAGCCAGCGACGAACGACCGTGAGCCAGTCGACCGCTCTCGCCGTGCAGGAGCGTCGTGGTACGCCCACGGCGACGCGCAACCGGCAACCGACAGGGTTCCGACGACGACCCAGACGAGGTATATCGTGCGCCGCAGACGGCTTGTTCTCGTAACATTAATCCTCGCCATGTCCACGCTCATGGCTGGCGGCTGCGTCCAGCAGCCGGGCGGAGCCACGACGATCAACGGTGGCCAGGGCGCGACCGGCACCGGTGTGGCGATGCTGCTGATGCTGACCGTGCTGACGATCACGCCAGCGCTGCTGATGATGGTGACATCATTCACGCGCATCGTGGTCGTGCTGGGATTGCTTCGCAACGCCATTGGTGTTCCGCAACTACCACCGAATCAGATCATGCTCGGTCTGGCGCTGTTTCTCACGGTGTTCATCATGGCGCCGCAGTGGCAGGCGATTAATCGGGACGCGGTGCAGCCCTATCTCCGCGGCGAGATTCTTGAGGCCGAGGCCTTCAACCGCGGCCAGCAGCCGATCAGGCAGTTCATGCTCAAGCAGACGCGCGAGCAGGACTTGGCGCTGTTCGTACGGCTCTCCGGCGCCGCGCAGCCGGAGACCGTCGAGGATGTGCCCACCTTCGTCGTGATTCCCGCCTTCATCATCTCGGAACTCAAGACGGCGTTTCAGATGGGATTCATCCTGTTCGTGCCGTTCCTCATCATCGATATCGTCGTGTCGAGCGCACTCCTGTCGATGGGCATGATGATGCTGCCGCCGTCGGTGGTCTCACTGCCGTTTAAGATCTTGCTGTTCGTACTGGTCAACGGCTGGTTTCTCATCGCCGGCTCGTTGGTCCGGAGTTTTGAATGACGACATACCGTACGCGGCCCGGGCGCCAGAGCGCCCGTGGTCTTCTGTCGCGAGGCGCCACCGGGCATAAACCGTCGGGACGCCCCAACACCCAACACCCATCACCTATTTTCATCGGAGGCACATATGACTGAGGAATTGGTAATCGGGCTGGGCCGCGAGGCGATCATGACGGCCCTGAAGGTGTCGGCGCCGGTACTGGCGGTGAGCCTGATCGTCGGGGTGATTATCAGCGCCTTGCAAGCGATGACACAGATCAACGAGGCAACGCTCAGCTTTGTCCCCAAGCTGCTCGCCGTGCTGGCAGTGCTCGGCTTCGCCGGTCCGTGGATGTTGAACACCCTCGTCACCTATTCGATCTCCATCTTCGACGGACTGCCGGCGTACGTACGCTGAGGCAGTTTCACGAGCGAAGGTCCAAGTCGCCGCCGAAGTATCAGATTCCTCGGCTAGATATCTAGACGGCGGCGGAAAATGTGCGACAATGACGGTGTTCTCCTTTGCCCATATCGCGGTGTTCGGACTGGTGTTGGCTCGGGTGAGTGGACTGTTCGTCGCGGCGCCCGTGTTTGGCGCGCGGCAAGTGCCTCCGCAGACAAAGATCGGTCTGGCGGTTATCCTGAGCTTGATCTTCACACCGCTCCAACTTGGCAACGTCGCGTCGTTACCGACGGGGGCCGTCGCGTTTGGGATGCTCGCGGGTCGCGAGTTGCTGGTGGGTCTGGCTGTCGGGTTTGCTGTCGCGCTCATCTTCACGGGTGTGCAGATTGGAAGCCGCATTATCGGAGTTCAAATCGGATTCGGCCTTGGCGGGGTGATCAACCCCGATAGCGGCGCCGATTCGAACGTTATCGATGGCTTCTATCACATCTTGGCGACGGTGATTTTTCTCACGGCCAACGGCCACCATGCCGTTCTCGGTGCGCTGGCGCGAACCTTTGAACTCGCGCCGGTCGCTGGCAGCGCGCTGCCGGCTATCAACCCGCTGCAGGTGATGGCATTGATCCAGGGAGTGTTCGTTGTCGCGCTGCGAATCGCTCTACCGGCAATCGGCGCGCTATTGGTCACGGATGTCGCCTTGGGTTTGGTGGGTCGCGCGGCGCCCCAGATGCAAGTGATGGTCATTGGGGCGCCCGTGAAGATTGTCGTCGGCCTCATTTTGCTCGCGGCGTCGGCGCCGACCACCGCCATGCTCATGGACGCCACCTTCCGCAACGTCGGCCAGACCGTGACGGCGCTGTTGGGAACGTAAGCCAAGTTGCACGGACATACGAGAACCTGATTCGCGCATTCTGCCGCCAGACGACGTCCAGACGAGGGACGCCGCGCGCACGTCCGAGGAAGAGAAAACGATGAAGCAGATGGGACCGGGACGCAATGGCCGAAGACCGTACCGAGGATCCGACGCCCAAACGCCGCGCGGAAATCCGCAAGCGGGGCCAAACGGCCCGCAGCCAGGACCTGACGGGCGCAACCGTCCTCCTGGCCGGCCTGTACGCCCTCAAGAGCCTCGCTGGGGCGCTCCAGGACCGAATCAGCGCGCTCCTGGTGGACAACATCCAGGTGATCGGCAACCTGGACCGCAACGCCCCCCCGAGCACGGGAACCAGCGTTCTGGGCCTCCTAATGGGAACCCTGCCCCCGTTCCTCGGAATACTGGTGCTCGCGGCTATCGTGTCCAGCGTAATACAGGGTGGCTTCATATTCGTCCCTGGTCTCCTGACACCGAAGCTCGATCGCGTCAGCCCGCTCGCTGGGATGAAGAGGATGGTGTCAATCCAGGGCCTAGTCGGCCTTGGGAAGGCCCTGGCGAAGTTCGCGGTGGTGGGACTGGTGGCGACGATGGTGATCCGCGCCAGGCTCAGCGAACTCGCCGCGGTCGGGACGCTCGACCTGCTGCCGGCCCTGCGGGTGCTGGTGGACCTCCTGTGGAACGTCCTATTCAAGAGCGCGCTGGCGATCCTGGGTCTCGGGATCCTCGATTGGCTGTGGGAACGCCGCCGCTTCATGCAGAGCAACCGTATGACCCGCAAGGAGGTCGAGGACGAGAATCGGCAGAGCGAGGGCGACCCGCACGTCAAGGGACAGTTGAAGGGCAAGCGCCGCCAGTTTCTGCAACAGATGATGCAAGACGTGGGGACCGCCGACGTGGTGGTGACCAACCCAACACATTTCGCGGTGGCGCTCCGGTACGACCCAACGGGGATGTCGGCTCCCACGGTGATCGCGAAGGGTCAGGACTTTCTGGCGCTGCGGATCCGCGAAGCCGCCAAGGCGGCGCGCGTGCCGGTGCTGGAGAACCCGCCCCTGGCGCGAGCGCTCCACAAGCTCGTGCCGGTGGGCGGGGAGATTCCCCCCCAGTTGTACGTGGCCGTGGCCGAGGTACTGGCGTTCGTGTTCCGGCTCAAGCGGGCACAGACGGGAACCGCGGCCTGATCGGTGATGGCGACTCCCGAGAAGCGAATCCCCCGGCCGCCCCCGTGACCGCGCCGGCGCTCCGCGAATCGATTTCCACCAGCGCTGGCGACGACCGGCCGGCGGAGGTCGCGGATCACGCGGCGCCCCTGATCGCCATGCCGCTGGATGAGCCAGCGGCCCTGGCGTCCGTGGCACAGAGCGAACCGTCGCCCGCCGTCGAGCCAAAGCCCGTGCGCCGCCGCACCCCGCGTGCGCGTGTCACGCCACCCGAGGCCGCTCGGGACGCGGTCGCGCCGCCGGAGATCCACGAGACCCAACCGTCCGGCGCTGAGCCGCGAGAACCGCTGATCGTGGCCAGCTCGGCAACCGATGAACTCCCCGCGCCACCAGTCCGCCGGCGTGCCACGCGCGCCAAGCCGGCATCGGCCGCGATCATCGAAGATGGCGCGGCAGTAGTAGTCGTCACGGCGGAGAGCGCTGCCGCGCCTACGCCTGAACCTGCCGCGGAGCCGGCCGCCCCGGTGCGAGCCGTGCGCCGGACACGGGCGAAGGCTCCGGCCGCCGGCGCGGATGCCGTCGCCGCGGCCGCGCGTGCCACCACACCTGACACCGAGCCGGTCCCGGCCGCGACGCCGCCCCGCCGGCGTGTAACTCGCAAGCCGGCATCCGATGTGTAAGCGCGAGGGATGCTGAACATTCAACGCGAGTCCTCGATGCCCGGGCATCAAGGACTCGCGTTTTGTTATGTGTGCGCCTCCGGCCGGCGCCGCATGCGCTCGGCGGCGTACATATGTAGGGCCTGCACGTCGAAGTCGCCGCGCGCCTTGCGCGGGTCGTAGCCGCGGCCGGTCATGTCGTCGAACGAGGCGACGGTCAGGTCGTACAGGCTGTACGGGCTGGAGCGCGCCACCGCCAGCGCGCATCAACCGCCGGAGCGCGCGAGGTTAGGCGGGGCGCTGCCGGCGTGAGTTCTTGATGCGGTCATCTGTGATTTGCGCGTCGTCGAGGCTTTCCCGCTGTTTGGGCGTACGAGTACGGGCGAGCGCGGCCATACGGACAAACGCGGTGACAGTCATGCCGAGGCGTTCGGCCTCAGCCGCGAGGCCGGCGAATTCGCCGGCCGAGAAGCGCACGGCTACCTCGGCGCCGTGGTGCGATACCGGGCCGGCCACTCGTGACGTCTCCCAATCCCAACTTCCGGCGTCTTCCAGTTCGTCCAATTCCTGGTCGGTCCATGCCATCGGCACACATCCTTTGTACCGGTCAGCCGTACCACTTACGGGAGCCATGCCCATTCCGCTGGCTTGCAGAACCAGGCTGTTACCGGCCGCCATACCACGGCATCCGTCGTCGGTTCTACCGGAATCGCGATGCATTGCCCGCCATGGTGGCGCCCGATGATCAGGTACGGCGCCCGACGATTCTTACGGTTGAACACGATGCGGTGGTCATTGTCGAGTACTTGGGCTACCCGTCGCGCGGTGAGTCCATGCGCCGCCAGCTTGTCTTCATTGACGTCGTCGAACCGGAAATCGTGGATCGTCGGCATCCGGCCGTCCAAGCCTCGCGATCATGCTCACTACTACGCGGGCTGCCACCCCCACATTGTACGTGCTTTGTTCGTGCCTTTACGAAGGGTGATTGTGGCGTATGCGCTCGGCGGCGTACATATGCAGGGCCTGCACGTCGATGAAGCCGCGCGCCTTGCGCGGGTCGTAGCCGCGGCCGGTCATGTCGTCGAACGAGGCGACGGTCGGGTCGTACAGGCTATACGGGCTGGAGCGCGCCACCGCCAGCGCGCTGCCCTTGTACAGCCGCAGCAACGACCAACCCGTGACTCGCGCTTGTTCCTCGGGCAGCATCGACAGCGCGCGGCGCATCTCCTGGGAGAACCAGCCGCCGTTGTACATCAGCCGCGCGATTACCGGCGCTTGGGCAAACTTTTGGTCAATCACGGGGCCATCATGCACCAGACTTTCAAGATCGACGTGGGCGTCAAACAGCAGCGTATGGCCGGGCGCTTCGTACACGCCGCGCGATTTGATACCGACATAGCGATGCTCGACCATATCGAGCAACCCCACGCCATGCCGTGCCGCGACCTCGTTGGCGGCAGAGAAGACGGCGGTGAGGTCGCCCTCGGTCGAGCTTTTCTGACGCCCCTGCGCGTCCTCGACGACCAGGCGTACCGGCACGCCCCGCTCGAAGTGGACGCGGACGAACTCGGGCGTGTCCGGCGCCTGGAGCGGGTCCGTGATGCGCGAGTACATCACTTTGCCCACATGGCTCTCGGCCGGGTCTTCGAGCGCAACGCCCTCGGAGGAGATGTGGAGCATGTTCTCGTCCTGGCTGTAGGGGTCGGGACGGTCGGAGCCGCCCGATGGTACCGGGATGCCTTGCTCCTCCAGATAGGCGCGCATCACCCGCCGGCCGCCGTCGCCGAACCGGCTGAGAAAGTCGTCCTCCTTCCAGCAGGCGTAAATCTCCATATCGTCAATGCGGTACGTCGGGTCGCCGTTCAGCACTAGCCAGGTGGTCTCGAACCTCACCTGATCGTTGCCCTTGCCGGTGGAGCCGTGCGACAGCACCGACGCCCCGTACTGCTTGGCGACCCGCATCGCGCCGCGGGCGGTCGGGTAGCGCGCCAACGACGTGCCGAGCAAGTAGCGGCCCTCGAGCTTGGCGTGGAGCTGGAGCGCCGGCAGCCAGAACTCCTCCAGAAGCTCCTGGCGCAAATCCACCGTCTCGTGGGCGACAGCGCCGATCGCGCGGCTCTTCTCCTCCGCGACCTGAAGGCTGTCGGTTTCGCGCTGTCCGAGGTTGGCGGTGTAGGTCACCACCTCCCAGCCGAGTTGACGGATCATCCACACCAGGATCGCGCTCGTATCAAGCCCGCCGCTGAACGCGAGCACCGCTCGTTTCGTCGCCATTCACATGCTCCCTTGAAAATGGGTGTTGGGTGTTGGGTGTTGGGGGACGGACTTTCTGACATACACGGCGACGCCACGGGGGCTTAAGGCACGTATCATCGATCGCGTGCCGGTGCAAGCGGGGATGTGTCTGCCGGCGAGCCGGAGTGTGCCGCGCGCCCACCGCGTGCTGCAAGCAAAGCAGCCGCACGCGCTACGATCAAACGCGGCCAGCGCGGTGCCTTGGGGCAACGTGCGCTACACTCGGGGCGTCCGCCGGCGATCACGCTGAGACGGGAGGACGCGATGGGCAGCGACCTGCTCCTGTATTCTGGCACGGCTAACCGCCCGCTCGCCGGCGCGACCGCGCGCCTGCTCGGGATCACACTCGGCCAGCTTGAGATCAAGCGCTTCCCGGACGGTGAGCTAAGCCCGCTGATCGAGGACAGCGTGCGCGGCGAGGACGTATTCGTGATCCAGCCGACCAGCCCGCCGGTGAACGATCATCTGGTCGAGCTACTGCTGACCCTCGACGCGTTCAAGCGCGCCTCTGCCCGGCGTGTCACTGCCGTGATCCCGTACTACGGGTACTCGCGCCAAGAGCGCAAGGCGAAACCGCGCGAGGCGATCTCGGCCAAGGTGGTCGCCAACTGCCTCACGGGCGCCGGCGCTGACCGAGTGATGCTGCTCGATATCCATGCGCCGGCCATGCAGGGGTTTTTCGATATTCCCGTCGATGCGCTTTCCTCACTGGGATTGCTGTCGGGCCGGTTGCAACAACTCCCGCTCGACAACGCGATCCTGATCGCTCCCGATGCCGGCCGGGTCAAGCTCGCGGAACGCTTCGCTGATGCGCTCGGCCTGCCGCTGGGACTCATGAACAAGCGCCGCATCGACGGCCGCGTCCAGGTCACGCACGTCGTTGGTGACGTGCGCGGTCGCGCGCCGATCGTGGTCGATGACATCATGGCCGGCGGGTCGTTGATCAGTCAGCTCCCGGCGCTGATCGACGCGGGCGCGACGCCCGAGATCACCCTCGTGATCATCCATCCGTTGCTCACCGACGACGCGCCCGCCCGTCTCCAACAACCCTTCATCAAGCAGATGCTCGTCACGGATAGCGTCGAGCTACCGGCTGACCGGCGGCCCGCGAACATCGAGGTCGTGTCGGTAGCGCCGTTGCTGGCGGAGGCGATCCGGCGCACCCATAACGAAGAGTCGGTCAGCCCGCTGTTTCAATTGGAGTGAGGCGCCACCGAACTATTGCGAGCACACGGTGATGGATTCTCCATCGGCGCTGGAGCTGGTCGTACGTATCAACGGTCATCATGCCGCCTTCATGAGTGAGTACGGCCGGGACGTGGCGCGCGACCGTCAGTTGCATGCCGAGCGCCACCACGCCGCCAACGCGTCGTGTTCAGTGATGCTGCGCGCGCCGGACACGGGTGTGGTGCTGCTGCACTTGCTGTTTGATGTTGGGCTGGGGGTGGTCAACAGCCTGCTCGATGCGTCGCACCCCGCGCGGGGCGTCGAGCTTGCCGCCGTGTTCCTCACGCACCCTCATTTCGACCACTTCGCCGAGCTGGACCGGCTCGCAAACGGCATGCATCATGCCCATCGCATGCGCGGTGAGCGCGATTGGCTGCTGCCGGTGCACTGTACCGCGCCGTGCGCCGAACGCGTGTTCGGCGAGCGCGGTACACTCCACTGGCTGACATTGCCGCCGCCCCGGCGGCGGGTCGTGCATCAGGAGCTCCGCCCGTGCGTGCCGGTCACGTTCACGGTGGCCGGGGGGACGGCGCTCACCGTTACCCCCGTCTCGGTCTTCCATCACGAATCGGCGCCGGGGGCGGTGATCTACGTGGTCGAGGCAGGCGGCAAGAAGGTCGTGCTCGCCTGGGACATGCTGCGTTTGGTCGAGGCGCCGGAGCAGCCGTGGCAGGCCGCGGTCGCGACTTTCCACACCGCACTTCCGCGAGAGCATGCCGGGCTGGTGCGCGACGCCGACGTGCTGCTGCTCGACTCCACGACGTGGCACCCCCATCCGGCAATCGGGCACATCTCGATCCGCGAGGGGCTGGCCCTGACCCGTGCGTGGCGGGCGCGCCGGCTGTACTGGACCCACTACAGCGGCCATGAGGACCTGCGCGACGCCCAAACACCGCTCAATCCGCTCATCGACCTGCCTGGACTGACCGTCCGCCGCCCGCTCACTGAACCCGAGATGCACTGGCTGGCGGGCCGCGTATCGGTGATGCTCGACTATGATGTGCGTTACGCCTATCCTGGCATGACCTTGCCCGACACCGAGCCTTGGCCCGAGAAGTGGCCGCCGGTGTTCCAGTGAGCAAACCAGCGGGCAGTCCCGAGGAGTCGCGCGTGGCAGACATAACGCATCACACCTGGGACCTTTGGTATCCCGAGGCCGGAGCGCGCGGCCTCTCGTTCGCGCGGGGGCGGCTGCGCGCCGCCGGTATCGTGCTCGTCCATGCCGCGCCGGACATGTTGGATGTGGATGTGCGGGACGACGACGGTCGGCTGGTGGCCCGCGGCTCCGCGCTGCGGCGTACGGCTCACACCCCGATGGCGCGGCTCCAACGCTCGGACGAGCGTATCACGCGCGCTGACATCTGGCCCACGGCGGCGGATATCGGCCGGCCGGTGATCCTTGCCGGCGGCG
>JBBQJF010000019.1:0-28307 GCA_038325665.1 Dehalococcoidia bacterium | reverse complement strand
AAGTCCCATTGCCAGCTCACGGCATTCACCGTGCTCACCGCGTTGAACTCGATCGGCCTGCCGGCCGTGGCGTCGTACGGACCACCCGCGTTTGGTGTGGGGGCGGCCTCGGCGCCGCGCCCGCTACCCAGGACCGCGACGCCGACCGCGATTGCGATTGCGAGACCTAAGAATCGATGCATGGCATTCTCTCCTCGCGGGTCCACCGTGACCCGCGCCTATGGTCAGCAACGTCGCGGATAATGGCCGGTACCGCGGCTGACCGCCCTCTGTCCATGATATGCCGCCGCGCATCTTCTGTCGCGCCACCCGATACGTGGCGGGCATTGAGTAGTTCGATCACACCGCGGGCTGACACCAGCGGTCCGCCGATGACGCCGGCCGTGAGCGAGGCGGACCCTTCGATGCCGTACAACGCCGGCAGCGCGCTGTGGAAATGATGCCCGCCATCGTCAGCGTGCCGCCACTGACCGCGAACAGCCATGCCTCCCAGTCCTGGCCGCCATGCCGAGTACTGCCTTGCCTGTCTTGAGGCATATCACTTTGTCCGCCATTTTCGTCAGACCGTAGGTGTAGTGGAGATCAATTCGGATCTGGACATGCCCTCCCTTCCTCTCACCAGGTTGCGCGTCCATTTCACATGGGCAACTGATTAGGGACTCAGCGCCAATGCACTCGTCTGATAGGCTGCCTCGATAGCCCGCGCGAAGCCGGCAAGTTGGTCCTCGGTCACCGCGCCGGCCCGGCCGATGCTTTCCGCGCTCAGCACGACCGTCCCGTGCCGCCAGCGTAGTGCCATGCTCTCGACCGCCTCACCGCCGGTGAGCGGGCCTAAGTCGAAGAGGAAGAACGTTGTCTCGTCGCCAAGCTGGATGGGGGGCGGAGCGGACTTCGTGTCGGGACGAGCCAGGCCGAATACCGCCGCCACCGGATCGCGCACATCGTCTCTGGCCGCCTCAACATCCGCATCGACCGCGGCCACGGCGATCAGTCGCGGCGCCCCATCCGGGTCGCGCGTGAACCAGAAACCCGCCGTGTAGACCCGTCGCCAGATCTCGGCGTAGCGCTGGAGCGCCGCGCCGGCGCCGAAGCCAGGATTAAGGAGTACAAGGTTCAGCACTCCTTGTGCCGGATGGGTGGTCCCGCTCTCCGCTGGCCGGAAGCCCGCCGGCGCCGCTTCGGCGTCGATGCGTAGAGTTTGCAGGCGGAGAAGCATCGCGAGACGTTGCGCCTCTGTCGCGGGGAGAGCGACGGTCCGCTTCAGGTCAAGCGGCGGCAGCGCGACAATATAGGCGTCCGCCCGCGCCGCGAGCGCACTCAGGTCATCCATGCCGGTGGCATCCGGCAGGGTGGTGCGCTGCACGGAGAAGACAAGCCGGCCGCGTAGCCAACGGATGTCCGTCACCTCGCGCGGCGGCTGTCCCAACTGGTCAGCCGGAAATCGCCAGGCGGCCCTTGCCTCGCCGATGACCTGATCCAATGGCAGGCGCATGGCGTTAGTCGACGGGGGGCGCGTCAGACCCACCTCCGCCTCGGCAGCCTCGACGCTGGCCATAACGCCTATGGTGAAGATCGCCGGCGGCACGACGCCATCGGTTGGTCTGAGGATCTGATGCACCTGCAGCATGAATCGACGGCGTGTCCTCTCGAACGCGGCCCATGCGTCCCCACCAGGCGGCGTTTCTTTGAGTGCTTGCGTCGCGGACGTGTCGACCTCCACGCCAGCCGGCCGATACGCGGGTAGATCTGCCTCGGTCAGCAAGTAAGGGAGCAATCGGACAGCGAGTTCCTCCGTCGAGATTGAATCGTCGCCGGCGAACCCGGCAGCCGCGCCGGGGGCGGCTGCCACCAAATCACCGCGCAGGTGCGCCCCGTAGAACGCGAGCACCCGGCGCTTGTACTCCTCCGGCGCCAGTTTATAGGCTTTCGAGTGACCAGCATGCTCCACCAGCCACAATTCCTTCGGGCCGAGCGCGGCGGCGTGAATCCGGCGACCCGACCGCGGGGGCATCGCCGCGTCGTCCAGATCCTCGATCACGAACACCGGTCGCTGCCCGATCCGCGTGATCGCATCGAGCGGCCGAATGTCAGCAGCGTCCGCGTGCAGGCGGCGCTCGATGATGAACGTGGTCACCGGCGCGAACGGGAAGCTCGGCAAGCCGGTGTAGCGCTCGAAGCTGCGCGCGATGACACCCTGCATGTCGCTGAACGGACTCTCGGCGACAATCGCGGCGATGCGCGGGTCACCGGCCATGGCGATGATCCCGGATGACGCGCCGAGGCTCACTCCCTGCACGGCCACACGGTTCACGTCCACATCCGGCCGCGAATGGACGTAATCAACGGCGCCGCTCACATCCAGCGGCTCGCGTGCGCCAAGTGTCACCGCCGTGCCCGCGCTCTCGCCCCGGCCGCGAAAATCGATGAGTAGGACGTTTTGTAGCCGGCACGGCGGAGATACGCGGCGTGCGGGAGCAGTTCCCACTTCGAGGGGCCGTAGCCATGCAGAAGAATGATGACCGGCTGTCCCGGCCGCTCCACCGGCACGAACCAGCCGGCGAGCATCGTGCCGTCCCGGCTCGGGAATCGAACCGCCTCGGTCCGCGCGGCAAAGTCATAATCGGCGAGTGAGTATTCGGGGACCGTTGCCTCCGGGTACATTGCTGCCCGCGAGCCGATCCAGCCCACGACGACCAGGACAAGCACGATCAGCGCAACCAACGTGGTCGTGAAACCGGCCAGCAGGCGGGTATGTCGCCGCGGCCAGCCCGGGCGGCGCTCTGGCTCGAAGTGTACGTGCGATTGATTCCCCATCAACGTACGGATATCGCGGGTCATGACACGCATCCCTTGGAGAGCTCGGCTTCAAGTCGCGCGGCGCGCCATCTCGCTGCCGCCATGTGCATCCCCACTGCGGCCACGTCCCGCGAGCACGAACCCGACGGCGCCGGCGAGCAGGAGCGCTGGCGCGACGATGATTCCGGTGATGAGAAACACGGGCTCCTCAATGTTGGTGACGCCGTAGAAGACGTTGTGCGCCACGACACTGACAATGAACAGCGGGACGGCTGCTGCCGCGAGTCGCGCGTACGCCCGCCGTCCCGCCTTTCCGACCGCGACGATAACACCGGCCGCGAGTATGAAAGGTGCGCCGAGGAAGCTGATGGCGGCGGCAACGCCGGTTCCCAGCACGAATGACAGCACCACGAGCAGCAGCGCTGCCGCTACCAGGCCGCCACCCAGCTTCCGGTTGCCTTGTCGTTGTATCAGCGGCGGCATGGCGTACCTCCATGACACTGACTCATGCGGCACAACAATAATGGCGGGAAGACCGGCCCCCTCACATTAGCGATCAGACCTAATGCAGCATCAGGGCCTCGGCGGGACCCATCGTGCACATCCTTGGCCAGCCCGGCTTGGGCGGGTCAACGGTCTCACCGGCGACACCAGTGTTGCGTCGCGCCGTCCCCGTGTCTGTCAGGCATCACCCATTCGATTGGTCGGTTCGCGTCAGGCATTTCCCTCCAATCCGCGGGCACTCAATTCGAGTTCGTTGCCCGTGAGACAACCCATCGAGCACCAGCAGGATAACCATCCCTACAAGCGCGGGACGGCGCTGGTCTTCGACCAGGCCGGTCGCGAGTTCGTGGGTGGATGAGGGCCTGCACTGACCCGCTTGCTGTTGAGCCGTTCACCGTGGGCTCCACGTCGTCCATCTCTCATGAAAACGGGTGTTGGGTGTTGGACGACGGGGGTACAACCTCACCTGCCATCCCCGGGGGCGCCCCGACGGGGCATGGGTGGCACTCATGAGCCGGCCCTTTTCAAGCGCGCACCGGTACGGTAGAACTATGCTGGACTTCCGGTGCGTTTCGCCGGAATGGGGTTGCGTTTGGGCCGCCGACGGGCAGGACCGCGGGCATACAGCCCAGTGCCCGGGAGCCACGGATATGACTACCGCCGGGTTGTCGGATATCGAGATAGCGCGCGAGCAGCTCGCCGAGGCAATGCGCCGCGCCGGCACGTTGCGCACCATTGTTGAGCTGTTCGATGGCGGACTTTCGCTGGAATCGTTGCTGCACCGCGTTGTGGAGGGCGCCGCGGATTTACTCGGCGCTGACCACGGCGGCATTGGCCTGACGGTCGAGGGCCCTGCCGCGATGGGGATTCGGCCCGTTGCCACATTCAACGTGCCGTCGCCCGACCCCGAGCCGCGGGTACCAGCCACGGGACTGGCCGGTCGTGTCCTGGCCGAGCGCCGGCCGGTGCGACTCGACCGCTACGGCGACGCGGGCGAACTCTCCCGACCGGAGCTTGCCGGCCACGCCGCTATCGGTGTGCCGATCTGGTGGTCGGACCGCATCATTGGGGTGCTGGGTCTGACCGCGGCGCCGCCACGCCGCTTCGACGATGAGGCCGTGAACACGCTCACCCTCCTCGCGCGGCACGCGGCCATCGCCATCGAGAATGCTCGTCTGATCGAGAGCACGGGTACAGCGCTGGACGAGGCGCGGCTGCTGTACCAGACCAGTCAGCGGATGAGCGCCGCGCTCGACGTTGACGCCATCGTCCGCGCTTATCTGGAAGGGGTTGCCGCGCACGATCGATTCGTGTGCAGCGTGGCGCTGTACGAGTTCGACGAGGCCGGTGAGCGAACCGCGGTGGTGGTGCGTGGGCGGTGGTCACCGGAGGGCGGCATCACCGTGGGCGAGGAACGCATCCCGCACACCCGCGACGCCTTCGACCCACACCTTGACGAGGGTCGTACGGTCACGATCACCGACTTCCGCACCGACCCGCGTGTCTCACCCGAGTTTCGCCGGCAACAGCGACGGCGCGGCGCCCCTCCCGCCATCGCCATGCTGCCGCTGATGGCGGAACGCCGCCGGATTGGGCTGGTCATCTTGTCGCACCCGGTCCCGCAAGACTGGTATGCGGCCGCTATCCGCTCATACCAGGTGACTGCCGCGCAGCTCGCCGCCGCGATCGATGGTCAACGCCAGCGCCGCCTGCTCGCCGACCGAGATCGCAGGCTCGCCGTCTTGGAGGAGCGCCAGCGCCTCGCGCGGGAGCTGCACGACGCGGTGATCCAATCCGTCTTCGGCGTCTCGCTGATCGCTCAGTCCGTCCGCCCTGCCTTACGTCGCGATCCGACCGAGGCGGAACGGCGTATCGACCGCCTGATTGACCAAAGCCTGACCGCCGTGCGCGAACTGCGGATGGTGGTCGCCGAACTGCATCCGCCTCCGTCGCTCCACGGGGGTGATCTCGATGATGCGACCGCCTTGCCGGCGAGCGTCACTGATATGGTCGGCCGGCTCGTGGCCGGTCTTGCCGGCCACGGCCTTGAGGCGGAACTTGATGCGCGTACCTACCTGCCCCAGCCGCCCGCCCACGAGCGGGCACTGTACCGAATCGTCCAGGAAGCCGTGAGCAACATCGTCAAGCACGCGCGTGCGCGGCGGGTGACCATCCGTCTGGCGACCGAGCCGGCTGCCGTGTGTCTCCTGATCTCGGACGACGGCGTGGGCTTCCAACCCGGTGCGCCACGCTCGGGCGAGTCCGCGCCCTCCGCCCGGTCGGGTGGGTTTGGTCTGACATCGATGCGGGGGCGTGTGGCGGCGCTCGGTGGCATGGTCAATGTGCGCTCGGCGCCCGGTCGCGGTACGACGATCGAGGTCACACTGCCCGTGGGTAGCGCGGCAGGGGGAAGCCCCGATGGATAAACCGATTCGTGTGTTGATCGTCGATGATCATGAGATCGTGCGGTGGGGACTCGTCACGGTCTTGGGCGAGGAACCCAATATCGATGTGGCGGCTTCGGCATGACACTGGGTGAGGTGGGCCGCGAGTAGCGCCGCCTCGCCTATCGCGCCCCGGCCACGGCGCTGGCCACCAACATGCACCTGTGCTGGACCGGCATGGCCGCCGACCTCTATCGCTTGGGCGATACGTCCATGCAATGGCTGCTGGACGAGACGGTAAGGGGCGAGGTGTTCGCCGCCGGTCACGGCGAGTCGGGCAACGACGTGCCGGTGTTACTGTCTGCCTCGCGCGCCGAGCGGGTCGAGGGTGGGTACAAGTTCTCCGGCCATAAGATCTTCGACTCGCTCAGCCCGGTGTGGAACTTCCTCGGAATTCACGCCATGGACACCGCCGACCCAACCAACCCGAAGATCGTCCACGCCTTCCTGCCGCGCGAGACGTCCGGCTACCGGATCGTCCAAACGTGGGACACGTTGGGCATGCGCGCCACCCGCTCCGACGACACGATCCTCGACGGCGCGTTCGTGCCTGATATGTTTGTCACCCGGGTGCTGCCCGCGGGTTTCGCCGGCGCGGACCTCTCAATCGTCACCATGTTCGCCTGGGGGCAGATCACCTTCGCCAACATCTATCTGGCGATCGCCGAGCGGGCGCGCGACCTCGCCGTCGCCGGGCTAAAGAAGAAGACCTCGGTCGGCATGGGCGGCCGGTCGATGATCTATAACCCGATGCTCCAATACGCGGTTGCACAGATGACGCTGGAGTTGGAGGCCATGCGACCACATATCGACCGGATCGCCGAGGACTGGTCGTCCGGTATCGACCACGGCGGTGAATGGCCGGCCAAGCTGGTCGCGGTCAAGCATCACAGCGTCGAAGGCGCGAAGCGGGTGGTGGACCTGGCAATGGACGTGTCCGGCGGCGGGGGTATGTTCAAGACGAATGAGCTGGAACGCCTGTACCGCGACGTGCGCGCCGGCGGCTTGCATCCCGCCAACTCCGCGTACGTGCACGAGGTCATCGGCAAGACCACGCTCGGCATCCTCGGTGAGGAGCCGCGCTGGGGTTAAGGTGTGGAGAAGGAGAATCAGCATGCATATCCTCATTGTGACGTTTCACCTAGACGGCATCGGCGAAGAGGAGTTCCGCACGCGGTGTGAGCAGGTTGCCCCGGTGTTCGCGGCCATCCCCGACCTCATATCCAAGGTGTGGCTGGCAAACCCGGACAAGAACACCTACGGCAGCGTCTACCTTTGGGAGAGCCGCGCGGCGCTCACCGCGTACCGGCGTTCTGATGTGTTCCAGAGCATGACCAGTGACCCACGGTTCGCTCACATCAGCGTGCGCGAATTCGACGTCATCGACCAACCGACCGCGATCACGCACGGGCTGGCCGCCGCATGATCCATGTGCTGCCGGGGGCTGCCACGGGGGTATGGCCCCGCGCCAAACCCCTTCTGCGCGGTGACTCAACCCGGCGCGCGCCTCGTACAGTCGGGGGAGCGAGCGGCGCCACACCAGCGTCCGACCTGGCTGTCCGGTCTTCTGCTGGTGCGGCCGCTCCCGCCGGTGCGGCGATCCGCGCGGACTTGCCCCGAACTGAGAACGGGGTAGAATCGCCGCATGAATGCATCATCTTCCGATGCCCCTGGGGCACTCACCGGCTTACGTGTGGTCGAAATCGGCGGACAGAACGGTCAGTACTGCGGCAAGCTGCTCGCGGATATGGGCGCCGATGTGATAAAGGTCGAGCCGCCCGTGGGTGACGACGCCCGCCGGGTCGGCCCGTTCGCGGACGACGTGCCCGACCCCAACCGTTCCCTATTCTTCTGGTACTACAACACCAATAAGCGCGGCGTCACGCTCGATGTCGAGCACGCCGACGGGCGTGCGCTCCTGCGCCGCCTGCTCGCCGGGGTCGATATCGTGGTCGACTCCCACCCACCCGGCTATCTGGACGAACACGGCGTCGGGTACGACGCGCTCGTCGCTGAAGGTGCGCTGGCGCCGTCGGTGATATGGACGGCGATCACGCCGTTCGGACGCACCGGACCATGGCGCGACTTCCAGGCGAGCGACCTGACTCAACTCGCCCTCGGTGGACCGATGGCCTCCTGTGGTTATGACGATGTGCCCGGCGCCCCGCCGATCCGTCCGGACGGCTACCACGCCGCCAACATGGCCGGCATCTATGCCTTCAACGGCGCTCTGATCGCGCTCTACCACCGTGACCTGACGGGCGAGGGCCAACTGCTCGATGTTTCGATCCATGAGGCCTGCGCCTGCACCACCGAGGGCGCTTTTCCCAACTGGGAGTACTTTCAGCGGGTGGTGGTGCGGCAGACCGGCCGGCACGCCGCCCCGGCAGTAACGCCGCGCTGGCAGTTTCGCACCGTGGACGGCGGATACGTCAACATGATCGGCGGCGGCATCCCCCGCAACCGGGTGTCATGGAATCCGCTACTCGACTGGATGGAAGAGAAGGGCCGCGTCGAGGATCTGCGTGACCCGACGTACGACGCGGTGATGAGCGAGAACCCCTACCGCCGCGGCGACCTCGCCCGCCATGTCGCGGAGGTGATCGGCCGGTTCGTGGAGAGCCTGACCGCCGAGGAGGTGTACCGCGGCGGGCAGAAGCTGCATATGCCGTGGGCGCCGGTGCGCATGCCCGAGGCGAATGTCGGCGACCCACATTGGGGCGACCGCGGCTTCTTCGTCGAGGCGCAGCACCCGGAACTGGGCCGCGCGGTGACTTACCCCGGCGCCCCCTACCGCCTCACGCGCTCGCCCTGGCGGCTGCGCCGCCGCGCCCCGCTGCTGGGCGAGGATAACGTCGCGGTGTATGGCGGCGAGTTGGGCCTCGCCCGCGACACGCTGAAGGCGCTGTTCGAGGCGGGGGTGGTGTGACCATGCCGGCGACCTGGCCGCGGGTGCAGCCGCCACCCCCTCACCGATAGACGTCTTTGCGATGCGCCACCCGTAGAACGCGAATGGTGCGGGCGATCTCATCGATTTGATACACGATTCGGTAGTCGCCGGCGCGAATTCGAAAGAAGTCTTGCGCTCCCGCGAGCGCCTTCACTCCATGTGGACGCGGAACGTACGCGTTCAGCGCTCAGCTGTCAGCCGTCAGTGGTCGAGCCGCGGTGATGCGCGACCACGGCCCGGTCGCGGTCGCCGGCGGCCGGCTATCCTTCGCGTGAACGCGTGGGCTGAACGCTTACCGCGGAACTATAGCAAGTGCCTCCATACGTGCGATGACGCGACGCTGCACCCCTGCCGGGAAGCGTGCCACTTCACGTTGCACTCGTCGTTCGACAGCGACCGTGTAGAGAGAGCTACTCACACGACGCGCTCAACCTATCTGTAAGGCAGACTTGAGTTGTTCCAGCGACACGAATTCATGATCTGAGTCGTTCAGCCGCCGTCGCGCGACTTTGAGGTCTGAACGATCCCGCGCCAGCCGAATGCCGGGACGCCGAGCGATTCGCCGGCGGCGTTTGGCCCGCTCGGCTTCGTTGACTGGACGGATGCGGATGTCGTCGCCGTGCTTGTCAGAATGACGCGCGAACCCGGGCATAGCTTGAACTGTGCGCGAAGCGCCCTCGGCAGTCGTACCAATCCTCGCTTTCCGACCTCAAAAGTTCGGCGACCATGAAAACCTCCAACCCGTATCGGTCCCACCGTACTCCCGGCTGTCCCATTGGGTCATGGTTGCGCGTGGACGCGCACGCCGAGATTGAAAGAGGTGGGCGAGGACAACGTGGGCGGGGCGTGGTGCAGGGAGCGGACAGACCGGCGGGGTGGTCACGCGTACACCGCCGTCTCGAACGCATCCAAGAGTGCCAGCACATGCGGGTCGAGGAAGGGGAGCACCTGGGTCATGAGCACGCCGGTAATCGCGCGACGCGGGTCGATCCAGTAGTAGGTGTTGTACAAGCCGGCCCAGGCCACGCTGCCGGCGCCGCGGCCGGTGGGCGCGTCGGCTTCGCTCCGCATGTACCCGAGGCCCCATGTCTTGGGCACGCCCCCGAGTAATTCCCCGCCGCGTGAGAAGCCGGGCGAATATGTGACGAACGGCGTCACGCGCAGATCGCCGGTCTGGTTGCGGCCCAACTCGTCCACCGAGGCCTTGCTCAGCACGCGCTCACCGTCCAACTCGCCGCCGCGCAGCACCATGCGGGTGAAGCGCAGATAGTCCGTCGCGGTGGAGAACAGCCCGCCGCCTCCGTTGTGGAAGGTCGGCGGCGCGGGCATGGTCACTGGATCAGCCGTCAGGACGCCATCGTCGCTATAGCGATGCAGCTCGGCCAGGCGCGTGAGCTGCTCCTGGCGCAACACGAAGGTGGTGTCGCGCATGCCGAGCGGGCCGCAGATGTAGCGCTGCACGTATGCGTCGAGCGAGAGTCCGCTGGCGATCTCCACCAGATGGCCGGCCCAATCGATGCCGATGCCGTACTCCCAGCGCTCGCCGGGGTCGAACGCGAGCGGCCGCAGTACCGGCTTGCTCGGGTCATCCACCAGGCGCGCGGCATGGTCACGCTGGTACCGGTTGGCGTCTTCATTCCAGACGGGGTACACGAAGCCGGACGTGTGCGACAGAAGGTGTCGCAAGGTGATGGGGCGACGCGGCGGCCGCATGCGTGGTGCGCCTGCCGCGTCGAACCCCTCCAGCACCTGGACCTCGGCGAGCCGTGGCGCGTAGGTGGAGGCCGGCACGTCGAGCGCGAGCGTTCCCTGCTCCACGAGCTGCATCGCCGCCACGCTCGCCACCGCCTTGGTCATCGATGCGATGCGGAACACCGTATCGACGGTCATCGGCTCGCCGGCGTCCCGGCGCCGGGACCCACACACGCCCGCGTACAGCATGCCCTCGGGCGACGCCGCCATCGCAACCACGCCGGGCACGCCGCCCCCCTCGACGCCGCGCTGCAACAGCCGGTCAACCGCTTCGCGTGCGATCATGGCTCGCTCCTTCATCTGGACATCGGGCGCGACGGTGTCTCCCCACACGCGGTCATGGAGCCGCGCCCCGTCAACCAGAACCGGCCGATCGCGGATCGACAGGTCATCGTCATGGGGGTCGCCTCTCCACACCGGTCCCGGCGGCTACCAGCCTGCCCTACTATATGGCGTCGCGCTCCATGCCGCGCTGGAACGGGGAGGCCGGCCTCAGGACCGGTCCCCTGGCGCACGACAAAGATCAGTGTGACCACTGTGCCAGAACCGCTCCCTGATGAGATGAGTCCGGTGCCGGACATCATCACCAGTTCCACGCTCACCGGGCCGTTTCAGAAGGCGTATTGGAATCGTAAGCGTTCCGTCATTGGCGCTCAGAGGTCAGCCCGCGCGTTCACGGGAGGATAGCCGGCTGCCGGCGACCGCGAGCGGGCCGTGGTCACGCATCCCCACGGCGCGGCCGCTGACGGCTGACAACTGAGCGCTGAACGCTTACTCGGAATCAATGTCTCACCACACGAACAGATGGAGAGAGGCGATGGCACAGGTTCGTTGGCAGGCGAGATCAACGATCTTGAAGCGCGCTCAGCGATACACCTCGATATCGATCGGCTTCAAGCTGTGGTTGTTCGAGAGTTCGGCGGAACAGGCGGTCATGCCGACGAACAGGTCCATTTCCGCCCGCAGTGTGAGATAATCACCCGCCTTGGAGAGCGGCGGCTCCACGCTCAGTTCGCCCGACGGGGCAACGGTGACATTCATGAAGATGTTGAATGTTGTCGGGATCTGGTCACCGGCGATGCCGAAAGGGGCGAGGTTTGTCGCCAGATTCTCGTAGCAGCTCGGATGGTGGCCTTCGACCTTGTAGAGGATGCGAAACATCTCCGGGCTGCATGGGGTGAGCAGAAAGTCGTGCCGCCCCACCGTATCTTCAAGGATGGTGAACATCGGCCGGCTGCGGTTGGAGTAGAGCAGGTGGCCGCTGGTCAGGTAGATCGTGTTGCCGTAATCGAGGCTGCGACCGGAGGAGAGCCATTCGCCGGTGTCGGGCCGCGCGAACGCCATCAGGTCGGAGACCTGCTCCCCCCGTGGGTCAATGACCTTGAGCACCTGACCGCGCTCCAGCAGGAAGCCGGTCCCGGTTTGGGGTTCGAGGTGGTACCGAGCGATCTGTTCCATGACTGTCTCCCGCGCGCTATCACCCGCCCCGCGCCGCATCGCGCGTGCCCACGACACGGCGTCTCGCCGCGCGACGAGACAGGCCGGCGACCACAAACCCTCGGAGAACCATCTAACCCCCCGGCACGTCGGGGCAGGCAGCCGGGGGCAGGGGAATCAGGAGGTCATCGGCCGTGGTGGGCGCCACCCATGAAGGACTCTCGGCATGCGCTTGGAAGGGACAGCGCCACGCGTCGCCCACGGCCCGACCGGAGTATTGTCGCGCTTCGGAGCGCTCGCCGAAATCGCTCAAGTTGGGGTTGAGGCTGCCTTGCAGCGCCTGGTCGCGCTCACGAATCAGGGTTCGCATCTTGTCGAAGCGGCCACGGACACGGAGTTGATCGAATTGCTCGTGCGCGTTGAAGGCCAGCGCCGGCCAGGCGAAGCGACGGGCGATGCGGGAGCTGGCCGGGTGCAGCCCGACGACGAAGAAGGCGCGACCGGCAAAGCTGAAGGAAAACTCCGCCGACTCGGGATCGGCGCTGACCGAGGGATCCCACCCGTGAAAGCGCCGGTCCTCGTCGTGCAGGCCCTGGAGTTGCTGCCATAACAACCGCTCAAAGCCGGCTTCATCGAGCGCGGGCGGCCCACGGAAGCCGGCCACGAAGGTGGAGAAGCCGCCTGCCAGGTCGTATCGGTCCTCCACGAAGCTGAACAGGTCACGCGCCAAACCTGCCGTGGCAGCGGCGGACCCAAGTTCGTCGTAGAGGCCGGTGCGGTACGCGCCGCGGCTGACGGCCGCCTTCGCGCCGAGACAGGAAAAGCGTGGGTCAAGGACGAGCGCACGAAAGTCATCATGCATGCGCCGCGCGGCATCAGTCACGGGCGTGGTCGGAGCGGCCACGCGCACGAGCCGTCCATCGTGCATGGCCGCGTAGTTGCCGTGGAGTCGCGCTAATTCGCTGTCGAACGGGTTGGCGCGCCGGGCATGCGTGACCGGACATTGCGCCGCTTGCGCCGCGTTCACTGCCTCGCGCATCCGCGCGGCGCCGTTCATGACGGCACACCCGCGGGGCGCGTCGTCACGCCGGGCATCGGGATGGCGAGCAGTTCACGAGCGGCCTGATGACGTCGCCGCAGAATTCGCATCGGCGTCGCGGCGCGGTCGATCACTCCACCACGGTAGCGCACGCCGCCCACGAGAAGCCGCGCGGCGAGCGCCAGCCAGATGCATATCGCCCGCTCCGCCAGCCATGCCGGCGCCAGCAGCGACGATGTCGCCGGAAAGACGGCGGCGCCGCCGCCCCGCCGCCGCCCCGCCTCGGCAAGGGCGACACTCACCCCGGCGGCGGCGATCAGCAGTCGCCGGTGGCCACTCAGCGCGAGAGCCACACAACCGGGAAGCAGGGCAAGCCAAATGGCGAGGCGCACTGGTCGGGCGAACTCGTCGTATGCCTGCCGGACCCGCTGCGACCAAAAGTGACGCGCGGTCGGCGGGCGCCGCCGCACGAACAGGTCCAACGGCACAGCCTCGTCCCCGCCGGCCGCCCGCACCGTCTGGACCAATTCAAGGTTCTCGAAGAGAACATTGCCGTCGTAGCCACCCGTGGCCGCCAGCGCCGACCGTCGGACGGCGAGCGTGCCCGGCCAGTCGCCGCCGGTCATACGGTTGAGCAGACCGCGGGCTGTATCCCAGCGAGCATGCCAGGGCAGCGGCTCGAAGTAATTTTGCGGCCGCACGACGTGGGCGTCGCTCAACAGCTCGACGACGCGCGCCAGTCCAGCCGGGTCGTAGCGCACGTCATCATCGGCGATCACCAGCCGCTCGTGGCGTGCGTATCGGACACCGGTGAGCACCCCGCCGACTTTGCCATTGGGCGTTCGCAGACTCGGATCGGGTGGAAGGTGACGGACAAGCGTGCCCCACTGCTCGGCATGGCGCTGGAAGATTTCGGGCGGTGAGCCATCGACGACCACCACATCCATGCACGCGGACACCATACGAAGGTAGGCCGCGAGGTCATCGTCACGATCAGGCGGGTCGGCCAGATCACGCCGGATCGGCAGAATATAGGTCGCGTCCATGCCGAACCCTCGCGATTCCGATGGTGTATGGCACGCGCGGACGGGCGGCACGCTGCCGAACCGCCGCTGCCCGTCACGCGCGTGCATCCCCGGCCCTCGGACGGATGACGGCGCTCTCGAACATCGGTGCTATCGGCCGTTATTGTCGCCCGGGTCCGGAGGTCGGTGGATCATTCTTCCTAGCTATGGCGGAACATTACGATTGGGTGACGGGCCGTACACAAGCGACCGTGTCTATCCGCGACAACCGCGTGCCCTAGCCGGTCGTCAGGCGCCCGCGTCGGGTACGCGACCGGCCGCCACGACCTGGCCTTCGCACCCGTAGAAGTCGGGCGCATCCACGAGGTGGCCGGGCGCCGCCGGATTGAGCAACCCCTGCCAAGTGGTCAGGTCGGCGTCGGAGACGCCACGGCGCACCGCGGCGGCAGCGAGGAAGCTGAGCCAGTCCGCCCAGAAGTGGCGCTCGACCGGGCGTAACGGCGCCCAGCGCTCGATCAGTGTGGTCTGTTGGCGGACATCAACCAGTCCGGCTCGTTCGAGCCAGCGGCGCAATGCCCGGCCGCGCAACGACCCACGCGATTGGGCATCCCTGGGGTCATGTCGCAGGCTCGCGTCGGAGAGGTGGGAGATGAGTAGCGGATCGGCCGGATGCACCCGCCACAGTTGCATGTCCACATCCTTGACCGCCACCAGCCCGCCAGGTCGCACCACCCGCCGGAACTCGGCGAGCACCGATAGTAGCTCGGTATCGCTGAAATACTGAACCACGTTGGCGCACCACAACATGTCGAAGTGCTGGTCGGGGTAGGGCAGCGCCGTGAGGCTGCCAACGGCTGTCGTGACCGGCGGGGCGAGCCGCCACCCCGACAGCCGTTGCTCAACCACGGCGATGTTCTCTGGAGCCACGTCGAGGGCCGCGATGCTGCCGCCGCCGCCGACCAGCTCCGCGAGCAGAGGCAGGTAGCTGCCGCTACCACAGCCCGCGTCGAGCACCCGCCAGCCCTGCTCAACCGGCACGGCGCGCAGCATCGCCTCGTACTCGGGGCGGGCCGCCTCGAAGTGCGCGTCGAGCCACGTCGCCTCGGACAGTACCTGCCCGGTTGAGGTGTGATGGTCGTCGCCGACGGTATGCTGTTCAGCCATGGTCCGTGCCTCCCTCCCCCTATCGTAGCAGGGAGCGGCCTCGCTCTGGCCTCACGGAGAGATCCCCGTCTCCAAGTCCACGGATCCCATAACACCGTCGCGATGACAAGAACGGTCATGTGCAGATGTTCACGAAACCTTCCGTGCCCTGCCCTTCGGTGCTACGATCGGTGTATCGCCGCTGGCGATCGACGCCATGGCGCCGCGCGTCGAACCAACGAGCACGCACCGATACGAGGCTGGTTGCCCGACCGGCTCCCGGTCCCTTCCGAAAGGCGAACATGATGGAGATCACCTACCCACGTCGCAAGACCCGCGCCGTGCGTGTCGGGAATGCCGTGATCGGCGGCGAGGCGCCGGTGCTGGTGCAGAGCATGATCACGGAGGAGACGCGTAACGTCGATGCGTGCGTGGGACAGATCATCCGCATGTACGAGGCCGGCTGTGAGTTGGTGCGCGTGACCACGCCGACGATGGCCGAGGCGCACTGCCTGGGCGAGATCAAGGCCAAGCTGGAGGCGCGCGGATACGCGATCCCGCTGGTGGCCGATGTGCATCACCAGGGCGCCGATATCGCCGTCACCGTTGCCGAGTTCGTGGACAAGGTGCGGATCAATCCCGGCCTGTTCGTCTACCGCCGGCCGCGCGGACGAGCGGAGGAGTACAGCGCCGCCGAGCACGCCGCGGAGTTGGACGCGATCGAGCAGTCAGTAGCGCCGGTGATCGCGGCGTGCAAGCGACGCGACATCGCCATGCGAATCGGCGTCAACCATGGCTCGCTCGCCGAGCGGATGCTCGTCACCCACGGCGACACGCCCCAAGGCATGGTCGAGTCAGCGATGGAGTACCTGCGCATCTGCGAGAAATACGGCTACCGTAACCTCGTGATCTCGCTCAAGGCCTCGCGCGTGCCGGTGATGATCGCGGCCAACCGGCTGATGGCGCGGCGCATGGACGAGGAGGGCATGGACTACCCGCTCCACCTGGGTGTGACCGAGGCCGGCGACGGCCAGTATGCCCGCGTCAAGTCCACCACCGGCATTGGCACGCTGCTGGCCGAGGGCATCGGCGACACGATCCGCGTCTCGCTCGCGGAAGACCCGATCAACGAGTTGCCGGTGTGCTACGAGATCCTGCAGGCGCTTGGTTTGCGCCGCACCCAAGTCGAGTACATCGCCTGTCCGGGCTGCGGTCGGACGAAGTTCGACCTGCCCACGGTGCTGCACGAGGTGCGCGACGCCACTCGCCATTTGGTCGGCCTGAATATCGGGGTAATGGGCTGCATCGTCAACGGTCCCGGCGAGATGGCCGACGCCGACTACGGCTACGTTGGCAAGGCCGGCGGCAAGATCGCACTGTATCGCGGCCGTGAGGTCGTCACCGAATCAGTCTCCCAAGAAGACGGCGTGACCGCCCTGATCGAACTGCTCAAGGCCGACGGCAAATGGGTCGAGCCGGCAGACGGCGCCGGGGACACGGCACAGGAACCAGCCACGCGCCCCACGCCGGCCGGCCTCGGTCGTGGCGCTGTATCGCTTCCAATCGTGGGGTAGAGGGCAGCCGCGAGCACGGTGGCCGCTGGGCCGGCTCGAAGCGAGCGTGGCTGCTAACGGCCGCGGCGAACGGAGCACGAGACGGCGGCGACCCAAATGCGCGTCACCCGATGACATCGGCGACGATCTCGGTGCGTGTTCATCGCGCCGCCGGCTCGGCGGGGCGGGCTACCTCACGTAGCTTCTCCAGAAGCCACATACGGGCAAGGGTCGCCGGCCCAATGCCTCAATCCTGTGCCTCATGCCGGAGGGTAGCCCAACTCGCCGCCGAGAGCCGGATCGGAATCACCTTGTCCAATGGTTACTTGATCTCCACCTCGACGGCTTCACCGGCGTCCCCGGCCGCGCTATGCGCGTCGTCGTAGTCGGAGAGCTTGGTGATGTGATCGCCATCATTCATCGTTATCTCCGCGTTCGCTGATACAATGCGCGCTCACTCGCATCCATATCCCGTGCCGTCACAATGACCCAAATCCCATCACTGGCGCCGGCCAGAACGACTAAACGAAGAGGTGACGGCCGGCATCCGTGTCGCTGACGATCAGGTACGACTATTGGCGTCCTCTACGGACATGCCGCTCCGTGGCGAAGCACGCCTCCTCCACTTCATCAAATGTCACGCCGTGCTTGCGCGCGATCTTCTCGATGATGTATTCCTCGATCGTCAGAGCATCAATGCGGATCGTGACCAACTTTCCGGTGCAAACACTGCACCTCTACCTCTCAAAAATATCGTATACAGACTCTATACCGCCATCGAGCTAGAAGGATGGCGTCCTGGGCGAGACGGCTGACGGTAAGCGGGTCGCCCGCGTGTCTGGGACCATCGAATGGCCCATCTGACAGCGTGACGCCTCCTCCGGAAATGTCCGTTTCCCCGCCGACGTGGCATACTGGGATCGCGGGCCATGCCGCGCGCACACCGCGGCCAAGGAGGGTGCGATGACTACCGGCTTCAATCCCCTGAACCTGCCGACGCACATCCACGTCCAGCGCATCGGCCGCGAACGCGACGGCACGCCCACCGCGACGATGCTGTGCGACGTGTGTAACGCCGAAGAGGAGACGCCCGACACCCCCGAGGCGCTGCGCGGCCTCGCCGGCCGGTTCGTGCGCGACCACATGGATTGCACCCCGGCCGATATCGATGAGTAACGCACCGGCTGCCGCGTCCGGTGCGCGTCGCCGGCTGACCAGCGCGGATCAATGGGCGCGTACCGGCTGGTTGATGCTCGCCCTTCCCTTGGAGCCTGTCCCGGCATGGCCGGGGGTTAGGCCGCTTCACCAGAGAGGTAACAATCGACCATGGCACGGATGAACATACGCGGCGGGAACTACTTCCTCACCATTCTGATCTACACCGTCATCGGCGCGCTGGTGGGGACGGTGATCGGCGCGGCCTTCGGCTGGCTGGGCAAAGAGGTCGGCTGGTGGGGCGTGGGGCTGCTGCTTGGCCTGATCTACGGCGCGATCGTCGGGTTCGCCGCGGCTGACCGATCGTGAGCGCGGAGGGAGCGATGCACGGCGAGACGCCGCCGGCCGGTGACGCGACGCCCGTGTCCGGCGAGCGGATCAGCGCCCACGATGGCCCGCGCCGCCGGCCGGCAATCGGCAAGATCGGGCGGGGCGAGCCGACATCGCGCTGCGATGAGCCGCCGTCGCCGGCGTTGCGGCAAGGTATCGAACAGTTCAACCAGGGCTTGTTCTTCGAGCAGCACGAGACGCTGGAAGAGGCGTGGATCGAGGAGGACGACCCGATCCGCTACCTGTATCAAGGCATCCTCCAGATCGGCGTCGGCTTCCACCATCTGTCACGCGGCAACGCGTACGGCGCCGCACGCCTGTGGGCGCGGGGGACCGCGTTGCTCGATGCGTTCCCGCCGGTGTGTAGCGGTGTAGACGTGGCCGGCCTGATCGCGGATACCCGCCGGTGCGCGGCCGAACTGGAGCGCATCGGCCACGCCCGTATGCTTGATTTCGATCAGTCACTCATCCCGCGCGTGAACCTAATCGACTGATCGGGCACACGGAAGTTGGTCAGCCGCGCCACCATCACCGGCGCGCTCGTCGGCGCCTCCACCCGCCGCGGCTCGACCGTGACGGCCACGGCGTCGGCCCCGGAGAGCTCGGGGACGGTCAGGAACGAGCGGCCGCTCCCATCGGGCACGAACACCCCCAGGTCGCGCGGCTGATCACCGTGGATCGCCCACAACTGGTACACCTGGCCGCCCGCCAGCCGCGCCAGCCCTTCCATGGCGACCACCGGCCGGCCCTCTCCTTGCGTCGGGCGTACCAGCACACCATGCGCCCCTTCCGCCCGTGGGCCAACGATGTTGAAGGCGACGAGCTGTCCGCCGCGGGTGATTGCCGCCAGTGCCTCCTGCTCGGTTGCCAACTGGTCGTCGCGCGCCTGCAGGTCGCGGCGCAGGCTGACATTCCAGGCTCCCAGGCCAATGGCCAGAGCGACGGCGGCAGCAGCCGCCAGCCACGCCGGCAGCGCCCGAAACCGTCCCCGCACGGGCAGGCTCGGCGCGGTGGGCTGGTGGTCCACCGCGCCCGAGGGTTGCTGTATCGGGAGTTCGGCCCGCCGCGTCCGTGGGCCAAGCGGAGCAGCGGCCGTGGCAACGGAAGCCGGCGCATCGCTCGCCGCGGCCGGTCCATCACCGAGCGGCGCTCCGGCGGCCTCGGCCCGCGCCGCCCGTAAGATGCGGTCGCGCAATCCCGGCGGCGGAGTGACCGGCTCCACCGACGCCGCCAGGAGTTCGGCGATGGCGAGCATGCGCGCCAGATCGGGATGGCCGCGCCCGCAGGACGCGAGGTGTTCGCGCGCCGCCGTCACTTCCTCGGGCAGCGCGGCGCCGAGCGCCAGCGCACTGGTCAGATCGTCAAGTTCGTCGCACGTCACCGTGTCCCGCCTGTCTCCGCCAACGCTACGTTCAGCAGTCATAGTCCCGCCGTCAGGGGCGTGGGCCGCACATGCTGCCCTCGACCCGATATCACGCGCCGGACACGATTCCGCAACACTGGTGGCGCGCGGCAGCCTTTATGCGCTCAGCCGCTGACCCACCAGGATACGCAATCGTTCCAGCGCCAGACGCATCCGGCTCTTGACCGTCCCAAGCGGTATACCGGTCGCGGCCGCCACCTCGGGATAGGTCAGCCCGCCGAAGTACGCCATCTGCACTACCTCGCGCTGCTCGCGCGGCAACTCTGCCAGCGCACCACGCACCACCTCGCCCTCGACCGCCCGCAGCGCCTCCGCCTCCGGGTCGTCAGACGCGACTAGGATGACATCGTCGAGCGCCACCGGTCGCGGCAGCGCCGGCCCGGAACGGGGACGGCCGTCGCGCGCCCGAATTGCATCGATCGCACGATTCCGCACGACCGTCAACAACCAACTCCGCACCGTGCCCCTGTCCGCCCGGTACGTCTCGGAGCGCCGCCACAGGGCGAGAAACGCCTCCTGAACGACCTCCTCGGCCATCTCGGCGCTCGCCGTCAACCGCACGGCCAGCCCGTACGCCGCCGCGCCGTGGCGGTCGTACAGCACGGCCAGCGCATCATCCGCGCCGCCTTGCAGCCGCGCGAGCAACACCAGGTCAACGGTGGGGTCGTCGTGGCTCACGGACGAAGACTCCCCTATGTGATCTACGGAGCCAACCGGCTCGTAGATCAATACATACGGCGTCAGATCGCAATTTTCGTGCAATCGACCGCGACAGACTAGACCAATGCCGCGGCCCTTACAGTGTGACGTGTCCGCGCGCCACATTCCAGACGCCCGCCAAGCAAACGACGGTGGCGGTCAACGGCCGATTGCCGGTACGATCGAGGCGATGACCAGACGGCGACGCCGCGGCGTCCGTCATGACACCGGATCAGCCATGCGTGATGACTCGAGTCTGCCGGTTCTCGGATCGACACCACCGCCGGCATACGGCCCACCGCCGCGTGTGATGGGTCGCGACGACGCGGTGACGTTGCAACGCTACGACGCACGGCTGCGGGCGCGGGACTTCGCGGGCGCGGTGCGGCGGCTGTTGCTGGGGCCGGCCGGCGTCTTTCTGATGAACACACCCGTCTTTCTGTTGCCCGAACGGCTGAACCTGCTGCCAAAACACCGGGTGCTCGACCTCCAGGGGGGCCGTGGCTCGATCGCGCGATTTCTCGCCGGGCGTATCGCCTTCGACACGCCGCCGGCCGCGCTCGAACCGTCGCGCGTCGCGCTCGACCTCGCGCGGCGCGATCTCGGACCGTCGCCTCTGGTCGATCTGGTCAGGGGCACGCCCGTGCGCCTGCCGTTCAGCGATGCCTCGTTCGACCTGCTCGTTGCCGCGCACCTGTTTCGGCGGCTCGACGACGACGATCTCCGCCGCGCTCTGGCGGAGGCAGAGCGGGTACTGCGGCCGGGCGGCGTGCTGGTGGGATGGGACTATGCCGCGCTCGCGTCGCGCCGGTTGAACCGCCTGCATCAACGTGTGCTCGCCGGCGACCCGTCCCCGCCGCACCTTCGCGGCTTCGGCCCGCTCGCCCACCACGCGGCCGAGGCCGGCTTCGTCGTGATCGAACGGCCCATGCTACGTCCCTTCCTCTTTCCACCGATCCCGCACACCGCCCTGCTGGCGCAGAAGGCGGAATAGAGCGGAGGCGTCCACTCCTCCCGTGCGCGGTGTGCCCATCCGATGGGTGATGCGCCGGCATGGGCGCGGCTGTTTCGATAGAGGCATGAATATCCGGCTAGACACGGATGAACGGCAGGAGATCTCCGAACTGGTCGAGATCGCGCTGACCGCGCTGTCGCTGGTCTTCCTCGTGCTGCTGCTGGTGGAATTCGCCGTCGATCTGTCACCGGCGCAATCGCGCTGGGTCGAGTTCGCCGGCTGGCTGATCTGGGCGGCGTTCACCCTCGATTTCGTCGTGCGGCTGGCCCTGGCCGGCTCCAAGACCCGGTATCTGCGCGCGAACTGGCTGGCGGCATTATCGGTCGCGTTACCCGCCTTTCGCGTCTTCCGCGCGGCGCGGGCGGTCCGGGCGGTGCGCTCGCTGCGACTGGTGCGGCTGGTGACGGGCACGAACCGGGGCGCACGGGCGTTGCGGCGGGTGGTCGGCTTCGCGGGCGCGGGCTATGTCGCCGTGCTGAGCGTGGTGGTGGTGCTGCTCGCGGCGGCCGGTATCTCCTGGCTGGAGCACGGTCACTCCGATGCCACGATCACGTCATTCGGCGAGGGGCTGTGGTGGGCGAGCACGACGATCATCCAGCAGGGCAGTGAGCGTCACCCGGTCACGGTCGAGGGGCGCATTCTCGCCGCGCTGTTGATGATTTTTGCCCTCGCCGTCTCCGGCTATATCACGGCGGCGCTCGCCGTGTTCCTGCTCGGCTGGGGCAAGTCCGAGCGGGAGAATGACACGGCCTCGCTCCGCGACGAGATCACGGCCCTGCGCGAGGAGTTGCGGCGAGCGGCCATTCTATCCCCCGCGCCGCCCGCCCCGGCGCTGGATACCGAGTCAGACGCCGACGGGAGTGCGCGATGAAGCTGAAGCTGTTCGCCCTGCGCGAGAGACTGCGCGCGAGCTTGTGGTTTATCCCGACCATGTGCGTCGTGGCGACATTCTGGCTGGCGGCGCTCACGATCAGCATTGACCACGCGATCGATCCCGGCCGCGGTGGATGGTTCCTGTATCGCGATGCGGCCGATGGCGCCCGCGGCCTGCTCACCACCATCGCGGCGTCGATGATTACTTTCACCGGACTCGTCTTCTCGATCACGATGCTGGTGCTGCAAATCGCCAGCGGTCAATTCTCGCCCCGCGTGCTGCGAACGTTTCTGCGCGATCGCACCAGCCAGATCGTCTTGGGAGTGTTCGTCGCCACCTTCACCTATGCCCTGCTCGTACTGCGTGAGATTCAGTCGGCGCGGGAGGCGGAGCCGGAATCGGGCTTCGTGCCGGCGCTGTCGGTGTGGATCGCCTTCCTGCTGATGCTGCTCAGCATCGGGGTGTTCATTCACTATATCCACCACATGGCGCAGTCGATTCGGGCGGTGTCGGTGATCGTGCGGGTGGGCAACGAGACGCGGGACGCGATCGCCCGCCTCTATCCAGAAGCCGGTGTGGAGCCGCCCGACTCACTGACGCCGCCCGTGGCGACGCCTGACCGGACCATCCTGTCGCCGGGGCCGCCCGGTGTCGTCACCGCCATCGACGAGGCGGAACTGCTTGCCCTGGCCTGCCGTCACGATCTGGTGGTGCGGGTGACGCCGATGGTCGGCGACTTCGTGCCAGAAGGTGCGCCGTTGCTCCAGGTATGGGGCGATGCGCACGCGCTCGACCGCGAGGCGCTTGATTCATGTGTCAGTTTCGCGCCGGAGCGCACGATGCTGCAAGACGCGGCCTTCGGCTTCCGCCAGTTGGTGGACATTGCCGAACGGGCGTTGTCACCGGCGATCAACGACCCCACCACCGCGGTGCAGGCGCTCGACCAGATTCATGATCTGCTGCGGCGGCTCAGCGACGCGCCGTTTCCGTCACCGCTACGTCTCGACGACGGCGGACAGTTGCGGGTGGTGCTGCCCCGGCCGGACTGGGATGACTATGTGATGCTGGCGCTGGACGAGATCCGTCAATACGGCCGCCAGTCGATCCAGGTCGCGCGGCGACTGCGCGCCCTCCTCCTGGACGTGCGTACCGTCGCCCTTCCCGAGCGGGCCGCCATCCTCGACCGCGAACTCGCCCTGCTCGACGCCGGGATTGATCGAGGATTCGCCGCCGGCGATCGCTTGGTCGCGCACCAGGCTAGCCCGCAGGGGCACGGCCCAAATTGACTGCCCTCCGGCTGCCCAACAGGTTCCGATCGAGGAGCGCTGACTGGACCGATGCAGGGCCGGGATACCGATTCGATTCCGCACGGTCCCGCCCGCATATACGAGGAGCGGAACCAAGGCGACCGATGCTTGCCCCCACGGAAGAACACGGGTTATCCGCAGAGAGGGGAGACCCGGGGGGTCGCTCCCGGCCGCGGGATACTCACACGGCTGACCTGGAGCCGCACCGGCCGCCGGGGTCTGTCACCGATTACTCGGCGGCAGCCACGTCTCACCGGACTCGGCCGGCGGCCGCGCGGCCAGCCCGCCGCCTCCATGCCGCTGCCACGGCCAGCGCCCCTCGATTTCCATCTCTAACTCCAGACTGAGGAACGTGCGGATCAGGACGATCACGCCAAGGATGCCGACACCGCGGAACGTCGGGGCGATGGCCACGGTTCGTATGATATCGGCGGCGACGAGGAACTCGAGTCCCAGCAGGATCGCCCGGCCAATGCCGCGCCGGTAACGCGTGTAGGCGTCGGACGCTTCGCCGGCACGCCGGAAGTCGCGCAGGAAGAACACGGTCGCGATTGCGGAGCCGGCGACGATGGCGCCGATACCGGTCGCGTCGACCACCTTACCCACCCAGGTGACGATCTCGTCAAACGACACGTCCATGAACGCCGCCCGGTCGGGAGTATGAGATGGGGATAGCGCCGGCCCCGGCCGCTATTGCCCGGGGCCCGGGCGTACGCCTTTGAACTCCACCACAGCCTTGCCCTGCCGTGAGGAATCGCCTTCGCAGCCCATGGTAACCGTATCCGAGGAATTGGGTGCGGTGGTGCTGGTAGCCGACAGGGTGAAGGAGTTGGCGACTGTCTGACCGGCGGGCACCTGCAACTGCTGGAGATAGCTGCCGACCGAGAAGGTGCAATCCTTCTGGCCGCGATTGGCGACCTCCATCTGGATGCTCACGCCGGCAGTCAATGTCAGTTGCCGCGGCTCAATGCGGTCGTCGTAGACGGTGACTTTCGTGAGGCGTGGGTTCTCGGGCACCCCGGCCCCGCCGGCCCGCTGAGCTTCACCCGAGTTCTGGCCGGTCGAGCTGGTCTCGCTGTCGTTGTCGTTACAGGCGACCCCCGCGACCGCGAGCACAGCAGCGGCAACGATGGTAGCAATACGGAGCATGGTGAAGCCTCCCCCGAGCGCACGATGGTGCGCCTCGTATCCATGAATCAATGAATACTCTCGATATGGCACGGCGCGGATGAGACGTGGCGAAGGCCACATCTCCAGACTATCAAGCCGGGGGCAAAGTATTGATACCCAACCGAGGTACTCGTGCAAATAGCAGTGCCGAGACATGCCGGCCGGGGACTACGCCCGGTACAGGCCGGTCTCCGCGATGTACCGCTCGACGGCCGGCGGCACGAGGAAGCGGATCGAGTCAGCGGCGGTGACACGACGGCGGATGTCGGTCGATGAGATGTCGATCCGCGGCATCACCACCACGTCGATGCGCTCACGGATGCCGGGCGCGACCCGTTCGAGGGCGGCGAGGTCCGCCGGAGTCCAGCCGGCACGAGCGGCGACCACCAGCCTCGCTCGTGCGACAATCCGCCCCGGATCGCGCCAGTTAGGCAGGTCGGCGAGCGCATCCTGACCGAGGATGAAGAATAGCTCCACGCCGTCGCCGAGCTGCTCGTGCAGCGCCTCCAGCGTATCGGCCGTGTACGACGGCCCCGCGCGCTCGCTCTCGACCAACGATAGCTCGAAGTAGGGGTCATCGCCGAGCGCTGCCCGTACCATCGCCACACGATCAGCGACCGGCGCGATCTGCCTGCCCGCCTTGCGCCACGGCTGCCCGGCCGGCACGAACAGCACGCGATCTAATCCCAGGCCCGCCCGCGCCTGCTCCGCCAGGATCAGGTGGCCGAGGTGAATTGGGTCGAAGGTGCCGCCAAGCATGCCAACCTTCATCGGGTCCTCGGGGGAACGGAGCAGGGGGTGAACGGGGAACCGCCGAGACGCGGAGGGCGCGGAGACGAACGGGGAGAGGATACGGGTTCGATCCGTCCTCGTGCAAAGTCAGACGGCCTGTCCGGCCGCGAGCGAGCACCTACCCCGGTAGGGGCGACCCAGTGAGTCGCCCGCGCCCGCGGAACTGCCGAACGACGGATCTGAACGGCGCCAGGATAAGGGCGGGCAGTCCATCGGTGATCCCGTGATAGGCGTGACCCGGCGGGTCGCCTGCCTGCCATCCCGCGTGGACGCGGGTCCAACCACTCACCCCGAACAGGCCCCCCTCACCCCCGTCGAGCGAGCACCCATCCCCCTTTCACATACCTCCGCGCCCTCCGCGTCTCCGTGGTTCCCCGTTCACCCCCTGTTCCACACCCACCCCCGTGTGTGCGCCACCCGCTCACTCCTCCCACGCGACCTCGACATCGCCGAAGCGCACGCGGTCGCCGGCATGTGCGCCGGCCCTGCGGATGGCGGCGGCGACACCGAGACGGTGCAAGCGGCGGAAGAACTCACCGCGCGGCTCGTCCTGGCGCAGGTCGAGCATCTCGGCCATCGCCTCGACGCGGCGGCCGCGAACGACAAAGTGGCCATCCACCTGCTCCACGGTGACGCGCGGCCGCGCCTCCGGCCGTAACACCGGCGTCTCCGGCGCGGTGACGATCTCGGGCGGCGACTCCCGCGTGAGCCGCGTCAGGTCGGCCCACACGCGGCTGATCAGCTCCGGCGTGCCCTCACCAGTCGCCGCCGAGAGCACCAGCGGTTCGATGGCGCGGGCGGCGAGCTGTTCCCGCAACGCGGGCAGCCGCTCCTGTGCCTCCAGGTCGTCAATCTTGTTGATCGCCACGATCTGCGGTCGCCGCGCCAGGTCCTCGCTGAATAGCTCCAGCTCGCGGTTGACCGTGTCCATATCGCCCACCGGATCGTCGCGCGTGCCGTCGAGCAGATGAACGAGCAACCGTGTGCGCTCGACGTGGCGGAGGAAGTCGTGACCCAGGCCGACCCCCGCGTGCGCGCCCTCGATCAGTCCGGGAATGTCCGCCATGACGAAGGTGTCGTAGCCAACATCGACCACCCCCAGCACCGGTTCCAGCGTGGTGAACGGGTACGCCGCGATCTTGGGCCGCGCCGCCGACACCGCCGTGATCAGCGTGGACTTGCCCACCGAGGGCACGCCGATGATCCCGATATCGGAGATCAGTTTGAGGTCGAGCAGCAGCCATGCCTCCTGCCCGCGCTGGCCGCGCTCAGCGATGCGCGGCGCCTGATTGGTGGAGCTGGTGAAGCGGGCATTGCCTTTACCGCCCATGCCGCCGTGGGCGGCGATGTACGACGCTCCCACTCGGTCGAGGTCGGCGACCAACTCCCAGTCCTCTTCCGTCGCTGTCTCGGACGACGCGCCCTCGCGAAGTTGTCGCACCTGCGTGCCCACCGGCACGCGCACGACGATGTTCTTCCCGGAGCGCCCATGCATCTTCGCGCCGGCGCCGTTGCCGGCGTCGGGCGCCATGTACCGGCGCTTGTAGCGCACATCGCGCAGAGTGCTGAACGATGGATCGGCCAGCAGAACGACATCGCCGCCCTGCCCGCCGTCACCGCCGTCCGGTCCACCCCGCGGCACAAACTTCTCGCGGCGGAAGCTGATGATGCCATTGCCGCCGCTTCCCCCGCAGACATAAATCTCGGCTCTATCGATCACGGCTATATCCTCTCCGATACCCAGTATATCGGAGCGAACGATGCGCAACGGACCACGCGCCACCAATCCAGAGAACGTGAGGGAAATGAATGGTGGAGAAAGCCTGAAGGATTGAATTAGGGATGATAGGTGTTGAAAGGATCGTGATCGTTGTTGGCCCGTGGAGACCGGGGAAAAGCCGGACGTTCCTCGTGCATCCGGCCGGATGTGGTCAACTGGTTGGGGACAGCCACCGCGTGGCAGAGGGCGCGGAGCCGATCTGATGTGAAGGCGCGGCCACGCCAGCCCGAGGAGCAGCCGGCCACGCGTGACATTATCCACAAGCCGGTCGGTTTATCCACCGTGAGGGCACGGTTATCCACAGCTTTGTGGGCGCGATGCCGGCATAGCCCGCGAGCTATAGGCGTGCCTCATGTGTCGCACCATCTCGGCAGCGACGTGGATCTGACCTGCATTCGAGTTGCCCTTTGCAACCCATTGCGGTGATGGCCTGAGCGACAGCGTCATCGGGTGGGGCCGTTCGTCGGGTCAGGCCACCGGACGGTAATGGACTGCTCGTCGTGCTGGTCAACTTGGAAGGGAAACTCGGTCAGCGTCTGCAGCCGCACCAGAAGAGGCGTCGGGTCCACGTATTGGAGTCCGAGCGAGAGCATTCCGCGTTCCAGGGCGAGGATGGCGACCTCACCCACCCCCTGTAAGGATTCGAGGGCCTGCATGAACCGTCGCAGTTGCTCGGCTCGGGTGAATGGGCCGGCAACCACCGTAACTATTGCCGCCGGCTCGAACTCGGCGCTGCTGAACTCCTGGTCCTGCTCTCGCATGTCGTCAGCCTGCTTTGTGCTTCCGTGATGCGTGCTCACGTCGCCTGCCCCTGACGGTCGCGGCACGGTGGTTCACTCCTAGTGAAACGAGGCTCCGGGGATCCCCGGAGCCTCGCACATTAAGCAGGGTTGAGCAGTGGGGCGTGGGCCCGAGGCTGCTACTCCACGAGAATCAGCTCGGACATGCCGAGCGCGGCGTGCGTCGGCCCCGACCCGTTGTCAGGTACGAAGCAGACCATCATCCACAGGCCGGGGGTGAAGTTCACCGTCGCCCAGCCGCTCCCGCCGGGGGCAATCA
>JBBQJF010000018.1:0-28386 GCA_038325665.1 Dehalococcoidia bacterium | reverse complement strand
GCGCATTCCATGTCTTGATGTGAGACGGCATTGACGCCCGTGCGAGTGACAATAGCAACGGTTTATCACCTATATCGGTGACAATGTGAAAGGATGATTGCATGGAGTACATGACGGTAGCCCAGGCGGCGGCGGAGCTCGGCATGTCGGCTCGGGCGGTACGGAACCGCATTGAGCGGGGTGAGATGAAGGCGGAGCGGCTCAATCCGCGACTGCTGCTCATCCCGCGCGCCGAAGTGGACCGCTGGCGGGTGATCGGTCGGCTCAGGCCGGGGCCGAAGCCACGCCGGCAGCAAGACGAAGAAGGAGTACAACCGGGATGACCACCACGGCGCCACGGAAAACCGGACGCAAGCGGGGACACGGCGAGGGCTCGATCACACAGCGCAAAAGCGATGGACTGTGGCAAGCGGCGCTCACACTTCCCGACGGCAAACGGAAGTACCTCTACGGTAAGACACGCAAGGATGTACAGGACAAGCTCGCGCGGGCGCTGCATGAGACGCGCGGCGGGCTGCCCCTCCCAGACAACCGGCAAACGCTGAAGGCGTTCCTTCAGAAGTGGCTCATCGAAGTCGCACGGCCCAAGGTCCGCGCAACGACACTCACCCGGTACACCTTCGACGTGAAACGCATCGGTGATAGCGCGATCGGAAGATTCCCACTCGCCCAAGTGACGCCGCAGGCGATTCAAGCCTTCCTCAATGACTTGACCGCGCAAGGGCTGTCCGCTCGAAGCGTGCAGCACTCACGCGCGGTGTTGCGGTCGGCGTTGACGTGTGCCGAACGTTGGGGGTTAGTCCCGCGCAACGCGGCACGACTGGTATCGCCGCCGCGTGCACAACACCATGAAGCGCCGGCGATCAGTCCTGAGCAGGCTGGGGCAATCCTGGATGCCTTTGAGGGCCATCCGTTCGAGGCACTGGTAACAGTTGCGCTTGGCACTGGTCTACGCAAGGGTGAATTGATGGGGCTGCGGTGGGATGACGTGGACCTCAACGCCGGGACACTAACAGTACGACACCAATTGCAGCGCATCAACGGGAAGCGCGAGCTGACCGAGCCAAAATCGAGGCAGTCTCGCCGCACGATCGCCTTGGCGCCATCGGTGGTCGAGTCCTTACGCTTGCAGCGAGTCCGGCAACTCGAAATGCGCCTTGCCGCCGGAGCGCGCTGGCAGGAAACCAACCACGTCTTTACATCGGCCGTTGGCAGCGGACTCGACCAATCGAATGTCACGCATACGTTTCAGGCACAGCTCAAGCGAGCCGGGGCGCCGCACATGCGGTTCCACGATCTACGGCATGGCGCCGCGTCTCTTCTCCTCACCCAAGGGGTAAGCGCTCGCGCGGTGATGGACGTACTGGGGCACTCACAAATCACGCTCACACTCGGCACGTACTCGCACATCATCAACGAAGTACGCCGAGACGCTGCCGACAAGATGGAAGGGGTCTTCGAGCGGCGCCGTGTGGCGAATCAGACGAGGGCTAATTGATGTAGTGATTGATGTAGAAGTGCCTGGTCGTCCGATCGGGCACTGTTCATCTGGGTCGATTTTGAATCTAGATCGGGGTGCGCCCGGTAGGACTCGAACCTACAACCAATGGATTAAAAGTCCACTGCTCTACCATTGAGCTACGGGCGCGGGGAGCCGGACACGCCGGGGGTAGGCGCGAGCGGGGGCGGGTCGGAAGCGACGCTCGACGCCTCCGCCATCAGCGGCGCTTGATTCGGCGCCGGGCCGAAATCGTCGAGCGGCAAGTACACCAGCATCGACTTGCCGATCACATTGCCGGCCGGCACTGGACCCCACAGGCGCGAATCGCTGCTGTTGGTGCGATTGTCGCCCATGACGAAGTATTCATGAGGACCGAGCTGCAAATCGCACCACTGCCCTCCGCAGAATGTCTGTACGTTGCGGAGGTAGGTCTCGATCAGCTCACGGCCATTGACACTCACCCGACCGTCTTTCACCTGCACATGGTCACCCGGCAGACCGATGACCCGCTTGATGAAGTCGCGGTCATAGCTGTTGGGCAGCGGCGGGTGAAAGACGATAACCTCGCCGCGACGAGGACCGCGAAACAGGTAGCGGCTGTTGTCATCCGAGTCGATGAACGGGATCACCCGGCCCACGGCCTCGAGATTCACACGGGCAAACAGCCCCTTGTTCACCAGCACGTACTGGCCGGTGCGGTAGGTGGGATCCATGCTTGAACCTTCGACGCGGAAGTTCTGGACGACGCCGCGCACGGCGATGAAGATCACCAGCGCCAGCATCAGCGTCTCGATCAGTTCGCGGCCCATCAACAGCGTCGAGCGCTGCCGCGCCGCCGACCGCGCCGGACCAACCTCGCGGGCGTAACCATCCCACGCGTCGATGTAGATCTGTTCGCCGCGTGGCGCCGCCGGCGGGGGCGGGGGCGAGATCAGCGATGCCGGTCGCTCTCCGTACGGCGCGTCCTCCTGAGCAGGGTCAGTTAGGCGGTCGTCCTCTGGCAGCCAGATCGAGGCATCACGTTCCACCGGCGCACCGGTCGTGACAACGCCATTCGGCTCCGAACGAGACGGCCATTGGTCGTCACCGGAGCGAGGCGGCGGTGCTGGGTCGGCCGGATCTCGCTGCGTCATACGGCGCCAGTGTACCACAGGCCGCGCACTCCCCAGAGGTCCTCCGCGTACAATTGCCGTGTGATGGCCGAAACGCGGGATTTCATGGCCCTGGCGCTCGATCAGGCGCGACGTGCGCGCGGTACGACGTCGCCCAATCCCACCGTCGGCGCGGTGATCGTGCGCGACGGCCAGGTTATCGGCAGCGGCTTCACCCGTCCTCCGGGCGGCCCCCACGCCGAAATTGTCGCACTGGAGCAGGCAGGAGCAGGGGCGCGTGGGGCGGCGATATACGTCACTCTCGAACCGTGCAACGTATGGGGCCGCACCCCGCCCTGCGTGCGCGCGCTCATCGCGGCAGGCATCGCCGAGGTTCACTGTGCCCTGATCGATCCCGATGAGCGCGTGCGCGGCGGTGGTGTGGCCGAGCTGCGGGCGGCGGGTATTGCCGTGACCATGGATGACCACGCGGACGACGCACGCCGCACCATCGAGGACTTCATCACCCACCGCACACGCGGGCGACCGCTGGTGGTCGTCAAGTTCGCCGCCAGCCTCGATGGCCGGATCGCGGCGGTCAGCGGTGACGCGCGCTGGGTCAGCGGTTCGGTCGCCCGCGCCTGGGTCCACCGCGAGCGCGCGGCGCTTGATGCGATCATGGCAGGCTCGGGAACGATACTCGCCGACGATCCCCTATTAACCGCCCGACCAGAGCATTCGGAGGCCCCGCGCCAACCCCTCCGCGTGGTTGTCGATAGCCGCGGTCGGGTACCGGCGCGCGCCCGTGTGCTCGGCGCGGGGGCGTCCACCATGATCGCGACCACCGACGCATCACCGTCCGCGTGGCGTGCGTCGCTAGCGGCGGCCGGCGCGTCGGTGGCGGTACTGCCGGCCGGGGCGGATGGGCGGGTCGATCTGGCGGCTCTGATGCATGAACTGGGGCGGCGCAACGTGATGAGCGTACTAGTCGAGGGCGGAGCGACGCTGCTCGGCGCGCTGTTTGATGCGCGGTTGGTGGATAAGGTGCACGCGGTGGTCGCCCCCCTGATCATCGGCGGCGCCGCGCCCACCGCCGTGGCCGGTGACGGCGCCCAACGCATGGCCGACGCCCGGCGGCTGTCCCGCGTCACCCACGACCTGCTCGGGGAGGACGTACTGATCACGGGCTATCTTGACCACGAATAGTGAGCCGGACGGGGCGCCGGTTCACTGCCGGAGGGATCGCGGCCGGAAAACGGCACGATGTCCCCACCCGGCCGGTTCGCGTCCAGGCGTCCTTCCGTGTGCGACCATGGCAGGGGCCGCGCGGATTTCACCCTGATGACGTATATCAACCGCTTCCGTCACGCGTGAACGAACCGGTACAGTAGCATGAATTGGTAAACGGTTTGCACGCGAGGTGAGCGTCGATGCGACTCCCGATAAGGTATGCCGCCGTTGCCCTAATATTGGTGCTGCTGATGGCTGCCGGCGGTGTCGCTCTCGCCGCGCGCACCGGCACAGAGGAGCGGCCCGCCTTCCGCATTGAGGCAATGCACGCGTCGGGGACCGAATCGGGGACAGGGACGGCGGCCGGGGTCGCGCGTAACGCGCCCATGCGCGCCGGTAGCGCACCGCGCCCGCAAGGCCCGCCGTCGCCGCGGTCGGTGTTTGACACTCATCAGGTTGTCGCCTACTACGGCAACCCCTACAGCGCCACGATGGGCATCCTCGGCGAATACAAGGGGGATGAGCTGGTCCGCCGCGTGAAGGCGCAGGCGGCCAAGTATCAGGAGCTAAACCCCGAGAAAACGGCGATCCCTGCCCTGCATCTCGTCTACGCGGTCGCCCAGGCTAGTCCCGGCGCTGACGGCACGTATCTTACCCATATGCCCGACGAGATGGTCGAGGGGCTGATCGAGCTAACCCGCGCCAACGGCATGTTGTTCTTCATCGACCTGCAAAACGGCAAGGCCGATCCGGTTGCCGAGGCGAGACGCGTCCAACACTGGATGAAGAACGAGCACGTCCATCTCGCCATGGATCCCGAGTTCACCCTCGCCCCCAACGAGAATCCGCGCGATGACATCGGCTCGCTCGATGGGGCGACGGTCAATCAGATTCAGGATGTGCTCCAGGCGACCGCGCTGGAAAGCGGCATCGGCAACAAGATTTTCGTCATCCACCAGTTCCGCCCCGACATGATCACGAATAAGCCGCTGATCGCGACCGACCGCGACAGGGTGGACGTGGTGATCGACATGGATGGCTGGGGGCCGCCGCCCGGTAAGCTTTCGAAATACGAGGCGCACATCACCAACGAGCCAATTGAATACCACGGCATCAAGTTGTTCTACCGCTGGGACAAGCCAATGCTCACCGAAGCCGAGGTGCAGGCGCTCGTTCCGCGCCCGAACTACATTCAGTACCAATAGTGGGAGGGCGGTGAGCGCCGCCCCCGTTATCAAGGTGGTGTACACCGGCTATGACCGAGAACGAGCGGCAACAGGCACACGTCTTCCTCGCCCCGGCCGAACCGCCAGCGGTCATGCCGTACCTGGTGGCGCTGCCCGCGGGCCACGAGTCCGATCTTTCACGACAATGGCCGTTATTGCTGTTTCTGCATGGGGCGGGTGAGCGCGGAACGGACCTCGCGCGGGTACGCGGATATGGACCGCCGCGACGGGTCGATCAAGGCTGGGACACGCCGTTCCTCGTCGTCTCGCCGCAGTGCGCCGACGGCGAGCGTTGGCAGCCCGATCTGCTGGCGGCGCTGCTGGACGAGATCGAGGCCACGTACCGGGTTGACCCCGCCCGTGAGTACATCACCGGCCTGAGCATGGGGGGGTTCGGCGCATGGGCTCTGGCGCTGGAATGTCCCGACCGGTTCGCGGCGATGATTCCCATCTGCGGCGGCGGTGACCCGGCGACGGTATCCGCGATCAGCCATCTGCCGGTGTGGGCCTTTCACGGCGCCCGCGATGACGTCGTGCCGCTCCAGCGCACGCTCGACATGGTCGAGGCGCTACGCGCGGCCGGTGGCGATGTGCGCGTCACCGTCTACCCCGACGCCGACCACGACTCCTGGACCGACACGTACGCCAACCCCGAGGTTTACACCTGGCTACTCGCGCACCAGCGCCGCGATGGCTCCGGGTAGGACACGCCGCTGGGACACGATCACCAATCGAGTCCAAAAATGTCAGCAACGGCGACGAGATCATGATCGTCACGAGCGATCTAAGATGTATCTAATATCTCGAACTCAGCGCCTTCGAATAATGCCCAACAATCGAACGCGGCCTCCAAACGGCGTGAGTAGACGATACCTTGATAACCCTGCTCAAATGCCCAGCGCGATATTGCTCGGGTGAGATCGCGGTTTCTACCCAGGGCATCACTCATATCAAAGTCATCGCGGCCCAACTCGACCAACGAGCGAGCAAGTTCACGCTGGAGATGCTCACGATCGTCAAGGGAGCGGATGTCGAGCCACCGCTGATTCGGGACAACACGAAAGCTGCCAAGCATCCGTTTCAGGTGCCAGTCATCGGGCATACGCCCGAACTCATCGGGAGCGTTGTTGTCAACGTCACCGTCAGGCAGCGCCTGAAGTTTAGCGAGCACCTCAAGGCTAGGACGGAAAGGAGCGAGCGTCTCGACGAAGCACGCGCGCCGCTGCCCGGCAGCGTACAACACCCAGTACTCGCCCAGCGGGTCATCGAAACGGTTACCGGTATTTTTGGGAAACCCTGGCGGGGGTGGACTCAATGGATTGGGCGCACGACCGGTCCGATACAAGATGGCGTTTAGTCTCAAACTCTTGTGCTTTCGCGGCTACTCTTCCACCTGCCTCGGCCGCCGTGATCACGCCACTAACCGCCTGCCAGGAAAGCGCGAGCGGTCTGCATCACTTCGGTCGGGTTCTCCGCGATTACCAATGCAGGCGCTTGATCGTTGAGTTGCGGATTCATCCCCACGAACCACGCCCGAACAGCCTGGCGGGATTCAACCTGCATGAGCAACTCCGCCACTTGGAATATGTTGTGGAGCCTCTGTTCCGCCTCCGGATGAGGCGCGCGTTCCCCCCGCGCCCATTTGCCCACCGCCTTGGGATCCCGGATCCCTACCATCACGGCCGTCAGCTTCTGACCGAACAGATCTTGCAGGTACCCCGGCAACTCGGGAACCGTCGCCCGCGTGGCCTGCTCATGTGCGTCAGTCGCACTCAAGGCCCCACGGTTACCAATGCCATAACAGCCCTCAAACGCCACCACTTCTCATGGACACAGTCGCTGAGAACTGTCACCACGTCACACATGCATGCCCTGTCGCCTACCGTCACCCGCGAGCGGTGTCAGTACGGACCGCGTGAGGTCGATGGGCGCCGTGATCACGTTGCAGCGCCGGGACGATGAGGCCGGCAGTGCCACGCCACATCGGACCTCGCCCGTCCATGGCGCGTAACGCCGTCATGCAGCGCCGCAACAAAAAGAACCCCTTCCCACTTTGGGGAAGGGGCCGCGGCGACGGGCGCGCCAGCGATCCTATACGTCCTCGGTGTCCTCGTCCTCGGTATTGTCGTCGAACTCGTCGTCCTCATCCTCGTCCAGCAGGTCCGGTTCAGCGTCGGGGACGATCGGCGGCAGCGGCGTGTCAGAGACGCGGCGGCGGCTGGAGTCCTCCGGCTCGACGACGATTTCGAGCGGATGGTTGACGTTGCGTGTCAGGCGCAACGTCACCGTGCGCGTGCCGGCCTCGCGGATCGGCTGGTGCAGGAGGATGCGGCGGCGATCGAATTCGCTGCCGATGATCTCTTCCAGCTTGACGGCGATATCGGCGGCGGTGACGGAGCCGTAGAGCCGGCCCTGCTCGCCCACGCGGGCGTGGATCACCACCTGACGGCCTTCCAGCTTATCGAGCAATTTACGCGCCTCGGCGTCAAGACCGGCCTGTCGCGTCTCTTCCTTCGTTGACATCACCTCGGCGCGACGCAGGGCATCTTTGGTCGCCGGCAGAGCCAGACCGCGCGGCAGCAGATAGTTGCGCGCGAACCCACCCCTGACTTCCTTTACTTCGCCGGGTACCGCCGTACCGAGCACCTCTTCGATAAAAACGACCTTCATCTCTCGCCTCCGGCGGGTTGATCCGCGTCTTCAAGACTAACTTTCCATATATACCATATGCGCGTCGCCGGTGCGAATCGCGACCGACTGACACTCCGCGGCGCGTGGGTGTTCCCTCAAAAATGGGTGTTGAGTGGTGTGAGAAGGGGGGCCGGGGATGGGGCCGGGCTGGGGAAAGCGCGACGGTGGTCGGAAGGTGTCAGGGCGACAGATCGGGGACACCCGGCTCATCCTCCGCCGCCGGTTTGCCGCCGAGCGGTAACGAGAAGGTGACGGTCATCCCCTGTCCCGCGTCACTCTCGGCCCAGATACGGCCGCCATGGCGCTCGATGATATCGCGGGAGATGTACAGGCCAAGGCCAATGCCGCTGAAGCCCCACCGCGACACGTTCCCGGCGCGCGCGAACGGTTGAAACAGTTGCCCGATCTCGGCGGACGCCACACCGATGCCGTGGTCCTGCACCGCGACAAACGCGCGGTCGCCCTCCCGCCACACGCGTAGCGCGATCACACCGCCGCTCGGGTCGTACTTGAGGGCATTGGTGATCAGGTTGGTCACCACCTGGTCGATGCGGTCGGCATCCCACCACCCAATAAGCGGTTCCTCCGGCAGTTCGACACGCAGTCGAACGCCTGCCGGCTGCTCAAGCTCGCCGGCGCGGTGGACGGCCGTACGGACGACCGTTCGGAGGTCCTCCAGCCGCCGCCTCATTTCGAGCCGTCCCTGGTGCATCCGTGAGACATCGAGTAGATCACTGACCAATTCGATTAGACGGTTGATTTGACGGGAGATCGTGGTGATCGGTCCGATCAACACCTCACGTCGCGGCCCCGATTCGTCGCCGCGCTGCACCTGACGCTCCAAGAACTGGACGTAGCCTTTGAGCGAGGTGATCGGCGTGCGCAATTCGTGACTCGCGATCGAGATCCACTCGTCCTTCAGCCGCTGCGTTTCCTTGAGCGCGGTGATGTCTTGGAAGACCGCCACCGCTTCCTCGACCGTGCCATCCGGGGCACGAAGCGGCGCCGCGCTGACCAACAGCGAGACGCGCGTGCCATCCTGCCGTTCACTCCAGATCTCCACCCCGCGCACGGTTTCACCGCGGAGGGCGCGTCCCAACGGCAAGTCGTCCACCGGCCAAGGCCGACCGTCGGCGGTCGTCAAGCGATATGTGGAGACGTACTCGGACTCCGACCCCACCTCGGCGGAAGTCCGGCGGCCAAGCATCAACCCGGCTGCCTGATTCGCCGTCACAACTCGGCCATTGGACGCGGCCGCGATCACAACGCCCTCCGGCAACTGGTCGATCACCCCCGCCAGCCGGGTCCGCTCGGCCGCGATATCGGCATCGAGCAACGCGTTGACCAGCGAGGCGCCTGTCTGGTCGGCAACCATGCGGAGCAGGTGCGCTTCGTCGTCGGTGTAGTCCGGTGGACCGTGGCGCATACACACCATCGCCCCCAGTGGACTCGTCGGGCCGCCGAGCGTCACGGCAAGCAGTCCATGGATATCGAAGTCGGTGAAGAAGCGGCGACCGGCGTCGGTGATCGCATAGCTCAGTACCTGCTCACGGCCCCGCGCGATCACCGTCTCGCCGGCGAGCAGACGTTCGACCAACGGACCACCACTGAAGCCGGTATCCTCCACGCGTAGGAAGCGCCGCATCTCGGCAGCGCGAGACGGATCGCGATGCGCAACCGCCGAGGCCGGCAGCCCACGGCGACTCGGCGCCAGCACGATGCCGCACGCGTCTCCCAAAATCGTGGTCGCCTGATTCGCGAGGTGGCCGAGAATCTCATCCGGCGCCCGCGACCCGGCGACGAGCGCGGCGGTTTCCGCGAGGAAATCGGCATCACGCGCCCGGACCCGCGCGTCGGTGTAGAGCTGAGCATTGTCAATTGCCAGCGCGGCCCGGTCTGCGAAGGCGGCGGCGAGCGCCATGTCGTCATCGCTAAACACACGGTCGTCCGTCACGGCGATCACGAGAGCGCCGACCGCCTGATCACGCGCCACCAGCGGCAAACACGCCCACGAGTTCACCTGTCGCAGTTCGTTCAGGTACACCGGATCATCGCGCTCCGTCAGCGCTGTCAGCGCCGCGTCGTCGAGCCGGGGGAATATCCGCGGCTGTCGGTCCAGAACCACCTTGCCTGCCACACCGTGACCAACGCGCACCGGGCGGTGACGAAACACGGCTCGCATCGCGTCCGCGCGCTCGGCATCGGCATGGTGCACCGCGCACATCTCCAACACCCGCCGGCGCGCATCTAACAGATAGAGAACGCACCAGTCGGCGAGCATGTCGGTCGCCCGCGCCGCGACCTCCTCCATTACCCGGTCAGGGTTGAGCATGCCGGCAAACGCGTGACCAATGTCGGCAAGGAAACGGGCACGGCCGCGCTCGCGTTCCGCGAGGGCTTGAAGCCGAACATTGTGCGGAGCGAGGGCAAGCAGACCGGCCACGGCATCGAGGAATGTCTGCTCCTCCGCGTCAATCGCCGTGCGCCGGCTGCCCAGTATATTCAGCGTCCCCATCACCGCGCCTGCCGTTTTCAGCGGCAGGATCGCGAACTGGCGCGCACTCCCCCAGACCGCGTCCTCCCGCGGACTCAACGTAAACCGCGCCATACCCGACGTGACCGGCTCGCCGGTGGTCGCGGCGCGTCCCGTGCAGGTCGTGCCGTCGAGCGGAAACACGCCAACCTGCTCCAACATGTCGGCGGTGGCGCCCGCGGACGCGATGCAGCGGACCGTGCGAGCCACGGGGTCGGTGAGATAGACGAGGCAGGTGTCGAGGCCGGTGGCGTTCAGAATGGCCGTGGCTGCCTCGGCGCCCACCCGCTCGACATCAAGCGACGCGGCAAGAGCGGCCGCGATGTCCTGGAGAGCACGCCCTCGCGTGGCGAGCCGGGGTGGGCGCGATCGAGGCACGGGTATCGCCCTCCCCGGATGCGTCGTCACGAAGAGGCCGGCTGATGCTGTCCGCTCCACCGAACCGCCGCGCGACGCCCATATTGTACGCTCAGTGTACGCCCGGCGATGCCAATTCGAGTCACTCATCGGGGTGAGTGATGGACGCGGGCGATCGATTACGCATCGTGCGCGGCATCAGAGTCGAGAGCGGCAGGAGGACGGCCAAGCCCCCAGAAGGGGAAGCACAGCTCCTCGCCAAGCGGCGCGGGCCGGCGTACCAGGATTTCGAAGGTGGTGTCCGCGAGGGTAAGGCGGTAGCGCCCCGGCAACACGCGGATGTCGTCGCTAACTGGCACGAAGTAGCCATACCATGTCGGCTCGGCGATGCCGCGCAGCCACTCGACCGTAATTTGGCAGCGGATCTCCAGCGATCCGCTGCTCAGCACCAGGTCTCCGGCGGTAGCCACCGTGCATTCATTGATCAAGAGCGACATGTGGTTCCCCAGGTGATGGTGGTGCTCCGGCGTGCCCATGGAGGCCGCTGCTTCAATCATCGGCCGGGTGGGGGGCGCGCTGGATGGCATCAATGGCATTGTGAACCCGCGGGTGTCTATTCGTCACCACTCGCGCTCCGGCAGCGCCGCGCGAGTCACGCGTGGCTGATCGATAACAGGTCGCCCCAGGCCGTGGGCACCTCGCCGGCCGGGTGCGCCATCATGCCGGAAGCCGCTGACTGTCACAACTTCAGCACGAGCAGTTCGCGCCGGAGGCGATCGCCGGCGATTTCGACGCGGACGTGAATTACCCGCACCTTGAGACGCGTACCGCCGGCCGTCACGAACAACTCATCCTGACGCTCGAACCGGTAGTCGGTGTCAATGGTGGTGAGCAGATCGGCCTTCTGCGCGGTGAACGGGTCGGATTCGTAGATTTCGGTTCGCATGGCGGGAGGTTACACGGGTGATTGGACGATGTCTACCGCATCGCCGCGGCGGGTGCGTCCAATTTCTGTACGACCCGGTTCGCGATCAATCCCCACGCCCTCAACCGTATATCCGGGCGCCTCATAGACCCGACGCGCCGGTCGCGGCCCGCGACGCCCCGGCCAGCGCCCGCAATAGCTTCGGCGGCAACATCCATTCCAGCGTTGCCGCGCCCGGACGGACCGCGCCCTCCACGTCGAGCGCCACCACCGCGCCCTTCTTCAGCGTCACATGCAGTGCATCCGGGTCGCCGGTGAGCAACACCGACACCAGCATGTGTAGTTGCGGCTCGTGGCCGGCCAGCGCGACAGAGTCCGGGGCGGCGAGGCCGGTCAGCGCCTTCACCACATCCAGCGGCGATGAGTCGCCGGTGAGCGCCTCACACGGTCGCGGCGCGGGCCAGCCGGCTCGCTCGGCCAGAATCTCCGCCGTGCGCCACGCCCGCACCCACGGACTGCTGAGCACGATCTCTACATCGGGAACAACCTGCTTCAGGCCGCGCGCCGCGCGCCGGAAGCGGCGCTCGCCGTCAGGGGTGAGAGGGCGCAGCGAGTCGTCCGGCCAGCGGGCCGGGTCTTGATCGAAGGCGATGGCGTGGCGCACGATGTACAGCTTCATCGGGTCGTCCTCTCGTCAATGGCGCCTGGCATCCCGCTGGCCGTATCGCGCGGCACGCGGACGCCGCCCGAGCGGGACGGATGAGCTGCCTCCAGCGCCCGCATCGCACGACGCAGCCGCCTCCACGGCTTGCCGGTCGCGCGCTTGTAGACGCGCGGGAACTCGCGTCGGAGCGCGTCAGCTTCCTGCGCGTGACGCTGCGCCAGCCGGCCCATGACGAATAGCGTCGATGGCGCGAGCCGTGGCGCGGTTTCGCTCAGGTCACGCAGTTGTGTGATCGAGACGTGGGCGTCCTGGTGATTGCCGAGCACATCCTGCACGTCGCCCATACGCCGGCCGAACGTCCGCGCCGGCTTGCCATAGATTTCGGCAAATGCTTCGACGGCGTAGCGCAGCCGTTTCCCGAGAATCCGCAATCTGTGGTAGTCCTCCGGCGGTGATGCAGTCGTGAGGGCGGCCGCGGCCTTGCGAAACCGGCGGTGACGCCCGCGAATAAGGTCAGGCGCCACCGTCACCGCCGGCGCCCCCGACGCGGCCGAGCGACGCAACGGCCCCTGGCGTAACACCGCCGTGAAGGCCGCGACCATACGGTCGTACCGGCGCGAGTCGAGAGCACGAAGCATGCGTTTGCGCGCCGCGTCGCGCTGCTGGTCACGCACCGCGATTAGCTCTTGAAGCGCGGACGCCTCCGCCGGCTCCGCCCCCGCGATACCGCGACGGAGCCGCGCGATCTGGACATCCTGGTCGCGGACCTCCCCCAGAAACCGCGCGATCCAGCCAAGCTCCCGCCGCGCTGGGCGGGCACGCACCGGCAATGCGTCCTCGAACAGGCCGAGCACCGCGCGCATCCGACGGGCCGCCACCCGCATGTCATGCAGCTCCTCCACGTCCTCACCCAGTCGCGTGCCCGGCTCGTGCGCGAGAAATGCGGTGAAGTTTCGCCGCAGAATCGCGAATGCCACCTCGCCGGTCGAGCATGACGGATCGAGCGGCGCGACGGGGAAATCGGGGCGCATCGCCGGCGTGAGGTGGAAGGCGGTCAGACCGGCCTCGTACTTCGAGCTGGTGGCGGGGCGAAGCTCACGGTCCGCGCGGAACTCCTCGACAAAGGTGGCGACAGCCGGCTCATGGCGCGCCTCCGCCTCGATCTCGATGCGCGAGAGTCTCGCTGCCTCCTCGCCCGTGCCCGCGACGAACACCGTCTCGTCGAGTACGACCTCGCCGGCGCGCGTACCGTCAACGCTGAGGGCGAACACTCGGCGGGTTGTACGCAGCGTAAACAGCGACAGCAGCGGTCGCGGTCCGGCCAGCGCGCGCAGGTGGTTCCCCACCGGCTCGGACGCGCCCGCGACCGCCGCGGGGGTATCTCCGTCCAGCGGAGCGGATAGCTCTCGACGGCGGCGCAACCCATCGACCGCGCCATCGAGCGACTTGAGTGTCGCCTCGGTCCGCGTATCCGTGCGCCGGATGCGACAGGAGTACCCGGCCGCGTGCAACCGCCAATCTGCCGTATCGAAATAGGTATCGACCAGGGCGATGGTCGACTCGGGCCGTACGTCGATGGCCGGGACACGCGGCGTGGCGCCATCCGCGCCAACAGCCGCCCGGACGGGTGGTCCGGCCGTCGCGCCCGCGCGTGACGGTCGTGCCAGCAACCACTGCTCGACCAGCGCCAGATCGCCGGCATCGAACTGCCACTCAACTTCCTGGTGGTCCGCGGACGCGCCGCCGGTCTGCACGGATTGAGCGCACATCGTCGAACGACCTCCGTGTCATCACCCGCCGGTTCGTACCCCCGGGTACGCGCACGCACGCGCGGATTCATTGTACCCGCCGTGTGTCGCCCGCGGGTCCACCCGTGGAGTAGGGATGGACATGTGCCGTGCATACGCGCGGAGTGAGTCAAACATGATCGTGACCGAACCGCCGCGCCGGCAGGCAAGCACGTCCCGCCCGTACTTGCTACTGTAGAGACAGCATGTGGATCACCGGCGCGTGGCGCCCCGCGCCTGAATGGTTTCCGTGGGATGGCCGGCCGGCACGCATCCGGCGGAGTGCTGTCCGCGTGGTCATTCAGCGATTCGGCGCTGAGCCGGTGGACCGCTCCCCAAGGGCGACGAGACACGGTATGGAAACCGAGCCGCGGTCTATCGCCGCGGCGGGCACGACAGACCCGACGACGAGACCACGCGAGGAGTACGGCGATGGCAGAGCGACGATCACGGATCACGGCGACCCGCCCCGGCGAGTCCGGCGAACGCCGCCCGGGCAGCGACACCACCGACGAGATGCTGCGACGAGCGTCCACCCGTTCCAATCCTGATATCGGCCCCGCCGATTCGGAGGAAGACCCGACGATCCCCGCTGATTCCTACGAAGTCGCTGCCCAGCCGGGTTCGGCCAGCCCCCATGATCGTGACCCGCTTCGCGACCGTGAGGTGGACGACCTGCTCCACGGCCACGAGTCCGCGGCGCCCGATAGGATCGATCCGGACGAGGTCGCCGCGCTCAACGACACCGCCGGCTTCGCCGACGTGGACGCGGGCGCGCCCGTGCTCGCCCGATCCAATGGCCCGGGCACACTTGGCGGCGGAGCGGATGCGGTCCTTGATCGGGTCAGCGCGGTCGCGATCGCGAAGGCCCGCGCCGGTACGGCCACTCCTGATGTATGGCCCGAGGCCGAGGTCGAGCCGCTCGCGGTGATCGAGGAAGAGGAGGCCGAGGTCGAGGCCGTCCCACTCGAAGATCAAGAAGGCATCGACGATCCGGTCCGGATGTATCTGCGTGAGATCGGCAAGGTGTTCCTGCTCTCCGCTGACGACGAGAAGCGCCTTGCCCGCCAGATGGAAGAGGGCAAGCATGTCGAGCGCCTAGAACATGCCTTCCTCACCCTCACCGGGCGTCGCCCCGACGCGGCGGAGATCGCGCGGATGCTATTCGAGGAGCTGCACGAGTTGACGCCCGTGCTGCACATCGCGCACGCCTACATCCAGGTGAAGAAGGTCGCCGAGCCGCTGATTCGGGAGCGCTACGACCCAATCCCCGCCGAGGCGCGCAAACCGTGGCGAGAGTTCCTGAACGACGAAATGGTGCGGGTGGTTATCGATGACCCCGAGGCCGTGACCTTCGATCGGGACGCCATCACGGTGCCCGAGATGACCATCGCCCAAATCATCGCCGATCCAAACTTCCGCGCGACCGTCGATGGCGGCATGGACCGCGGCCTGCGCGAGCGCGTCAATCAGGTGATGGCGGCGCCGGCGCGTCCCGACACGAACGTTGACGAAGCCGCCCCGCCCGAGAACGCCGAATCAGAGCCGGAGGAACCCTCGACCGAATCGAACAAGAACATCGTGCGCCTGTCGATCGTCAGTCATATGATCAATCCCGAGATCATGGCGCTCGCGATCGAGGCGGTTGGCGGTGAAGAGCATCTCTTCCCCGTGCCCGCGGACCTGGCGGAGCGCATGCGTCCTTCCAATGACCGGCTGCGCGGATACTTCGCCAAGGTTAGCGAAGAAGGCATTAAAGCCGAGCGGCGTTTGACCGAGGCCAATCTGCGCCTGGTGGTCAGCGTGGCGAAGAAGTACATCGGCCGTGGTATGTCGCTGCTCGATCTAATTCAGGAAGGCAATATCGGCCTGATCCGCGCGGTCGAGAAGTTTGACTACCGCAAGGGCTTTAAGTTCTCCACCTATGCCACCTGGTGGATCCGCCAGGCAATCACGCGGGCGATTGCCGACCAGGCGCGCACGATCCGTATTCCCGTCCACATGGTTGAGACGATCAACAAGCTGGTGCGCGTCTCGCGCCGGCTGGTACAGGAATACGGCCGTGAGCCGACATCGGAAGAGATCGGCCGCGGCATGGACATCTCGCCCGAGAAGGTACGCGAGATCATCAAGGTGTCGCAGGAGCCGGTATCGCTCGAAACCCCCATCGGCGAGGAAGAGGACTCTCACCTTGGCGACTTCATTGAGGACCATGGCGCGCTGGCGCCGGCCGAGGCCGCGTCGCATCAGTTGCTCAAGGAGCAGGTCGAAGATGTGCTCGCCTCGCTGACGGTGCGCGAGCGGCGGGTGCTGCAACTGCGCTTCGGCCTGGAGGACGGGCGCAGCCGCACGCTGGAGGAGGTCGGGCGCGAGTTCGGCGTCACCCGTGAGCGCATCCGCCAGATCGAGGCGAAGGCGCTACGCAAGCTCCGCCATCCCTCCCGCTCCAAGAAGCTGAAGGACTACCTCGATTAGCCCCGGGGTCCACCCCATCGCGATCCGCCACGAGGAGCCTTCCCGCATGATCGAGCACGAGACGGCAGCGCTGAAACGCGCGGTCATCCAGGCGCTGGAGCGGCTGCCCGATGACTTGACGCTGAACGACATCATCGACCGCGCGATCGCGGTCGCGAAGGTCGAGCGCGGATGAGCGCAGATTGAACACGGCGAATCAGTATCGCATGAGGACGTGACCCGGAAGCTGAGCCGTTGAGCTGATTAGCCGTGGAGGAAGGATCGCATGCCCGTCTACGAGTATTACTGCCGGAGTTGCGCGACCAAGTTTGAGAAGCTTCAGCCGATGCGAGCCGCCGAGGAGCCAGCGGTCTGCCCGGAGGGTCACGGCGGCGCGTCCCGTACACTCTCGACCTTCGCGACCCTCACCCGCGGCGCGAACGGCGCGACCGAGCCGGTGGGCGGCGGGTGCGGTTGTGGAGGCGGCGGCTGCGCCTGCGGCGGGGTGTCTCGCAACTAGCGAGCGGCTTCGATCCATGCCGGCCGCGGGCAGTCCACCGGGTTTCGCCTACACCTTGGCCTCGGCGCTCCTCGTCTCGGGTTCCGGATCGGCCGCGGGTTGGTCGCCCTGCCGGTCCTCGTCCGGTCGCGGATTGCGGCGCAGGTACCACCACGCGCCGAGGGCAAGGAGCGCCGACTCGAGCAAGGTCATGCCGATTAGCAGCCCGGCCGAAAGCTGCCAGAACGCGAACGGGAACAGTTGGACGAGATGGTCGCGCGCCGGGTCGAGCAGCCATAGGTCGTTGCTGAAGCTGAGAGTGTGGAAGCGGGTGAACAGCCGGTCAAATCCGAGAGCCGCGGTCACACCAAAGGCAATCGCGGCCAGGTTGAAGCCGAGCGCGGTCAGCCAGGTCAGCGAGGCGATGGCATACGCGCCACGGCGGCGGTCGAGCATGATGCGCAGCGCCGGATAGCCCAGTGCCACGATAATCGCCACCTCTTGCACCCGAAAGATTCCCTGCACGAGTGCCCGCACATCGCGCATGTGCAGCACCTCACGCGGGTTGAACAACGGCCCCACCTGCCCGCCGCTGTCCGTGACCTCAATGCGTAGATATTCATCCGGGCCGAACAGGTAGCGGCGCAACTCGTGGGTGGCGCGAATCAATTCCGGCTTGGGAATCCCGGTGACAGCCGGCACGTCGTAGCGATTGACGGCGAAGGTGTAGAGCCGCTGCTCGCCGAATAGGTAGCGCACGTTACTGCCGATGAGGGCCAGCGGCACGCTAATCACGAACAGCGCCGCGCCGGCGCGCGCCAGCCAGCGGATCGCCCCTGATGCGCGCGACCCGTCGCCCATGCCCGCGAATCCACCCATCGTCGCCCTTTCCCTTCGCCCCCGCGGGCCGATACGATCATGCCAAGCATATCAGACGCGGCGCGTCGCTCTCCCACGCCGCCGGCGCGCCACGGCGGCGCCCGGGGGTGACTCCCAAGCCCCACGAGGAACACGCGTATGACCATCACGATCGTCGGTCTCGGTCCCGGCGAACCGGACCTCCTCACGGTGCGCGCCCGCGCCGTCCTCGAAGCCGCGCACGAGGTGTGGTTCCGCACCTTGCGCCATCCGACGGTCGCCGGACTGGCCCTGGCCGGACCGGCCCACAGCTTCGACGAGTTGTACGACACGCGTGAGAACTTCGACGAGCTGTACGTTGACATCGTGGAGCGTTTGGTCCGCATGGCCGCGGACACCGATGTTGTTTACGCGGTGCCGGGCCATCCGCTGGTGGCCGAGGCCACCGTGCGCGGGCTGCTGGCGTGGGCGGCGGATACGGGCGGGGATGTGCGCGTGGTCGATGGGCTAAGCTTTATCGAGCCGGTCTGCACCGCGCTTCGGGTCGATCCGCTGGCGGCCGGGTTCCAACTCGTCGATGCGCTCGATCCGCGGCTCGATCCGATGCGCCCGGCGCTCGTCGCACAAGTGTACGGCCGGCGTGTCGCCTCAGACGTCAAGCTGGCGCTGCTCGAACTCTATCCCGCCGACCACGCGGTCACGATCGTGCGGAACGCGGGCACGCCGGATGGTCCATCGGTCGAGACAATGCCGCTGGCCGAGATCGACCGAGCAGAGGGTCGGTTTAACCACCTCGCCTGCTTGTACCTGCCCGCCCTCGCCGTGGAGCAGAACCCGCGTACGTTCGAGGCGTTGCGCGCGATCACGCACCGCCTGCGCGCGCCTGACGGTTGTCCGTGGGACCGGGAGCAGACGCACGCGACGCTGAAGCGTTATGTGCTCGAGGAAACGTACGAGGTGCTGGACGCGCTCGACGCGAACGACCCGGAGCGGCTGTGTGAGGAATTGGGTGACCTACTGCTACAAGTGACCCTCCACACCGAGATCGCGGAGGAGGCGGGCGAGTTCACCTACGGCGATGTGTTCGCGCATATCGCGGCGAAGCTGTTGCGCCGCCACCCACACGTCTTTGGCGACGCGGTGATCACCTCCGTGGAGGAGCAGTGGCGGTCATGGCAACGGATCAAGAGTCAGGAGAAGGGCGGCGAGGAGTCGATCTTGGCAGGTGTGCCGGCCGCGATGCCGGCCCTCGCCTACGCGCAGGCGGTGCAGGAACGGGCGGCGCGGACCGGATTCGACTGGCCGAATCTTGACCAGGTGCTCGACAAGCTGACCGAAGAACTGGGTGAGTTGCGCCGGACGGAAACCCACGATCAGCGGCTGGATGAATTCGGCGACATTCTGTTCGTGCTCGCCAACGTCGCGCGCTGGCTCTCGCTCGACGCCGAGGAAGCGCTGCGGCAGGCCGGTCGCAAATTCGCGCGCCGCTTCGGCGGGGTCGAAGCGCTCGCCCGTGCGCGGGGCCTCGATCTAGCGGCCATCGGTCTCGAGGGCATGGACGCGCTCTGGAACGAGGTCAAGGCGGGGGAAGCCTAATGCTACAGCCTCACTTCGGGTCCGTGCCGCCGGCGTCAGGCCCACGGCGAATCTGAACACCCACCCCCGGCCACGCGCACGGGAAATTCTGCCCAGATTCAGCCGCGAGAAAGTGAGACTGTAGTACGGCTCGTCTACCGGCCGGTCATGCCGGAATCATGTCCTTCTGCTCACGGTTGAAGAAGCGATGTTGCGCGATGCCCTGAATGAATTGCCGCGCGAGAGCACTCACGTCCGACGACTGGCGGCTGATGAACACCCCTTGCGCTCCCAACTGCCCGCTGTCCGGCGTGGCGCCGTTGCGTGCCCCGGCCGTCACTGCCGGCATCACCAGATCGACCGCCTCACCGATCGCCGCCAACGGCTTGCAGTGCTTGAATGCCTCGGTGACGAAGTGCACGGCGTTGCCGTCCATCTTGAGCGCCTCGATGCCCTGCTGCCCGCCGGGAATATACACCGCGTCGTACATGACCGACCCTGTCGCCGCAATCGTCTTATCGACCGCGACCTCTTGGCCGCCACCCACGACCGTCCCGAGATGCTTTGCCACCACCTCGGCATGAACGCCGGCCTCGCTCAACGCCGTCTTCATCGCCGTCACCTGCGCGCCGTCCACCCCGGCCGCGACGAGGATAGCGACCCGGCGGCCCTTGGCCGTGTCCTTCACCGTGTTGGCCATACTGGTCTCCGGCGCGAGCCTCGTGGTGACGGCCGCCTCGACACCGGAGGGTACCGATACACCGACCGCGGGCGCGACCCTGGCCGCCAAACCGTCATCGATCCGCGCCAGATGCATCACCATCCGTTCACGAATCTCACGCGTTTCCACTTTGCTCAACTCGAACTGAAGCGCCTCGACGATGTGGTCCTGCTCGGGCGGCGACTGGCTGCGCCAGAACATCGCGGCCTGGGTATAGTGATCGGCGAAGGTAGGGCTGCGCTGTCGCACTTTCGGTCCGCTGACCTGCTCGGGATAACTCACGTACCCGCTGGCCTCACGCGGCGCCTCCATCGGACGGCCGTCGTTGAGCATGTTCGGCTCATAGTTGACCCGGCCGGACTTGTTGCGGTACCGCATATGGCCGTCCTGGTTATTGTTATTGACGGCCGCGTGGGGCTGGTTGATCGGAATCTGGGCAAAGTTCGGGCTGCCGAACCGGTTTATCTGTGTATCGAGATAGGAGAATAGCCGGCCCTGGAGCAGCGGATCGTTCGAGAAGTCGATGCCCGGCACCACATGTCCAGGGTGAAACGCGACCTGCTCGGTTTCCGCGAAGAAGTTTTCCGGGTTGCGATTCAGCGTCATTTTGCCGACCCGCTTCACGGGGACCAGTTCCTCCGGCCAGATCTTGGTCGCATCCAGCGGATCGAAGTCGAACGACAATTCGTCCGCCTCGTCAATCAACTGCACGGCCAGCTCGAACTCGGGATAGTCACCCTTTTCGATCGCGTCCCACAAGTCGCGGCGGTGGAAGTCGGGGTCGCGCCCGGCCAGCTTGACCGCCTCGTCCCACACGAGCGAATGCACGCCGAGGACCGGCTTCCAGTGAAACTTGACCAACCGGAAGACGCCCTGCTCGTTGACAAAGCGGAAGGTATTGACCCCAAAGCCTTCCATCATGCTCAGGCTGCGCGGAATGCCACGGTCAGACATCACCCACATGATCATGTGCATCGACTCAGGCGTCAGCGAAATAGAATCCCAGAATGTGTCGTGCGCCGTCGAGGCGCCGGGTATCTCATGGTGCGGCTCGGGCTTGAAGGCATGCACCAGATCGGGGAACTTGACCGTGTCCTGGATGAAAAATACCGGGATGTTGTTGCTGACTAGATCCCAGACCCCCTCCTCGGTATAGAACTTCACGGCGAAGCCGCGCGCATCCCGCGCGGTATCAGCCGACCCACGGGCGCCACTCACGGTGGAAAAGCGCACGAACACGGGTGTGGTGACCGAGGGATCCTGCAGCACCTTCGCCATGGTGTACTCGGCCATCGACTCGTAGACCTGGAACGAACCATGCGCGCCCGAGCCACGGGCATGAACGACCCGCTCGGGGATGCGCTCGTGGTCGAAGTGCGTGATCTTCTCGCGGAGCTGAAAATCCTCCAGCAACGTCGGCCCGCGCGCACCCGCTCGCAGAGAGTTCTGGTTGTCGCCGATCCTCCCGCCCTGATTCGTCGTGAGATAGTCGCCCTCTCCGACGCGTGGAACCTTCGCCAGGTCGCCGTTCATCGATTGCTCGTCCATACCATGCTCCTTCCGTGAGAGTGCCAAGTTGCTCGGGCCACCGAACGTCCCGCCCCTCACCCTCCCGGCTGTACCGGCACACGCCGCCCGCACGCGCGATGCACGTCCACGGGCGGCCCCACCCTAGCAAGGTAGAGTGGAAGGAGCGGGCAGGGGTGAATCGCCCGCGCCACGGCACATGCCGCGGCATCCACCAACGCGGGTGCTTCCGATGATGGCGTGGGCCGGATTTATCCGCGACAACTGCGTGTGGTACGCGCGTACATGCTCGGTCCGCGATCGAGCGACGTAACCACCGTGAGGGAATGCTATCTCGGCGGAGCGGCAACAACACCATCCAGATAGGTGATACATGCAGGAGATCGGCACAGCATGACGCCGCGAGAGTCGCTTCGCGATTCCGTGCTCCAGCGTCAAAGGGTGCGAGCAATGGGCGGAGCCGTGTGTCGGAGACGGCAGACGCGCACCGAAGTATAGCGTCTTACTTCTTCCATTGCCCCTTGTCGCGGGGCAGCGTACACTAACCGCGCGTTGACGCTCCGCGCACGTTTGGCGCGTCCGCCAGTGACGTTGCGTGGCCACGGGAGCGCCCATCGTCTGGATGGTCACCATCGGGGTATGGAGTCGTTGGGCGTTAGGCGGGTCACGGGGGTGACGCTCCCGCCCAAAGGGGCTGGGGAGCGTGTGGTATCCCCATTTCCAGGGGTTCGGGGGGCGATGCCCCCGTCAGAAGGGAGTTGGGGAGCAATTAGTCCCCCAACTTCACAGGAGGATTCACGAGATGGTCCAGCAGGCAAGCGTGGTGACACCGGAGCGGTTCGCATCCGGCATGACGTACCAGGATTATATCGCCACGATCGGCGTTAACCAGGACCGCTTCGAGCAGAACTACGAGAATACCAAGCTCACCAGCGCGCAGGCCGCCCGCTACAAGGAACTTATGGCACGGCCTAACGGACCAGCAAAGCTACTAGTATTGGGCGAGGACTGGTGCCCCGATGTCTACCGCGGCATGCCGGTGGCGGCGCGCATCGCCGAAGCGACGGGCCTGGAACTGCGCATCTTCCCGCGCGATCAGAACGTCGATATCATGAACGAGTTCCTCAAGGAGGGACAGTTCCAGAGCATCCCCACCCTGGTGTTCTACACCAAGGATCATAAATACATCCTGCATTGGATCGAGCGCGCTCAGAAGGCGAACGACGAACTGCCCCAAATGCGCGACATTGTCGGCACGCGCAGCCGCGAGGAAGCCGCCGACGACATCAAGAAGTTCCAGGAAGGCCCGGTGTGGGCCGGCTGGCGCACCGCGCAGATCGACGAACTGGCCGATCTGTTGGACGAAAAGACCAAGTAGGTCACAGGTCGCAGGTCATAGGTCACAGGAAAGACGGGGACTGCCTTCATACGAAGCGTCAGTCCCCGTCTTCTGTATGCCCCGTAACCGTTGACCTTGGACCTATAACCAGTGACCTATCCGGGAATCAGTCCTTCCTCCGAGAACATCTCCCGCACCTCTTCCATGGTGGACTCGGGATGGGGGATGATCAGGTCGGACTCGCGGATCTCCTCGGGGGGCAGGCGTGTGCCGTGGTGCTGCACGAGTTCGCACAACTGGTTCATCAGCGACGCGAATCGCGGTTGGTCACTATTCGCGAGCGCCTCCACGATTTGGTTGTCGACCTCGTTGAGCACATCCAAGTCCTTGCCCGAGAGTTGGAACTGACCTTCACCAAGCAAACGGATGATCATCGTCCCGGCTCCAGTTGCTTGGTCGAGGGTCCTGGCCCAAGCTCGGCCTTCATACGCGCGAGGTCCGCATCCACGGTCGAGGCCGAGGAAAGCTGCGCGAGCTGGCGGTCGATATCGCTACCGGAACCGCCGATTGTCGGGTCGGCCAGCACCCCGGACGTCGTCAGTTCATCAATCGCCGAGGCGCGCGCCTGGAGTTGCTGCGTCTTGTTCTCGGCGCGATCAATCGCCATGCCGACATCGGTCATCTCCTCGGAGATGCCGGAGACAGCCTCACCGATGCGCACCTGTGCCTCGGCCGCCGAGTAGGTGGCCTTGATCACCTCTTTGCGGGTGCGGAACGACTCGACCTTGGCCGCCAGCCGCGATTCGGCATCGACAAGCTTGGTCTGCTGAGCGTCAAGATCGGTTATCTGGGTTTGCAGGCTGGTGTGCTGCTCCATCGCTGCCGCCTTGCGCTGAAGCACGATGCGGGCCAGGTCTTCGCGACCCTGTGTCAGCGCCTGACGCGCCTGCCCGTCCATCTTGGCGACATCGTCATTTTGCTTGGCGAGCTGAAGCTCCAGGCGCTTCTTCGCGGTCGTGACCTCGACGATGCCGCGCTTGACCTTTTGCAGCATCTCAAGTTGCTTCTCATACGAGTAATCTAGTGTCTCGCGCGGATCCTCCGCCTTGTCGAGCGCCTTGCTCATCTTCGCCTTAAATATCGTGGACATCCGGGAAAACATCCCCATCAACCAACCTCCTATGGAGGTCATAGGCCTTAGGTCTTAGGTCATAGGTTTTAGGGACCGAATTCGGTACCCATGCCGGCGAGCCACGACCGCCGGCTTGTGACCCGCTCGTCTCCCCTGTGACCGATGACCGATGACCTATGCCCTGTGACCTATGCCCTGTGACCTATGCCCCGTGAGCTAAAACGGTATTCCCCACAGAGGGTACCACTGCTCGGTCTGCTTCTCTACCGGGAGTTCGCTCTCCATGAGGGCAGCATAGCGCAGCTCCTCACCATTGTCGCGCCGCTGACCGGGGAGCGGCGCGAATGGGTAAAATGCGCCGCGCTTGTAGTTGTACATCCAATAGATGGGCTGGCCGTTCTTGTCGAATCGGAACACGGAGGCGAGCAACTGGTCGCGAAAGCCCTTGTCTTGGAGCGTCAGCGACGCCATGTGGATCGTGGCGACCAGATCTTCGAAGCCATCGTCCGTGACCAACACCCATTGATAGCCGAACTCATCGCGCTGTTGCGTGATGCGCGATCCAGTCTCGCGCGCACCCAACACCAGCATTTCGGTGAGTTCGCGCTCGGCATCCTCAAACCCGGACGATTGCACCGGCTTGTAGACGACTCCCGCGTGCGTGCTCGGCGTCAGCCCCAGTTGTAGCTCCAGCGTCACGCGCGCCGTCGAGATCGCGAACAGCTTTTCCGTTTGCGACTTCACCGGCTTGCTGCGCCCAAACAGCGTGTCGAGAAACCCCATGTCCTACTCCCAACCGGGGACGAATTGAACCGCCAAGACGCCAAGGACACCAAGACCGCCAAGAGTCACTGTTGTCGATCTTGGCGCATCTCGGCGCTCTTGGCGTCTTGGCGGTTCTTCTCATTCCCAATCTAGCGAATGCCTTCCATCTGGCGCTGAATCTGCTGGAGTTGGGCGAGACGCGATTCGAGGCTGGGATGGGTCGATACCAACTCGCCAAACGAGAACCCTTTGCCCTTGGACGACGGGAAAATGAAGAAGGCATTCAGCGCGCCGACTTCGCGCAGGTCGCGTTCGGGGATGCGGGCCATGCTCTGGCTGATCTTGACCAGCGCCGAGGCGAGTGTGCTGGGCGAGCCGGTGACAACCGCCGACCCGCGATCTGCCGCCAGTTCGCGATAGCGCGAGAGCGCACGGATGAGGAAGAAGCTCACGACCCAGGTCACGATCGACGCGAGATAGACGATGATGAAAGCCGGAGCGCCGCCGTTGCGGTCCTCACGGTCGCGACCGCCGCCCATGCCCATGCCGAGGTACAGGCCCCACTGCATGATAAATGCGGCGATCGTCGCGAAGAAGCTGGCGATCGTAATCACCTGCACATCACGATTCTTGACGTGCGCCATCTCGTGACCGAGCACCGCCTCCAGCTCGTCACGTTCCAGCCGGTTCATGATGCCGGTGGTGACGCACACGACCGCGTTCTTCGGTCCACGGCCGGTGGCGAAGGCGTTCGCCATCTCCGTCTGCATGATCGCGATCTTCGGCATTGGCAGGTCCATCTGCTGGGCCAACCGGCCGATTATCGAATGCAGTTCCGGCGCCTGGGCCGGCGTGACCTCGTGCGCACCCATCGAGGCGAGCACCATCTTGTCCGAGAAGAAGTACTGCACGAAGAACAGGCCGCCGGCGACCACCACGATCAGCAGCGGGTTGAAGCCGGCGTACATCAACGCGCCCATGAAGAACAGATAGATGCCTGCCAAAAGCGCGTAGACGAAGATCATCCGCGCTTGAAGACCACCATCGCGATGCCATTGACGCGATCGCATTGCGACCACCTCCACTCACTTCCACTTACTATCATAGCATTGCCCGGATGCCCGTCCACGGATTTAGCAAAGTCTTAATCATTGCGCGGCGGCGTCCGAACCCGCGCACACCCTGACCAGCCCGCGAACATGCGACGTGCGACGCTCGGTTCTATCCTCCCCCGAACGGGTCCACCCAACGCCGTGCCGTCGGGAGATCGCCGGTACACCGATGGTCGTAATGCGGACTTTCGCGCGTCTTCGTCGCCACAACGGGTATCGCGGCAGGGGGTCTACGGGCGGTGTCGCCGCGGCGCCGGCGGCGGCGCGATGCACTTGACAGGGCATGTTATCCTGCTATTCATTCACCCGTAATAAGCGCGCAACATAGAGCAACTACCATCGGGCGACCGACTTCATTTCGCGTGGAGCAGCGCGATAACCCATCCGTGGTGAGTCCAGCAGCGGTCATCCACCGACATGGGGTCGCGTCAGACATTGACGGACATTGATAGACACGATGATGGGCGAACGACTTCCCAAGCGCCACGCCGGCGGCTGCCGGTTCGGGAGGTGGTCAATTCGAGAGGTTGCGAGTGGGTGCGGTGCGGCGGCGGGTCGGGGCAACACCCTGAAGGCCGGCACGATCAGTTCGATTGGGGCGTAGGAGGAGGGGCAGCCTAATGTCGGAGGATTGGACCGTACCCGAGTTGGTGGAGGACCTCAAAGCGGGCCGGATCGAGCGCCGGAGTTTCATCAGTAAGATGGTCGCGGCGGGCATCACCATCCCGGCGATCGCGGCCATGCTGCAAGCGTGCGGCGCATCGAACAAGGAGGGCGGCGGCGGCACTGCCAGCCGAGCAACGTTCAGCACCGCCACGGCGCCGGCCTCGGCCGAGTTCCAGCCCACCAAGCGCGGCGGCGGCGGCACGCTCAAACTGCTGTGATGGCAGGGGCCGGTGTTGCTCAACGCCCACCTCGCCTCCGGCACGAAAGACTTCGACGGTTCACGTCTGTTCACCGAGCCTCTAGCCGCGTTCAACGCCGATGGCGAGTTGTTCCCAATCCTCGCGGCCGAGGTGCCCAGCGCTCAAAACGGCGGTGTGGCGGCCGACGGCCGGTCGGTGACTTGGAAGCTCAAGCGCGATGTCACCTGGCACGACGGCAAACCGTTCACGGCCGAGGATGTCGTCTTCACGTTTGACTACGTGAAAGACCCCGCGACCGCGACCACCTCAAGCGGCGACTACGCCGGCGTCGAATCGGTGCAGAAGATCGATGACTTCACGGTGAAGGTGAACTTCAAGGAAGCGACGCCGTTCTGGGCGGTGGCGTTCACGTCCGGCCGCGGGCACATCTTCCCCAAGCACATCCTCACCCCGTTCAAGGGCGCCGAATCGCGCAACGCGCCCTTCAACCTCAAGCCGATGGGCACCGGCCCGTACAAGATCACGGATTTCCGACCCAGTGATCTGATCCTGGCCGAGATTAATACGAACTACCATGTCCCCAACCGGCCCTTCTTTGACAAGATCGAACTCAAGGGCGGCGGCGATGCGACGTCGGCGGCCCGTGCCGTGCTCCAGACCGGTGAGTACGACTTTGCCTGGAACATGCAGGTCGAGGCCGACGTGCTTCAGAGTCTGGAGAAAGCCGGCGTCGGCACGGTCGTGCTCAACCAGAGCGCCGGCACCGAGCACCTTCAGTTCAACTTCGCTGACCCCCATACCGAGGTAGACGGCGAGCGGTCCAGCATCAAGTCCAAGCATCCGTTCCTCAGCGACCCCAAGGTGCGGCAGGCGATTTCGATGGCGATCAACCGCAAGCTGATCAACGAGGAGCTGTACGGACCGTTAGGCGTGTCCGGCACCTACTTCGTCTTCAATCCGAAGAAGTACGCCCCGGCCGACCAGGGCAAGTGGCTGTTCGACCTGCAAAAGGCCGGCCAGTTGCTCGACGAGGCCGGCTGGGTCAAAGGCTCGGACGGCATCCGCGCCAAAGACGGCAAGAAGATGAAGCTGGTCTACCAGACCTCCGAGAATTCGGTGCGACAGAAGACCCAACAGATCCTCAAGAAGGACTTCGAGTCGCTCGGCATGCAGGTCGAACTGAAGGTCGTTAACCAGAACGTCTACTTCGGCGAATCGACCAACCCCGACAGCTATCCCCAGTTCCTCACCGACATCCAGATGTACAACACCGGCCCCGGCATCGACCCGCACATCTTTTTGCAGCTCGGTGTGTCGTCGGCCGCGGCGCAAAAGGCAAATAAGTGGTCCGGCCGCAACATCACCCGCTACCAAAATCCCGAATACGACAAGCTGTGGGACGCATCGCGGGCCGAGATGGATGTGGTCAAGCGCACCGACATGATCAAGAAGCTCAACCAGATACTGATCGATGACGCCGTGATCGTGCCCATCTCCAACCGCAACGGCGCACAGGTGGCGAAGAAGGGCCTC